>NZ_JAVFHM010000218.1:0-343362 GCF_041954005.1 Priestia sp. BR_2 | reverse complement strand
TCTACTGACACGCAGCGTGGGGAAGGACAGATGGATATACGAAAACGCACTTAGCGCAGCAGCAATGTCCGACTCCGGAACGTAAACACAACCCAGGAAGCATGCCCCTCTGTACAACGCCACATCGTAAGTCACAATACGCAAAACGTTGCGCAATGTACAACGCATGAACGTAAGAAACAACACGCTAAGCGTGGCCGCAATGTACGACTCCTGAACGTAAGCACAACACAGGAAGCGTGCCACAATGTACAACGCCTGAACGTAAGTCGCAACACAGAATAGGGGCTGTCCCACAAGGTCATGAAGTACGGACCAAGGGACAGCCCCTTTTTCAGAGAGCTCTTTTTATACGAGATTAATTGATCAGGATGACATGCCGATTCATTTGCCGATTCCCTGCTGGCGGTATTGACCCGGGGTGATCCCTTCCAGCTTCTTGAACATGCGATTGAAGTAGGGAGGCTGATATCCTGCGGCCTCCGCGATTTCATGAATGCGAAGATCCGTGGTCAGCAGCAATTCTTTGCAGCGGTTCATGCGCACGGTCGTCAGATAGTCCATATAATTCGTGCCCGTCATCTGTTTAAACGCTTTGCTCAGTTGGGATACGCTGACGCCGGCCTCCATGGCCATGGCATCCAGGGACAAGTCCTGCATCCCGTTCTGCTCGATTTGCTCCAGCACGTTTTCGACCAGCGATTTCATGGAGCTGTTGAAGTTCTTCGTCAGCTGATCGAGATAGGGCTCGATGATTTCTTTCTGGAACCAGTCCACGCAGGCCTTCGGGTCGCGAAGCAGGGACAGCTGCTCCTGCAGGTTGGAGAAATCGTACACCTGATACGGATTTAAGCCGGCCTGCAGCATGGAGCGGTGAACGCTCGTGATTAAACGCATGAGTCCATGGTGGACATGCCACTCCGAGCCGCCCCCGGCTTGAAGCGCCGTGACGAAGCGGCTTAGGGATCGCAGCGCGTCCCCTTGCAGCCCGAGGTTCAGGGTGTGTATGAAATCCTGCTCCAATTCCAGCGGAAAGTCGATCCAGTCGTTTTTTTGGGACAGCACCGTGTCCGCTTCCAGCAGCTGGCTGCCGGCATCGAAGGATCGGTAATGCAGCGCCCGCTTGGCCTGTTCCAGAATATGGGGAACATCGGTCCAGGTCGAGCTTGGCCCGCCCAGCACGATGGTTGCCGACACCCGCAGCGTATCGCGCAGGGCCCGCAGGATCTGGTCGCACAGCAGCCTCATCATACGTGTCTGTTCGTCTGCTTTAGGAGAGGCCGGAACGATCAGGATGACGCCAAAGGAGCCGTCGAAGAAATTGATGGGATGCATATAGGCGCTAACGTCCTCTGCCAGCTCTTGAATCACGTTCAAAGCGGCATAGGTGAGAAGATGCTGATCGTTCTCAGTAAGCGGCGTCCGATCCTCCCCGTGGGTATGCTGCTGGAGAACGATCGCCGAGAACTGTTTATTGGTTATGTCTAGCTCCATCTCTTGCAGCTTGAGCACATACTCGGACTCCGTCAGGTGGGCGGCTTGCCCGCTCAAGAATTGATTGATGTAAGCCTCCCTGATCGCGGGCAAGGATCGCTTCCATTGATTTTGAAGCGTGTCATGCGAGAACCGGTACTGCTTCCACTCGTGTTCAATATAATCGAGCTCGTTGTACCGCGATGTCTGCTTGGCCTGATCGCCTCCAATCATATGCAGCATTTTGCGAATAGGGCGATACATCCTCTTGGAGGCAAACCAGCTTGCGCCCAGGGATGCCGCGAGAGCAAAAGCAAAGCAGATCAGGATGATATGGGTATACGGCTTCGTCGGAGCGATGATCGTGGACTGCGGCGTGCCGGATACATAGGTCCAATTCCGCTGCATTTTTTCAAATTGGACGGTATTCACCAGCCACACATCCTGATCGACCGGAACCTTCATCCGCAGACGATTCGTACGCTTGGCATTCTCCGGAAGCTTCAGCTGTTCCTGGATCGCGCTCATCGCCTTCGGCATGCTGCGGCTCATGCCCGATTCCCCGATGATATGGCCTTGATCGTCGAGCAGGAACGATAGATTCTCGCTGTTGCGAATCACGTGCAGCTTCGACGGATCGATGTAGATGACGATCGCCCCGTAGGGCGTATGACCGTTGAAGGGAAGCCGCATGACGAGCGCATGGGAAGATCTCCCCTTATTGAAAGGCCGCTCCAGGTCATGTACCCAGAACATGTCCGAATCTCCATCCATAAGCCGGCCGAAGCCTAACGCATCCTGTTCCTGATCCAATGTCCGCAGCCCGAGATCGGGCTCCATGATTTTATTTTGCTTTTTGATGTAGAGATAGACCTGATCCACAAGGGGATCGGCATTTTCCACCAGGTTGAGCGTATTAAACAGCTCGTTCGTCTCCTCGATATTCGACACAAAGTCCATATCGGACAAGGAAGGCTTGAAATGGGGCTTCACCACCATATTGAGCGCGTAGTGGACCAGCTGGGTGAACTGCTCGTCCACTTGCCTCGCCGCGTCCACCAGGGCTTCCTCGTTCCGCTGCTGATATTGGTTGATCATATGCTGGTTCCCCACGTATAGGTAAACGGCCGTAATGGCCGAGATGGGGAGGCATGTCATCAACACGGCAAGCGCGATGCTTCTCCAATACATAACACCTTTGAAACCGGATTCAGGATTCTGTTGCCTCATAACACTAACCCCCTGTTGGCATAGACAAATCCAAGGCCTGATCGAAGAAAGCCGGGAAAATCATTAAATACTATCATAGCGAAAGAGGGGATTAGTTGAAAAGATCACATTTTCCTATTGATGCCGATGAACACGGCATTCCGGCACCAAGGAAAAAAAGTGCAATTCGAGGAAATGGATGATGCGAAACGCTTGGCAGGCAGGCATTTTTCCGTATTGTGCATCGAAGGGAGAGGCGAAAGGGCCGCGACGGAAAAAAAGTGGAATTGCAGGCAATTCTGCAACCGTTTACATTAGGGATACGTTCCGCGAACGGTAGGTTTGAACGAGACGACAAGGCTGAAAGTGAGGGAGTATCGATGAAAGCACAAGAAACCGTTCAGTCGGCAAAAGGAAGCGGGAGCGCCCCTATTCCCGCGAAATCCAAAACGAAGTGGGGGCGGATCCGGTCGGATGTAGCTCGCGACAAGTATTTATACATGCTGGCGTTGCCGGGTCTTATCTTTTTTATCATTTTCAAATATATTCCGATTACGAATCTCGTCATTGCTTTCCAGGAGTACTCGCCGTACTTCGGAGTGTTCGGAAGCCCTTGGGTAGGCTTCGAGCATTTCGCCCGGTTTTTCTCCAACGACGACTTCTGGATGCTGCTGCGCAATACGCTGGCGATTAGCTTCCTGAGCTTGATTTTCTTTTTCCCGGCGCCGATTATTTTAGCCTTGATGCTGAATGAGGTACGAAGCTCCTTCTATAAACGGACCATTCAATCGCTGGTGTATATCCCCCATTTTTTATCCTGGGTATTGATCTATGGGCTGACCTACCTCATGTTCTCTCAATCGGAGGGCTTGTTCAATAAGTGGCTCGTTACCATGGATTGGGGAACGGTCGATATTCTCTCCAATCCGAACTATTTCTGGGGCATGCTGACGGCACAATCCATCTGGAAGGAAGTCGGATGGGGGACCATCATCTTCCTCGCGGCCATCGCCGGAGTGGATCCGCAATTATACGAGGCAGCCGTCATGGATGGTGCAGGCCGTATGAGACGGATATGGCATATTACCCTGCCCGCGATGCGCAACGTGATCCTGATTCTGTTGATCCTCCGCCTGGGAACGATCATGGATACCGGATTCGAACAGATCTATCTGATGATGAATGCGCCCGTCACCAATGTAGCCGAAGTGTTCGATACCTATGTATACCGGGTGGGGATAAGGCAGGGAGAATTCAGCTACAGTACGGCCATCGGGTTGTTCAAATCGATCGTCGGCGTCATCCTGGTGGTCTCGGCCAACCGATTGGCGAGGCGATACGGTCAAGAAAGCCTGTACTAGAGGACGGGCGAAGACAAGGAGGAGTAAAGCATGCATGAGAAAGGATGGAAAACCGGGCTCTTCGGCTTCGTCAACAACGGCCTGCTGCTGATCATCGGTTTGGCAACGATATTTCCGATTTACTATACCGTTATTCTGTCATTTACCGATCCGGTGGAGTATTATCAACGAAGCTTGATATTATGGCCGCGGGATTGGACGCTGGATGCTTACAAGCATTTACTGTCCAACGGGTTGTTTGTCACCTCGATCTCCATAAGCGTGTTCCTGGCCACGGTCGGCACGATGCTCAGTCTGCTCGTTACCGGGGGGATGGCTTACGCGGTGTCCCGAAAACGGCTTCGGTTTCGCAAGGCGATCATGATTATGGTGTTAATCACCTTTCTCTTCACGCCGGGGCTGGTTCCGCTGTATCTGGTCGTCCGAAACGTGGGACTCATCGACAGCGTCTGGTCGCTGATCCTGCCGAGCTTGACGAGCGCGTGGTATGTGCTGCTCATGAAGGGATTCTTCGACAGCATTCCGGACAGTCTGGAGGAAGCCGCGATGATCGACGGCTCCAATGATATCGGCGTGTTCTGGCGAATCATTCTGCCGTTGTCGCTGCCGGCGCTGGTGGCTTTCGGATTGTTCTTCGCGGTCGGCTATTGGAATACGTACTTCAACGCGCTGATGTTTATTAATGACCAGAAGATGTGGCCGCTGCAAGTGCTGCTCCAAAATATGCTGGTGGATCCCACGACAATGGGATCGGGAAGCGGCGGGGGATTTGCCTTCCAGGTGAACCGTCCGGTTCCGACGGAAACGTTGAAAATGGCAGCGGTCGTCATTGCTACCGTTCCAATCATGTTAGTGTATCCATTCCTGCAGAAGCACTTCGCCAAAGGGGCGATGGTGGGTTCCGTCAAGGAATGATCCGATATACGGTTTTCTTTTTCCAACATGGTCAGTCAGGAAAGAGGTATCATAAACAGGGAGGTCTAATGATGAAAAAAATGGATGCAAAGCCGAGCAAGTCGTTTTTAAAAATGTCGGGGGTGCTGCTCTTAGCAAGTTCGCTCTTGCTTAGCGCATGCGGCAGCCGCGGCGGGAGTCCCTCGAGCGGCAGCGAGGGCGGGACAGACAGCAGTGAACCTACAAGCATCACGATACAGACCTTGAATTATGCCACCGAATTCATAGACAACACCAATCCGCTTTGGAAAGAGCTGGAGAAACGCACCAATACCAAGTTGAATATTACGTGGTTGTCCCCATCCACGGCCGAAGAGAAAATCAATGTCATGCTTGCGTCCGGCGACCTTCCGGAGGTTACTTTCGTGGAAACGATGCAGAACCCGCAGCTGCAGAAGATGCTGAAGCAGGGAGTCTTCTGGGATCTGACCCCTTTTCTCAAAGACTACCCCAATTTAAATCGCGAAGAGCTGAAGGAAATGTGGGAAATCACCAAGGTGGACGGCAAGAACATCGTGATTCCGCGTTACTACCCAAGCTATGGGGGCGGGGTGTTCCCGATGATCCGCAAGGATTGGCTGGATGCCCTTCAGCTGGAAACGCCAAAAACGCTGGATGAGTTCCATAACGTGTTAAAGGCTTTCAAGGAACAGGATCCGAATGGTAACGGACAGGCGGATGAGATTCCGTATGCCGCTAATCCGAGCGCGCTCGCGTATATTTATAATATCTTTAATGAAACGCAAGGGGGCTGGAAGCTCCAGCCGGATAACACCCTGTCTCCGATTATTACATCGGACGCGTCAAGGGAGGCCATGCTGTGGATCAAGCAGGCTTATGACGAGGGCCTGTTCCCCAAAGATTTTGCCATCATGAAGTTCTCCCAGGTGATGGATACGATGCGAAGCGCCAAGGCAGGGGTTGGCGGCATGTCCATGAACCATGCCTGGGTAACCGGCAAAGCCGTGAAGGACGTTGATCCCAAGGCGGATTTGATGCCGCTTGCTTACTTGGAGAATGCCAACGGGGTAAAGTATACGCCTTCAGGCTCCCCGTACTATGGCGTGTACCTCATTCCGAAGAAAGTGCCTGAGGCCAAGGTCAAGAAGATCCTCGAGTTCTTCGACTATGGCTACAGCCAAGAAGGAAACGAGATGCTGACCTACGGAATCGAAGGCGTCCATTACAATCTGGAGAACGGGAAGAAGGTCGCAACGCCGCAAGCCGTCACCGATAAGACGGGAGATGGAAACCTGAACAATATGATTCACCTCGTCAGCGACGATATGGCCATCAATGCGGTAGGGATGCCGGACGAGGTGTATGAACGAAACGTAGAGATCGTTACGGAGCGCAAGACGGTTAAGGTGCCGAATCCTTCAGGCGAGCTCTACTCCGAAGCCTATAACAAATACTATCCCGAGATTTCCAAGAAAGTAGAGGATATGCGGGTCATGGTCATTACCGGCAAGGAACCGGTTGAATCGTACGATAAATTGATCGAAACGATTAAAAGCGATCCGAAGATGAAGGAGATTACAGAGGAGATCTCGAAGGCGTATCAGGAGAAATTTGTGAAATAACCGAAATCCAAACCATAATGCGAGTGAGCTCGCATTGTGGTTTTTTTTGTTTCTTGGGACCTGTCCCTTTCAATTTTAGGCCCCTGATGTCTAACATCAAACATCCTATAATTTTACATTAAAGCATAAAATATTACATGAGGGGAGGACATAAAGTCATGAAAACGAAGGAAGGCATTAGGTTTGATATCGAGCAGGAAAGAAATAAGCTTCATAAAATGAAGCAGCGGTATCGTGATTTTAACCATCCTAAAGTCCTCAGGCAATCGATCGTGCTCGATGAACTGATTAACCAATATAACCGGTTCCTTAAAGAAAACAAACCGATTGCGTAAACAACCGGCTTGAATGGAACGGGAATTCTTTTTTTTATAGATCGTAAAGTCTAACCGCATTCTCGTAAAAAATCCTGCGAGCCTCGGAAACGGCCAGCCCGCGAAGCTCGGCCCATGCCGCCGCTGCGGAAGCCGTCATCTTAGGATGGGTCATTTGTCCGGTGAACGGGCCATCGAACGGCCAAGGGCCGTCGGTTTCGGTCATGACAAGATGCTCGGGATACATACGGGCAATATCGCGAATTTCATCCTCATAAAGAATGTCGGGCGTGAAGGAGATATAGCAGCCTTTATCCGCCATCCGCTGCAAGGTGTCACGGGAGCCCTTGAACCAATGGAAATGGGCGCGGGTGACGCCATATTTGTCGAGCAAATCACATGCGGTATCCGCATCTTCATATACAGCGTGCAGTATAACCGGTTTATGATGCCGCTTCGCAAATGCTATAAATTGCTCAAGCAGGCATTCGTAAGGGCGGTTATCCCACGGCCGACCCTCCGTTTCGGCTTCCAGCCTGGCATAATAGGGCAGGCCGACCTCTCCGACGGCAATCATGTCGTCGACATGATTAGCCATCCAATCCAGCAGTTCCTTGGTTTCTTCAGGGGAAGGGACGGGCTGTTCCGGATGATAACCAAATGCCGGCCACACCAACGGTCCGTACTCCCTGGCCAGCTCCAGGTTTCGCTTGCTGGAAGCCAGGTTCATGGAAACGGAGATGATGGACTGAACTTCGCTTTTGCGGATATCCGCAAGAATCGTTTGCTGATCGGAGAAGGCATAAGAATCCAGATGAATATGGGTGTCCAGCAGAGGGAGATTCGTTTCCGTCTGCGTGAATGATTTCATCGTTACATCACCTCGCTTGTACGCCTCCGAGAAGCGCTCTTGAATAATGGATACAGGAGCTTAGGCATTTGTATCCTGCCTATGCGGCTCAACGCTTGTGCTGTTCTTCGCGCATGATGGCGGAGATTTCGGTTTTTAGCGCGATAAAGGACGGGTCGTTCAGGATGTCTTCCCTGCGCGGACGGGGAAAAGGGACCTTCACACGTTTCAGGATCGTTCCGGGCCGCGCCGACAGGATATAGATGCTGTCCGAGAGCAGCAGCGCTTCCTCGATATGATGGGTAATCATCAGCACCGAACGGCGCGTATCCTCCCAGATATCGAGCAGCCAGCGCTGCATATCGCCGCGTGTCAGAGCGTCGAGCGCGCTGAACGGTTCGTCCAGGCACATAACCTCCTGCGGACTCATCAGCGCGCGCAGAAAGGCGGCCCGCTGCTGCATCCCCCCTGAAAGGGTATGCGGATACGCCTTCTCGAAGCCGGCAAGCCCGGCCCGTTCCATCCAGCTGCGGGCATTTTCCCTGGCGGCGGTTTTCGAGGTGCCTCTCAGCTCCTCGGGAAGGAGCACGTTGTCCTCCACCGTACGCCAAGGGAAGAGGGCCGGCTGTTGAGGCATATAGGCGATGCGGCCTTTCTCTCCGGTCACGTCCTGACCGTCCATGAGTACGTAGCCCGCATCCGGAGCCGTTAACCCCCCGATGATATGGAAGAGCGTGCTCTTTCCGCTGCCTGAAGGACCGATCAAGGAGACGAATTCCCCGGGCTGCACCTGAAGCGAAAGGCCATCCAGCACGTGCACTTCGCTGCGCCGTTCGCGGAAGGTGATATGAAGGCTGCGAACCTCAAGGGCAGGCGCTGGCGGGACCGCGGTAGATGACCGGCGCTGCCCGTCATGATCCGGCAGGGATACTTGATATGTCATGTCGCTAAACAGCCTCCTTTTATATAGGTTGGAAAATGTCCGTTCACCGTGGTTCTAGCCTTTTCGATTCCAGCGGATCAGGCGCTTCTCCAGCAGGGTGATCAGCAGCACCATCAGCAGGCTGAGCAGGACGATGATCAGAATGGCAACAAACACCCGGTCCGTGCGGTAGCCGGATTTTTGCAGCATCATATAGTAGCCGATGCCCCGGTCCGAGCCGATCCATTCCCCGATCACCGCACCCATGACCGAATAGGTGGCCGCGATGCGGATCCCGGAGAAGATGGAGGGGAGCGCATGCGGCAGCTCCAGCTTGGTGAAGATCTGCCATGAAGTGGCTCCCGCCATCTGCATGTAATTCATCATGGTTCGGTCGGTACGCGCCAGTCCGTCCAGGGCGGCAACGGCTACGGGGAAGAAGCAGACCAGGGTAATCACGATAACCTTGGGCAGCATGCCGAAGCCGAACCAAATCATGAGGAGCGGGGCGAGAGCGATCGTCGGCACGTTCTGGCTAAGGATAAGAAGCGGATAAAGGGCTGTTTTGAGAAAAGGCACCAGATGCAGGGCCAACGAGATGACAAGGCCGATCGCCGTACCGATCATAAATCCGACCAGGGTTAATTGCAGCGTGGCCAGCGTATGCTGAAATAGGCCGGAGGCGCCGGTGGCGGCTTCATGCCCGATGGCCGTCGGCGCCGGCAAAATATACGGCTCTATATCGAATACCGATACCGCGGCCTGCCATACCGTCAAAAAGAAAAGGACCGCTGCAGCGGGCGGCCAAACGGTGCTCCACCAGCCTTTTCTCATGGACGGTATTTCTCAGTCAGCTTATCCATGCTGATGCCGCCCGGATGGTGCGCGATTTTGACCTGGGATATGACGCTGGGACTTCCCGCTTTCACCAGCGCCTCATGCATGCGCTCAACGATTTTCAGCAGCTCGGAAAGCTCTCCTTCCAAGGTGGTTTCGAGCGCATGGACCTCGTATTTCACGCCCGACTCCTGAATGACCCGAATCGCTTCATCCACATAAGGAATGCTGTCGCCTCCATCCGGCGTTCTGGGTATCACTTGTATGCTCAAGAGGGTGTTTGCCATCTAAACTCATCCTTTCATGCAAGCTATATTGTAATGGAAGAGAGGCAGCCTGCCGGACAGGCCGTCTCTCTTCCAAATTAAATGCATCCTATGGTTTCTCCGGTAAAAATTCATTGGTGAAGGCGCTGTCCGCATCAAGCTCCTTCTCGAGCAGCTTGCGTTCAAACATCCAGTCTGCATACCCCGACCATACTTCGGCTTTCTGCTCGCCCCAGCGGGCAGCATCATCCTGATAGCGGGGACTCAGCCATTTCTGGCTGGCATGAACCAGCTCGGCATCCAGCTCGGGAACGGCCTTCGTCAGCAGGGCAGCCGCATCCTCAGGATGTTGAATCGCATAGTCGTATCCTTTTGAGGTCGCCCGCATGAATGCTTTGACAAGCTCCGGGTCCTCCTGGATCAGCTTCTCGTTCGTTACGATCACCGGCGTGTAATAGTCAAGCTGCTCGGAGTAGTCCTTCACATAGATCATGTCAAGCGGCTCGTTCCGGAGCTCGGCTTCGATACCGGTCCAGGCATAGAAGATCCAGGCAAAATCAATATCGCGTTTGACGGCCGTAAAATAATCGGCATCGCCCATGTTAACCATATTTACTTTGCTGACATCGGCACCGTCGATCTCCATGATGGATTTCATGACGGCTTCCTCAACAGGCGAGCCCCAGCCGCCGTAGGATTTCCCTTCAAAATCGCCAGCCTTGACGATCCCCTTGTCCTTGGGGGCGGCAAAGCCGGATGTATTATGCTGAATAATCGCCGCAATGGAGACAAGCGGCAGGCCTTGGGTTCTGGCAAGCGTGACGCCTTCCTGGTAGCTGATGCCAAACGGCACCTTGCCGGATGCGACCAGCGTATCCGTTCCGCCGGCCCCCGGCTGGACGATCTGGACGTTAAGCCCTTCTTCCTCATAATACCCGAGCTCCTTGGCTGCATACAGTCCGGTGTGGTTTGTGTTGGCCGACCAATCGAGCATCAGCTGTACGTCGCGGAGCTTTTCGGCCGCCTGGCCGTCTGCGCCTTCGGTACCTGTATTTTCGTTCTGTCCGCCTGTACCGCATCCCGCCGCAACCATCAGCAGGGCGCAAGCGAGAAGCAGCGCCATCCATTTTCCCTTCTTCATCTTGTCTTCTCTCCTTTGAATTCTCTTTCTCTTTCTATGACCTCGTTAACTCCACAAAAAAAGCGCCCTGAATGATATCAGGACGCATGACGGCGTAAGTGTATACCACGGCAAATCATAGCTGCCGCAAACATGGACTTCCTACGCTGGCATTACCCAGATCAGGTGTAAGGGTCAGTATCATCGGATACACTCTCAGCCGGCCAATTTCCAGCTCCCCCGGGATTTATGAAGTTTCGGACGTTACATCCGTTATTATAGTCCTAACGCAAAGACCTGTCTAGTTCGGAAGGGGATGCGAACGAGGCAGGTCTTCGTATTGGACATGGCTTGTGCGGTTGGAAGAATGAACCCCGTTAACCATTCACGGGATGAAGCATTTTGATAGGATCCTGTTCGCCAGCGGTTAGCGCTGGAAGAACTCAATCCATTCTCCTTCGGGACCGTGGACGAAGAAATAGCGGTACCCGTTCGGAAGCGTTACGATTTCCTCGTCAAGATGAGGTACGGCCAGTCCCTGTACGCGCACATATTCCGCTTCGATGTTATCGGTGCTGACGGCGAAATGATGGACGGTGCCTTCTGCGGGAAGCGTGTCGCTGTAACCCTGGATAAGCTCGACTTCCGTTTCGTCGCTGCCGTTAAATCCGAGGAATGCCAGCTGGATGACGCCATTGGTATGGGTAAGGCGATCCTTCAGTTCAAGTCCGACGACGGTTGTGTAAAAAGCAATCGTGGCTTCAAGGTCCCGGACGACAATGCCGACATGATCCAATCGTTTCTGTGACAAGGCTAAACACCCTTTCCGATTCATATGAGATATGACTGAAATATTATCATATAATTCCTATACGTCAAGTGGGTCTTGAGGACGGAAAGCTTTTGGAGCGCGATGGTTTAATAGAGTAGAATCGATGGTCTTTCTTTCATTTCCTCATCTTTACTTTTAGGTGGGTAAAAAGTATCATGAGAACTATAACTATTAATTCAAAAGACCTAACAAACAAGCATTGAAGAAAGCTTGCCTTTTGGCCGAGGAGGAATGCTTATGAGTCCAACTCCAGCAGATCATCTGTGGATTCGACTCGCCATCATATATGCATTCATTCAGATAATGACCGTTCTGTGGATGCCTGATGCTTTATTGCTTCAGCGTGTTCTAGTCATTATGGCTGCCGCTGCCGCTTCCGTCTATTTACTACGGATCAGTAGGCATTACGAGCCGCATCTTCGAAGGTTTTGGCTTATCGCAAGTGCCGGGCTGATGGCGGATGCCTCGGCTCGAATCATCGATGCTTGTTATTTTTGGCTGGGGAAAGAGAGCGCTTCCCGTACAATTTCGACTCAATTATTCTGGGGATTCGAAATCATCCTGTTTGCAGGTGCCCTCATTTATTTGTTCCGGCACGTACAAGGTTCGTTTCGGGGAGTGCGGTTTATGCTGGATATCGTGATCGTTGGCATAACGGTCATGACGGTAGGCTGGGAATATTTCATCAAGCCCGAGCTTAACGGTTTGGCGAATGAAGCCTTATGGGGAAAGCTGTGGGTGGACATGCTGTACCCGCTGTGCGCAACGGTGCTTATTTTCTTCACCTTGGTGTTGTATTTTAACACAGGGCAGTTAAGGAAACGGGCAGTCTTCCTGATGTGCCTCGGCGGGAGCATGTACATTGCCGCCGATGTTCTGCATATGTATCTCGTCGATTATAAGGGTGTTGAAGTTCGTTCATACCTGTACCCACTGTATACGTTATCGGTATTCATCATTGGTTTGGCAGGAGGGCGGTCAGCTCCCGATGCCCGAAATCAATCGTTGGATGAGAGGGAGCCCCGTTCGTTCGGAAATCTGATCGTAAGATATCTGCTTCCCTACAGCGTGCTTGGCGGGATGTTTGCCCTTATGGTGCAGCGGTTCGGAGGGTGGAACGGGCTTTTTACCGGCTTATCCCTGTGCGTCATCCTGATTCTGATCAGGCAGATCCTGATCCAGTTCGAGAATGACCGCTTGTTTGACCAGCTGCATCAAAGCTTGATGCAGAGCGAGACCTTGGCGCATCGCGACGATCTTACGGGACTCTATAACCGCCGCTACTTTAACGCAAGGCTGTCGAGCTCGCTGCAGGAGGCGGACCGTGCGGGTTCCCGCGTAGGGCTTCTATATATGGATATGAACCGTTTTAAACGAGTGAATGACCGCTACGGCCATCGTGCCGGCGATTTGCTGATTCGCAAGGTCGCGACCCGTCTTCAAACCCTTGAATCCAAAGGCGTTCTGGTTTCCCGTTTAGGAGGGGACGAATTTACGGTAGTGATTCATCCGGCCGGCGAGGATCAGGAACTGATCTGGATGGCGGAAGAGATCTGGACGATGCTGAGCGAGCCGTATGAGCTGGAAGGGCATGAGGTCCGAACCACGCCGAGCATCGGCATCGCGGTCTATCCGGATCATGCCAGGAACGACCAAGAGCTGATCGGTCGCGCGGATGCAGCGATGTATGCGGCCAAAGAGCGAAACGCCCGCTGGCATTTCGATGTGGAACGAACGATGCTGCTGCAGCTGTTGGATCAAAAAGTCGAATAGACAAAAGATTCGGATATCGACAATGTGTTGTTAAGAGCAATATAAGTCGATTATTGTAGAATTTAGCGCAATCATTGCACGAATCTTGCGCATTTCTCGCAAAATAGGTCATAACTTCGATATAAAATCCATAAAATGCAAAGAAATCATATTCAAAATGCCGATAAGAAGCATAGTGAGAGCTAGCTTGCCAAGGAGGACGAACATGATTTGCGACAATTGCAGCACCTTTGAACCGATTGAGGACCAGGGGACCATTCATATGAAGCCTGCAAGTGGTGAGCTTATTCAATTGCTGGCAGTGAACGGCTACGCGGTACAAGAGAACAATGAGGGTTGTGCTGTGAACTACAAGGTACGAGCGGACCTGATCTCCATCATCGAGTGTCTGCAACCCCTTCCGCTGAAGATTCGTCAAGAGCTGTCCTTCTGTGTTACCCGTGGAGGAGCTCCGCAAATCCGGCATTCGTGGATCCCTATGCAGAAGTTCGAACTGCAGATGGAGCATTATGATATGGTGAATGTCATTTTACATAAGCAGTTTACGAGCTACATGCAGCCCATCGTGGATCCAAACGAGCAGATCGTGGCCTATGAATTTCTCCTTCGACCGGTAGAGTGGGGACTCCGGTTCCAGCCGTACGAGCTGTTTGAGACAGCCCGAAAAACCGGACTGCATTCATTCCTGGACCAGGCGGCACGCACCAGTGCGATTGAGACCAGTGCCGAGTGGCTTCCGATCGGCGTGAAGCGGTTCGTGAATTTCCTGCCGTCCTCGATATACGATGCGCAGATGTGTCTGAGCCACACCTTCAATACGATCGACAGGCTCCATCTGGATCCGAGGGATTTCGTATTCGAGGTGGTGGAAACCGAGAAGATCGACGATGTGAAGCATTTGCAGTCGATATTCGAGGTATATCGAAGCCACGGCATCTCGGTAGCCATGGATGACGTCGGCGCAGGTTATTCCACATTGGAGCAGATGATTAAGCTTAAGCCGGATTATGTGAAGATCGACCGGAGTCTTATCGACCATTGCGATCGAAATCCCGCCCAGCAGAAGCAGCTCGAAATGATCACGAACATGGCTCATGATTTCGGGGCCATGGTGCTTGCAGAAGGCATCGAGAGACGGGAGGAGTTTCATTTTTGCCGAGATATCGGGATCGAGCTTTCGCAGGGGTATTTGTTTGGGAAGCCAGCCGAGCGCCCTCCGCGTGATCCTCATACTCAACTGATCTATTCATAACATACATAATCGGCATTTCCCCCGCACGGAGGCGCAAAGCGATGGCATTTATCTGATCCCGGCTTATGGCTGAAGCCGAACCTGCAGATGATGCCAGACATGGACGAAGACGGGTTCTTCAAGAATGAGCCATGATGTAGAGGAGCCCGTTTTCTGTAAAAACAAGAGCCCTGGAAGATTTTCCAGGGCTCTTGTTTTTGTATGGGCCGGCGCATTGAAGCTCCAGTGCCTTTTATCTTGCAGCCGTTACCTCTCCAAATCCGCTGATGGCGTATTCCTTGCCGCTCACGTTCAGGACGGCGGGCGTATCCGTTTCGTTCACGATGAGGGTTTCATGGCCTTTGACGTTAACCTTCAGGCGGGAGCCGCGGAACATCACCTTGAAGGAGAAGGAGGACCAATGCCCCGGAATGAACGGGTTCAGATGCAATACGCCGTCCTTCACGCGCAGGCCGCCGAAGCCATGCACAACCGACATCCAGGTTCCCGCCATGCTGGTCGTATGACAGCCGTCCTCGGTATCGTTGTTGTAGTTGTCCAGATCCAGGCGGGCTGTACGAAGGTACATCTCGTACGCCTTTTCCTGGTACCCGAGCTCGCACGCGAGAATGGAGTGTACGCATGGCGAGAGGGAGGACTCGTGTACCGTGAACGGTTCATAGAAGTCGAAGTTGCGTTTTTTCGTAGCCAGGTCGTACCGGTCGCCAAGGAAGAACAATCCTTGCAGCACGTCGGCCTGCTTGATGTACACCGAACGCAGAATGCGGTCCCAGGACCAATTCTGGTTCAGCGGCAGGTGGGCAGGGTCCAATTCCTTCACCGGAACCAGCTCCTTGTTAAGGAAACCGTCCTGCTGCAGGAAGACGCCGAGTTCCTCGTCTACCGGGTAGTACATTTTGCTGATGATATCCTGCCATTTGGCCGTTTCGGCATCCTGCAGGGCAAGCTTCGCCGTAAGCTCGGCATAGCGGGAATTCTCATTCTCTTTCAAATACTCCAGCACGTCGATCGTGTATTCCATCGTCCAGCTGGCAATGCGGTTGGTATACCAGTTGTTGTTGACGTTGTTCTCGTACTCGTTCGGGCCGGTAACGCCCAGCATCATATACTGGTCCTTCGCCGGCACGTAATTCACGCGCTCCTCCCAGAAACGGGAGATTTCCACGAGCACTTCCAGACCGTATTGGCCGAGGTAAGAGAAGTCGCCGGTATAATTGACATAGTTATAGATGGCATAGGCAATCGCGCCGTTACGGTGGATTTCTTCAAACGTAATCTCCCACTCGTTATGGCATTCCTCGCCGTTCATCGTCACCATAGGATAGAGCGCCCCTTTGGTGAAGCCGAGCTTTCTGGCATTTTCCTTCGCCTTTTCCAGGTGCTTATAACGATAGATCAGCAGGTTGCGCGAGATGCTGGCATCGGCGGTGCTCAGATAGAACGGCAGGCAATAAGCCTCGGTATCCCAGTAGGTGCTGCCGCCGTATTTTTCCCCGGTAAAGCCCTTAGGCCCGATGTTCAGGCGGTCGTCTTCGCCGCTGTAGGTTTGGTTCAGCTGAAAAATGTTAAAGCGGATCGCTTGCTGGGCCGCCACATCGCCTTCGATGACGATATCGCTTTCCTTCCATTTGTCGCCCCAGGCATCTGCCTGCTCCTTCAGCAGCTGTTCAAATCCGGTCTCCACCGCCGGTTCCAGCACGGCACGCGCAGCATCCACCAACTCGCCGAATCCATGATTGCGGGAAGTGACGTTGGCCACGTATTTATAGATGGTAACGGCTTCGCCTTCGGATACGGGGACGCTTACGCGGTTCGCGGCATATTTCTCTTTCTCGATCAGCTCGGCTTGAAGATCCAGCTTCACCCCGTTCTTAACAAGGTAATAAGACATAACGGAGGTAACATGGAAATCGAGCTTTTTGGTTTTTACGGTCAATGCGGCCGAGCCTTGCGCGGCTTCCTTGAATACCTCGAGCCAGAACTTCTCGTCATAGTTGGAGTCTTTGTTCTTCACATCGCCATCGAGATAAGGCGTAACCGTAAGCTCTCCAGCGAAATTAAGCGGCGTTACGGCATACCGGATGGCACCGATCTCGTGGCGTACAATGCTGACAAAGCGAACCGCCTCGATCTGGAGCTCCTTGCCGTCTTCCATGACAGCGGTGAAGCGGCGGGAGAGGAAGCCTTCCTTCATATTCAGCTCGCGCACAAAATCCTTCACCGTGCATTTGGCCAAATCCAGCGGCGTGCCGTCGATTTCAATGCCGATGCCGATCCAGTTGGTGCTGTTCAGCACTTTGGCGAAGTATTCAGGATAACCGTTCTTCCACCAGCCTACGCGTGTTTTATCCGGATAATACACCCCGGCCATGTAACTGCCCTGCAGGGAGGAACCGCTGTAGGACTCCTCAAAGTTGGCGCGTTGGCCCATGAATCCGTTACCGATACTGAAGATACTCTCTGAAATTTCATGCGTGTGAGGATCAAAGCCCTCTTCAATAATTGACCATTCATCAAGCTTTAAATATTGTTTCACAATCATCGGCTCCTTTAGGTTTAGGAAAAATGGTTGCATATCTATATGGGATGATGCTGCTGAATGCTGTAAACGCATGTGCTCACACGTTTATAACTCCAGCAGTCGGTCCACCGTTAACTCTTCCAGGGAAGGAAGGACGAGGTTGGCGCGCCCCAAGGTTTCGGGCGAACCGATGCCGACGCTGCGCATTCCCGCCCGGATGGCGGCTTCGATTCCGGCCTCGGCATCCTCGAATACGACACAGGCGTCAGGGGCGGCGCCAAGCTCGCGAGCTCCCAGCGTAAATACCTCGGGATCCGGCTTTGCTTGGCTGGTCTTCGTTCCATCGATGATGGCGTCGAAGTAAGGCGTCAGGCCGGTATTGTTCAGGATCAGCATCGCGTTCTTGCTGGCGGAGCCCAGCGCAACCTTGATGCCGCGGTCTTTCAAGGCTTGGATAAATTCGAGGGCTCCAGGCAAAATCTCGGATTCGTCCATATTGGAAATATACTCGACATACCAAGCATTCTTCTTCTCGGCCAGCGCCAGCTTTGCGTCTTCATCCAGCGATACTCCGCCAACCTCAAGCAGAATATCGAGGGAAGCCATGCGGCTTACTCCCTTCAGGCGTTCGTTGTCCTGCTCCGTGAATTCAAACCCGAGCTCTCCGGCAAGACGCTTCCAGGCAATGTAGTGATACTTGGCGGTATCCACGAGCACACCGTCCAGATCGAATAAACAAGCGGATAGGGTTGACATGATCATCCTCCTTAAGGAATTAGTGCAAACGTTTGAACCAAGCTGCAAAAATAAAGGAAGCACCAGGATGCTTCTTTATTTTGAAGTACTTCTTGCTATGCTCCGCAAATTCGTCGACACTCAAGATTTCGGCGGCGAAAACATCGAGGATTCGCGGATCATCAATCGATGCGGAATAATATAGCGGTGCGGCAGGATCGTGTTGTCATCGTTGCGAATCGTCTGGATCAACGCCTGCGAGGCGGTATAACCCAGATTATAGATGCCGATGTCAACGCTGCTCAGCGGCGGGGTCGATAGTTCGGTCAATGAGATGTTGTTGAAACTGATGATCGAAACGTCCTGGGGAACTTTATACCCCAGCTCGTGCAGTCCGCGAACCACGCCGAAAGAGACAATGTCGTCGACAATGACAAGCGCCGTCGGTCGCTCGGGCAGGTTCATGAAGAAGGACATGGCGCGATAGCCGCTCTCCTGCAGGAACTCGCCTTCGACAATCCATTCTTTTCTCATTTCAAGGCCTGCATCGGCGAGTGCCTTTCCGTAGCCCTTCATCCGGTCCTGGGATACGATCAGGTTTGGCGGCCCGCTGACAAAACCGATCCGCTGATGCCCAAGCGAGATCAAATGCTTGGTTGCATCATAGGCTGCCTGCACATTATCGGTATCGACCGATAACAGGTCAGGATATTTCTCGCTCCGGCCGACAAGCACGAACGGGTAGTTGTTCGATTTCAGAAAATCAACGACCTGGTCGTCCTGCCTGGAGTAAAGCAAGATGGCGCCGTCGACGCGGCGGCCGTTAAGAAGGCGGGATACGGCTTCGACTTCCTCTTTCTCGTTGCCGCCCGAACTGAGAACGACATCGTATCCGGAACGGTTCGCTTGGGTGACGATACCGCGGATCAGCTCCATGAAGAATAAGTTGAGGAACAATTCCTCCGCGGGTTTCGGCAGAATGACGCATATGCTTTCTGTCGTTTTGGAAACAAGGCTCTTGGCCATAATATTGGGATGGTAGCCCATTTCCTCCATGATCTCTTTCACCTTGCGCGAGGTTTCGCGGCTGATTCTTGGGTGGTTGGAAAGCACCCGAGAGACGGTGGAGGGGGATACGCCCGCTCGTTTTGCGACATCTTTTATCGTTACTGACATAATAGGACCTCCAGTGGAACCGTTTGCGTTTTTTTGAAAATAAGAAAGCGACTACTGGAGTCTCCCTTATTTCACAAGAGTAACTTTCCGCTGTTCGCCGACCGTTCCTCTTTATTAAATTGTGGGTCTGTCAGGCCCTGTGTATACGTGGATACCTATTGATCTAAAGGCATATTGATCCGGTATGTTAAACGGTTTCACACTGCTATATTAACGTTAATCGATAGGCTTGTAAATACGTATCCAAGTCAGTCCAACGCAATTATTTCACAAATGCATCAAAAAAGAAGCAAGGATTAGAAAACGGAAGGAAGGCCGGTATTATGGCCAGAAAAAACCGGAAAACAACTTAAAATGGCATTGTGCAAACGATTTAACAAAACGAAAGTGTGGGTTATGATAGAGTGGGATCAAAAACAGGCCGTTATCAACCGCTGAAGATGGAATTAATACCAGACCTTATTATGTAACCGTTTTATTGGAAATATCTAGTGCTTTTTAATTCAAACGTTTGCGCTTTCTGATTATACATGAAAATACTTTAGATTACATAAGCGGAATGACTCGATGAATATCAGCTCCGTGAGCGAACAGGGGGAAACAGCGTGATACGAAATACATGGGGAAGACGCAGGGCTCTGCCGATATGGCTTACGGCCTTTGCGCTTACGGGAAGCCTGCTTGCAGGCTGCAGCGGCACCGCGGTTGCGCCGCAAGAGGAAGCGAAGCCGCCGGCGGCTTCGGAATCGAAACAACCGAATACGAAAGCGCCTGCGCCAGAAGGGAAAACGGAGGTGGATGAGCTGCCTTCCGACGTCTATTACGAAATTTTCGTGCGTTCATTCTATGATTCCGATGGGGATGGGATCGGTGACTTGCAAGGGATCACTGAGAAGCTGGATTATTTGAATGACGGAAATCCGGAAACCTCGGAGGATCTTGGCGTGACGGGGATTTGGCTGATGCCGATCCATCCTTCGCCGAGCTATCACGGCTATGATGTGACCGACTACCGTTCCATTCACCCGGATTACGGGACGCTGGATGACTTTAAGGCGCTGCTTGCCGAAGCGGATAAGCGCGGGATCAAGATCATTATGGATCTGGTGGTCAACCACACGAGCACGGAGCATGCTTGGTTTCAGCAGGCTGCGAAAGACAAGGCCTCGGGCACCCGCGATTGGTACATCTGGGCCGAGGATCAAGGGAAAACGCCTTCCGGATCCAGCGCGGCGGGAAGCGGCTCCCCTTGGCATGAGATGAACGGGGCGCATTACATGGGCACGTTCTGGGGCGGAATGCCGGATCTGAACTTCGATAATCCGAAGGTCCGCGAGGAGATGAAGGATATCGGGAAGTTCTGGCTGGAGCTGGGCGTCGACGGCTTCCGGATCGATGCAGCCAAGCATATTTACGAGGATCTGATGTCCGATAAAGGCGAGGCGACCACGGCCAAGAATACGGCTTGGTGGCAGGAATTCCGAGCCAGCATGAATGAAGTGAACCCGGAGGCTTATATCGTCGGGGAGATTTGGGATAATTCCGCTGCGGTCATCGCGCCGTATTTGGAGAATGCATTCGATTCCGGATTCAACTTCGGCTTGGGCGAGAGCATCGTCGGTGCCGCCATGAACGAGAAGGATAACAACCTGGCCTTCACCCTGGAGCGGACATATGGCTTGTTCAGCCAGGTATCGGACGGCAAGTTTACGGATGCTGCCTTCCTGACGAATCATGACATGAACCGTGTCATGTCCCAGCTGAAGGATGACGTGAACCACGCCAAGATGGCTGCCGGCATCCTGCTGACGATGCCGGGCCATCCGTTTATCTATTACGGCGAAGAGATCGGGATGAAGGGAGCGAAGCCGGACGAGCAAATCCGGGAGCCGATGATCTGGTCCAATACGGGCAGCGATAAGAGACAGACGAACTGGGAGCCGCTTACGCATAACCGCGGCGATCAGGTCCAAGGCGTAGAGCAGCAGACCGGAGACGAGGATTCCCTGCTGTTCCGCTATCGCACGCTGATCCGGTGGCGGAATGAGCTGCCTGCCCTGAACAGCGGCACGATTGAATCTTATGCGTCAGGGAACCAGCAAGTGATGGCCTATATCCGCCGGACAAACGAGAGCGGGGCCTTAGTGGTTCATAACCTGTCAGGCGCGGAGCAGACCGTGGACCTGGCATCAAAGAACGGATCTGCGGATTTCCGGTCATTGGCGAGAACCACCGACGACAGCGCGGCATGGGATGGCAGCAGTTTAACACTGCCGCCTTATACGACCGTTATTTTGGAATAGGCTGCGATCCTGCCTTATCCAGCAAAACACAACAAGACCCCGAGCCCCTGGAAGGAGGCGTGCTCGGGGTCTTGTTTGACATTCAAGCCCATAGGCTACTCAGAGGACTAAGCCCGAAACTGCCGCAAATAATTGGCCGTCACGGAATGCGGGCTCTCCAGAAGCTCCGCCGGTTTGCCGGAGAACAGGATATTCCCGAGGGAGTACGGCCAGGTTAGCAAATCGGATGCATGAACATCGGGGATCCCATGTTACAATGACAAAAGATGAATTTACGGCATACATAAAAAAAGCTTGCAAGGGCCTTTTTTTGACTTAAAGGCTATAGAATAACCCCTCATGGGGAGATACGAATGTTCGTACGGAAAGGAAGATTTACCATGAGCGCATGCATTCTATATATTGAGGATGACCGGGAGATCGGCGGATGGGTCAGCGAATTTCTCAGAGACAAGGGATACGAGGTGCGGTGGCTGCTGAGCGGAGAACAGGCCGTACAGGAAGCGGCTCCGTGCGCGGTCGTTGTTCTGGACGTCATGCTTCCGGGGCTGGACGGCTTTACGGTCGGGCAGCGTCTCAAAAAGGCCTATCCCGGACTGCCCATCCTGATGCTGTCGGCGCGAACCTCCATTGACGATAAGCTGCAGGGGCTTGAGTTCGCCGACGATTACCTGACAAAGCCTTTTCACCCGGACGAGCTGGCTGCCCGTCTCGAGGTGCTTCTGCGACGGTCTGTCGTGAAATCCGCGGAGCCCATCCGAGTGAAGCACTTATCGGTATATGAAGACGAGAATCGGATCGTGAACGAGGATACCGGCGAGGAGACGCTGCTGACCGGCAAACAGCATCAAATCTTTATGTATCTGCTCCAGCACCAGGGGCGTGTCATGACCAAGGAGCAAATATACGAGTCGGTCTGGGGAGAATCATATATCGAAGGGGATAAGACGCTGATGGTCCACATCCGGTATCTCCGGGAGAAGCTCGAGCGGGACCCCGCCAACCCGGAGATTATTGAGACCGTTCGCGGGCTTGGCTACCGGGTGAGAGCATGAGATGGAAAAGGAAGAAGGGAAGGTTCCGCAATTCGCTGACCAACCGGTATTTGCTGCTGATTTTGATGGCCATGATTTTCATGCCGATCATGTTTCCGTTAGCGTCGATTTTTTACTGGTTCGTGAACGATACCTTCTCGGATCGGCCGCCGGCCCCAGCCGGGAAATATACCAGCGGTGCCGCGTTAGAGAGAATGTGGCACGAGGAAGCAGCCGGATTAAGCGGAGCTTCGCCGGAGGCCATTGAGCAGAAGCTGAATTCGATATGGCAGGAGTATCCGGAGATCTCCATGTTCTGGGTGGATGGCGGCAATAAGACCAGGCTGCAGCTGCCGGTGCAGCCTAACCTGCCCGAGGTATGGAGCGCGCCCTATACCGTGCAATTTATGAAAAACTCCCTGGATAGCGAACCGTTCACCTCCGTGGCTTTTATCGGGGGAGAGGGATCGGGAGAAGGCTTCATGGTCATGCAGCTGCCGAGAAAATACCTTAATGTCCAGCAGCCCATTGCGAGTGAGACGGCGCTGTACGGGCTGTTCACGGCGTCGATGTCCGGCCTGTTCATTCTGGTCTCCTGGCTGTTCTTCGTGCGTATACGCAAGCGGCTGCTGCGGCTTCGTTCGGCCATGACGTCGTCCCATGCGACGACGGGCATACCGCAGCCGGTTACGTTAACCAAGTATGACGAGATTGGACAGCTGGAAGAGGGCTATAACGATATGGTCATCCAGTTGGAAGAGGGGCAGCGCCGCCAGCGCGAGGAAGAAGAGCTGCGCAAATCCCTGATCGCCAATCTGTCCCATGATCTCAGAACCCCGCTGACGGTGATTCGAAGCCATATTTTCTCCATGGAAAGGGAGCCGCTGAGCCCGAAGGGGAAAGAATCGCTGTCACTCATTGAATCGAAAATCGCCGATTTGGGCGGCCTGATCGACAATCTGCTGTCCTACAACTTGCTGACCAGCGGCAGAGTGCAGCTGAACATGGAATCTGCAGACGTGCTGCGAATCGTCAAGGAAAGCGCCGCAGCCTGGTATCCGGTATGGGAGAAGGCGGGAATCGAGCCTGACATCCAGGTGCGAGACGAGCCGCTCCACTGGAACGTAGACGTGCTGTGGTTCCGGAGGCTCCTCGATAATCTGTTCCAAAATGTCGCTCGCCACGCCCGATCCGGGCAGTACATCGGCATTCATACCGAGGAGAGGGAAGGATTTGAGGGCGTCCTCGTCATTTCGGACCATGGACCGGGGATCGAAAGCGATTCCGGCAACAAAGGCACGGGCATCGGCCTGGCCATCGTGGACCACCTGACCAGGGAGATGGGGCTGGAAAGCCATGTGGAAAGCTCGGAGGAGGGAACGAGGATCCGCATCTGGAAGCGTTGAGCAATCAAGCGCTGGGCTATCAAGCATTCCATCAGGGGTGCTGAGGCCTGGGTTGAATAGATAAAAAGAGGAGCCGGCACGATTATCGGTTCCTCTTTTTTTGCTGCCAATGACAGAAAAAGACGCCCTATAAGGCGTCTTCGTACCATTGCTTTTCGCTCGAGTTTCACGAGCTCGTCAGTGAACTGGGTTCATAAGCAAGGCAGGCTACAGCTGCTAGACTCAAAGAGAGATCCATTCTGAAATCAAGGCGAACGAAAACATGCATATTCATGGTTAACCACGCTCCAATCGTAACGGTGAATCGATCGATAAGAGAGAAAAGTGATCGGCATGCCATCATCAGCGTCAGGTAGCCCCCCTGTACGGACGCCATAAGCGTTTCGGCAAATTAATTATATCATATACGGACACTTGTTAAAACGTTGGATAGACTGCCAGCTTTTTTAAAGAAAATTTAAACTTGGGGCCGACCGGCATTTAACCTTGGACATGTAGGATGTATACCTGAGGTGATGAACGTGACGGAACTCGTCATTCAAACAAAAGGCTTATATAAAATATACAAAAAGCGCGCAGCGGTCGTGGATTTGAACCTGGAGATCGCCCGCGGCGATATTTACGGCTTCCTCGGCCCGAACGGTGCCGGGAAAACGACGACCATTCGCATGCTGCTCGGACTCATTCAACCGACGCGTGGCGCGATTCATTTGTTCGGCAAGGATTTAAAGAGCGAAAAAATGGACATTTTGCGCCGGACCGGATCGCTCGTGGAGTACCCATCGTATTACGGCCACTTGACGGCCGTAGAGAATCTGGAAGCGATCCGCCGGATTACCGGCGGCCCGAAATCCCGCATCGCGGAAGTGCTGGAGATCGTCTCCTTGACGAAGGAGGCCAAGCGCCCGGTTAAGGGATACTCGCTTGGGATGAAGCAGCGTCTTGGCATCGCGGCCGCCCTGCTGAACAATCCGGAGCTGCTCATTCTGGATGAGCCGACCAACGGCCTGGATCCGTCCGGCATCCATGAAATCCGGGAGCTGATCAAGAATATGCCGCGCCAATACGGCATTACCGTGCTGGTATCCAGTCACCTGCTGGGCGAGGTCGAGCTGATGGCGGACAAAGTCGGCATTATCCGCGAAGGAAGGATGGTGTTCCAGGATACGATCGACAATCTGGTATCCACGGCGTCCAGCGGTTTCCGCTTATCGGTATCCGAGCCAGAGGCAGCGCTTGGACTAGCCCTAGACTTAGGCTGCGAAGGCGTCCTGCGGAACCAGATGCTGGAGCTGGAGAGCATGCAGGATGCCAAAATCGCGCTGCTCGTGAAGCGCCTGGTGGAGAACCAGCATGCGGTATACCGGGTGGAAGAGCAGCGGAGGTCGCTGGAGGATATCTTCATGCAGATCGTAGGGGAGGGAAGCCGGGTATGATGTTCCGTGCGCTTTCCGCCGATTGGCTGAAGATCCGGGGCAAGGGCATCTGGTTTCTCGCTGCGCTCGGTCCCGTCGGGCTGGCAGCGATGCAAGGGCTGAACTTCGGACTTCGATACGATTACCTGATGAAATCCTACGCGGCGGATCCTTGGGGCGGGCTGCTGGAGAACGTGCTCTTCTTTGTGCCGATTGCCCTGTTCCTCGGGATCACGCTGGTCTGCTCGCTGATGGCCAACGTGGAGCATCAGCTGAGCTCGTGGAAGCAGCTGCTGGCACTGCCTATATCCAGAACGGCGGTATTCAGTGCCAAGTTCGTGCAGGCCTTCCTGATTCTCTGCGTATCCTGTTTCCTTCTGTCGCTCAGCACCGCCGTCCTCGGCATCATACTGGGGATGGGGGCAGATCAAATGCCGTATGTCGATCTGCTGCGCATTGGCTTTGTGCAGTTATTCGCGGCGCTTCCCATGCTGGCCTTTCAGCTGTGGATGTCTTTGACGCTTAAGAACCAGGGGATCGCGGTCGGAATCGGCATTACCGCCTCGGTCGTGTCGATGTTCGCCCTGCAGTTTCCTGATTGGATGCCGCTAAAATGGCCGCTGCTGGCTTACATGGGGCCGGGAGAAGCCCGCGTCATCGGAGCGGGTTTGCTGCTGGGCGCGGTGATCGCATGCGCTGGCCTGATTCATTTTAACCGAAAGGATGTGGACTAAGATGGCATCCTATCTAAGAGCGGTATCCGCAGAGTGGCTTAAGCTGTCGAAATCGAAGCTATGGCCGCAAATCTTCCTGTGCGGGGTCCTGGTCATGCTGCTCGGCATATTAAACGGAAAGCCTGAGGAGCTGGCGCCATGGGAATATCTGATCAGCATTATGATCGTTCTGCATGCCATGCTGCTGCTCCCGATTCTGACGGGGATATTCAGTGCCATGGTATGCCGGTATGAGCATTCGGGCGGGGGATGGAAGCAGCTGCTCGTCCTGCCGGTTTCACGCGGCGCCGTCTATTTTGCGAAATTCTCGGTGGTAGCCATGCTGCTGGCCGTCGTCCAGTTACTGTTCATGGGCGCCGTGCTGGGAGCCGGTTTGATCCACAAGGTGGATGCTCCGATTCCGTGGGAAATGCTGCTGCGCTGCCTGCTTGGCGGTTGGGTCGCCTGCTTGCCGCTTGCCGCGCTGCAGCTTGGAGTCTCAACGGCCTGGAGCAGCTTTGCCGCTCCGCTGGCATTGAACGTCGTTTTCACCATACCCAACATGCTGGTAGCCAACTCGCAGACGTATGCCCCTTACTATCCGTGGACGCAGCCGTTTCTGGCGATGATGCCCGCGGGTCAAGCCGATTTCGGTGCATTCAACCTGCCGTTCGAAAGCCTCATGACCGTCGTGGTGGGAGGGTTTCTACTGTTCTTTCTCGCGGGCTTCGTCTATTTTCAGCGGAAAGAAGTGTAACTCTTCAGAACTGGATTTCAAAGCTGGCTTGGTTTTATGAAAAAGAGCTGCCCTCAGGCCCTTACGGCCTGTTGGAGCAGCTCTTTTTATATATTTCTATGTGTAACGAACCCTTGGTTTAGCTATTGAGGCAAATCCACCCACACATAAGGGGTGTCAGCCGCCTTCAATCCGTACTCGATAATCGTGATGACGGCGACCGTTTCTGCCGGGTTGACGGCAGGCTCGCCCGTTTCGAAGAAATTCACCAGATTCTCGATGAACAAGGCGAAGAAATTCGAATTCGCGGTGACCTGCTTGAAGCCCCCGTCGCCATTTTTTATCCCCAAGGTAAACGGACAATTATCCCCGAGATGATTCACGGTGGCTTGCTGTCCGTTCCCGAAATCGATCAGCAGGGCAGGGGAGTCAGGCGTTCCGATGTACATCACCCGCTTCGGGCTGGTCCCCATCAGGCTGACGATCGGCTCGATTTGATGAATCGAATAATTGGCGAAGGCGCCCGGTCCCCAGCTGCTGATCGTTTGAATATCGCTTCGGTCCAGCTCACGGTATTCGCTGGCAAAACGGAGGGCGGACGTCGAATACATCGGCGTTCCGTGCTTTGTTGCCAGGTCGAACAGGCGGATGGCCGTTTCGCGGTCAGGCGCGAACGTTTTATCGATATAGGTTGGCTTGCCGGATTGCAGCGGCAGCTGGGACAGCTCCTCATGGAATTCCGGATTGTCCGGGGACAGCACGATCAGGTAATCGCTGCGCTCCACCACCTCTTCGATCGTGGGCAGCAGCTCAATTCCAAACTCCTTGCTCCAGGCGGCGTTCGTGAGCCCGTTCTCTTTGTCTCTCTTGCCGTAGGCGTACATGACCTTCATGGCATGTTCCGATGCCTGCTCAATCCACGCGGGATATTTGTTCGCGTGGAACTGGTCCAAATGCAGGTCGATGAATCCGATTTTTTTCATGATAAAAGGGCCTCCCTGGCGTTCGAACTATAGGTTATAGGCTGTTCTGGGCAACGGGCTGAAGCGAAACCTCCGCGCCTTGGTCGGAAGAGTCGTAAATCGCCTGGATGATCTGGGAGGAGAGGATGACCGTATCGATATGCGAAGGCTGTTTCTCCCCGGTTTGAATGCAGCGGATGAATCCGTCGATCTCATTCTGGAACATGCTGCCGAGATTGAATTTCGGCGTGGTTTCGATCAATGCGCCGTCCTCCGTGGTGTAGAAGGTGAAGTCCGCGCCGTATTTCAGCCGGATGCCGCCTTTGTCGCCGAGGAAGTCGATGAACATTTCTTCGGCGCCGATATTTTGCGCCCATGCGCCGTTCAGGGAAATGGTCGGGCCTTCCGTGCGGACGAGGGCCGTGACAAAATCGTCGACGTCATACGTGCCGTCATATTTCGGCGGACCTGCCCACATTTTGAGGAAGGTGTAATTCTCCATGTCTTTGCCCAGCTTGCAATAAGCCTGACCGGAGACGGTCTTCGGCTTCGGATCGCCCGTACAGTACATCACGACATCGAGGAAGTGAACGCCCCAATCGATCAGCGCGCCGCCGCCGGCAATGGCTTTGGTCGTGAAGGCGCCGCCGAGACCCGGGATCGAGCGATGGGAACGGAAGCTGGCATAAACGTGATACAGCTCGCCAAGATCGCCGTTTTGGATCATTTTTCTGATTCTGTTTACGCTTTCATTGTAACGGTTGACCACCCCGATATTGAGCGTTTTGCCCGTTTCGTGCTGAACCTTCTGCATCTCCAGCGCTTCCGCGTAGGTGCGGGCTGCCGGTTTTTCGCATAATACATGCTTTCCTGCCCGCAAGCAATCGATGGCGATGGAAGCATGAACGTCATTCGGCGTACAGATCGATACCGCGTCGACCTCAGGGTCGTTCAGGATCTGGTTGTAATCTTCGATGGCTTGGCCGCATTCGTATTTGGCGACGGCGGCATCGGCCCGGTCCTTCAAGATATCGCAGAAATATTTGATCTCGGCATCTTCGTTGGCCATGTAGGCGGGGATATGGGCACTGTTCGCAATCGTGCCGCAGCCAATCACGGCAATTGTAATTTTGTTCATCGGTTCTCCTCCAAAATCGTGGATTGATGATGCAGTGATGACATGAGCCTGTCGCTTGATTCTTCGTTATTGCTTGCCCCGAGTATAGCATGTGCGCGATCGCTTCGATTTCACTATCGTGTTTATTTATTGGATTATCGTACCGAGGCGCTAGTCCACGGTTTTAAAAGCGTTCTTTTTATAATAAGCGGGGGTCGTTCCCGTGTATTTTTTGAAAATGCGGCAGAAGTAGGGAAGCTCGTTAAACCCGACCTTGAAGCACACGTCGGTTACCGTCAGCTCGGGCTCCGTCAGCAGCCGCATTGCCATTCGTATCCGATAGTTGGCCAAGTACTGGCTGAAGGTCCAGCCTGTCACTTCCTTGAAACGTCGGCAAAAGCTCGTCCGGGACATCATCGTCCGCGCGCAGAGATCCTCCAGCCACAGGGGCTGATCGAAGTGGTCGTGGATATATTGAACGGATTCCAATATGGGCTCCCGATACGGGGCGCTGCCCGCGGTTACGGATATATGCTTGCTTTGCTCGGCATGCTCGCGGTTCACGATCGCCAGCAGCTTCAGCAGATTGGCCTTCAGCAGAATATCAAAGAAGGGGCCCCGGCCTCCGAACTCGTTCAGCATTTCGGTCAGGAGTTCCTTAACGACTAGGTCACTGCCGCCGGTCAAGGTGATTTTGAGCGGGACGCGGTCTTCGGTCGTGACAAAAGGCTTGATGAAGGAAATGTCGAACAGCTGCGGCTCGTCCGGCATCCCCTCCAATCGTTCGTTAATGAAGGCCGGCATGAATTCGCACCCGAGCACCTCCAGTTCTTTCCCGGGGACCATCTCCACGCGATGGACGCTGTAAGGAGGGAGCACGAATATATTGCCCTGGACCATCCGGTATTTTTGGCCATAGAGCGTATGGATGAATTCGCCTTTGCTGACATACCAGATTTGAAGATAGTCATGCATATGATCGGATAAACTCCCGAACTTCTCGGTAATGCGGTACATTTTGCAGGGCAGGCCATTCGCCATCTCCAGCTCCGACGTAAAGTAGGCGATTCCTCTTCGGGTGCATTCGGCGATATCCGGTTCCAGCCAGTGAATAGCCATCGTTTCTTTCCTCCTCGTACGTTTCGATCCTGTTATTCATAGCATAACTGATTAAGGACATGAAGGAAGAGGAAAATCGAAAAAGTTACTGTAATTCATGGGGGCGGGGACGTGATCGATGTCATGAGGAAGTCCAATCATGATCAGGGTCCGCAGGATTCGCTCCGCATGATTTACCGATGATCAAGCAGCCGCGTTTAATGCCATGAGATACAAGATGAAGAAAAGGTGACCATCTTCTGGTAACAAATGGGCATTGTCATACGTCTGAATGGTAGAGGTGATGTTGCGATGGGGATCATGAGGGAATATAAGCTGGCGAATAGGGGAACGGTCTTGCTATGGGTGATGGTTTTGACGATGCTGCTGACAGACTGCGGTCTCGGTAAGGATGGGGATGTGAAGAGGTCTTCCGAAACAGGGGAACGAGCCATAACTTCAGGAATGGAGGAGGATAGCCAACTCCAAGATTATGTAACGATCCACCGCGGTCAGGGGTTCGGTAAAGTCAGTTCGGGTATTTTCGGAACGCTGGATAGCGTGAAGGACGTTGAGGTGTTCGATGAAGCCATCCGGACAGCGGTGAGGATGCAGGGAATCATGGATGTAAGAGAACCGGATTATGATGCGGTGATTCACCTTGACGGGGAGAGCACATCCATTCATCTATGGCTAGAACCCGACAGTAAACGTGGAATGTTTACCTATATAACGGATACCGGCACAGGATATACGTTGACCGAGCAGTTGACAGCCCAGCTCACGGAATTGATCGATCAATTGCGATATACGCCTGAGCAGGCCAAGAAGAATGGGGATGTTGTATTTAGTTTAGATGGGTTGATTGCCAACCGGGAGGCATGGGATCAATTCGTGAAGCAAGTGGAGGAGAAGCACCCAGCTTCTGTACAGCTGACGCTGTATACAATAGAGGGCAGCCCCATTTTTCATGATTTGGAGCATGGTTACCAAGGCGAGTTCATCCGGCATCGGCTCGATACTACGCATGACCCGCTGGGGAAGCCGGTAAAATCCGTCGAATTCTGCAAGGAGCTGGTAGCGGAGCAGACGGAACAGGGAATCGAATACCGACTGAACGGGTGCGGTGAGGGGCGTGACCAAGAGAGCGATACTTTCCACATGCTGTTTCCTGTAGAAGAGGCAATTCATAATAGATAAAGATCAGCATCCCTTTCGTGTGCCATAATAATCGTTTCGTGCAGCAAAGAGCCGAGGTATCCTAAAGATACAGGAAACCTCGGCTCTTTTGGCGTTACGGGCAAAACTCCTTCAGCATCTGCTCCTTCACTTCTTCAATGGGGAAGTGCAGGGGATAGGTGGATATCATCAGCATGATGCCCTGAAGGGTAGAAGAAAAGTACAAGGAGCGCTTGCGCGGCTCGGGTACTCCGAGACTTTCGAATATGCGGCATTGAATCTCAAATTGCCGTGCAGCCTCTTCCACAAGACGCTTGCTGTAGGGAAACAGCTCTTGATCCGCTTCGGGCTGTGTTTGAAGATGCAAGTAAAAACGGAATACCTCCGGCTGCTGATAGACGTTGTCGATGGCTTGCTCCAAAATATATTTCAGCTGATCCGCTGGTGCTTGGAGTGAAGCGGAATTCTCCATAACTTCGGCAACGCTTGCGATTCGCTCCTCGACCATAGCGGCAAGAAGTCCTTCCTTGCCTGAAAAATAATTATAGAGCAGCCCTTTGGATGTGCCGGCTTTCTTGGCTACATCGCTAATGGAAGTGGCATGGTACCCCTGATGGATAAACAAATCCATGGCAGTTTCCAAAATCTTCTCTTTTGCCATCTGGCGTATGCGTTCGTTCTCGATGGGTGAGCGTGGCATAAATCTTCATTCCTTTACGAATGGGGTGATATGAAGGGATAACTCCTCCGGATGCGTTAGCGTGACCATGTGATCCGCTCCCGCGATGGTGGCAAATCGAATGCCTGGAACCCTTCGAAATTGTTCTCCTACCTGCTGGTTATCGGTCAGTTCATGATCTCCTATGATGAACAGCGTTCTGGCCGAGATATCCTGTAATCGATCCATCGCCGGCGGCTCCGGCCAAACCGAGTCAAAGGTGGACCAGGTAAACGTCCGCTCGAAATGGTGGCGAAGCATTTGGACCATCAGCTCCCGCTCGGCGCGGTTCCTTGTAATTTCATAAGAAGGCGGCTCAATGCACAGCTCGATCATTTTCTCGATATCAGGGGCAGCGGCGCTTACCCCGAGCATGTAGGTTTGCATTTCCTCAGAATAAGGAAAACCGGACAGGGCGGGCGCTATGACAATCAGTTCCGATACCCTTTCAGGATAATGGATCGCGAACTCCGTGGCAATCCGGCCGCCCATAGAATGACCGACAATCGCAGCTTGCGGAATATCCAGATGATCAAGAAGAGATAACAAATCTTCAACATAATTCGGCGGCTGAGCGGGAGAGGGAGAGCGTCCGGCACCGCGACCGTCAAAGGCAATGACGCAAAAATGCTCCGCTAAAAGAGGGACAAGATAACTCCAGTCCCGCAGATCGGCTCCACCGCTGTGAACAAGGACGATCGGCTTACCGTTTCCATGAACTTCATAGTGCAGATCCAATAGAATACCTCCATTCGATTTTCAATGATGTGAAGCGCTTGATGAACATTATTTTATTATTGAATGAACGTTTGGTCAATAGAAAATCGACTCGTATCTTGATTTGCCTTTCAAAGCTGGGATCCTATTGTAAATATCGATGTGAAATAATTCACTAATCTTATTTGTGAATTATGTTACAATCGAAAAAAATATATTTTTGGGAGTAGGGGGAACGGACTGTGGCTCGTTATTTTAACGGTAAAGAAGTGGAACTATTGGCTCCAGCCGGAACATTCGAGATATTCAAGACCGTCATTGACGCAAACTGCGATGCCGTATATTTCGGGGGGCCATCGCTGAACATGCGTATGATGCGCAAGGGATACAACTTAAGTTATGAGGAGGTCGGCGAGGCCGTCCAATTGGCGCATGACCGCGGGAAACGTGCCTACATTACAGTGAACAACCTGATGAATGAAGAGGACTTGGAGGAAGCGAAGCGCTACTTCGCCTTTCTGAACGAGATCGGCCCGGATGCCATTATCGCGCAGGACCTGGCCGTGTTTCCCCTGATCCAAGAGATGAATTACACGAATATTCCGGTTCACTCCTCGGTCATGATGAACGTGCACAACCTGGAAATGATCGAAGCGCTCAAAGCATTGGGCGTTTCCCGCATCGTGGCTTCCCGCGAAATGGACCTGAAAACGGCAGAGGTGCTGCAGGCCAGGAGCGGGATGGAGTTCGAGTATTTTGTGCACGGCGACATGTGCACGGTTCACGGGGCCAACTGCCTGTACAGCTCGATGCTGTTCGGCAACAGCTCCAACCGCGGGCGCTGCATGAAGCCTTGCCGCTGGGATTACCGGGTGAAGAAGGACGGCTATCTCTATCCGACCGAGTATCCGCTCGCGGCGAAAGATATGTACATGTACGAGAGCATTCCTGAGCTGATCAAGTCCGGCATCACCAGCTTCAAAATTGAAGGACGCATGAGAGACACCGAGTTTTTGCTGATGCTCGTGAATTCGTACGGAGACGCCATCGATCGTTATATTGCGGATCCGCTGGGCTACAATCGCGAGGCGGGGGCGGACACGCTGCATAAACATCGCAAGCGCGATTTCACGACGGCTTATGCCTTCGGCAAGCCGGGACTGGGCTTCATTAATCGCCGCTATGAGGGAACAGGCAAGTTTTACAGTACGGGGAAGGTGTTCAGTACGCCTACCGCCGAACGCGAGACGAAGGAGGAACGGGTGCTTCAGGTGAAGGAATCGCTTCGCCATGCGAAGCGGGAACGGCCGGGCACTTCGATTCCGCAAATTACGGTGCATGTCAACACGGTAGAGCAGGCCCGTGCGGCATTAGAAGAAGGAGCAGGCGTCATTTACCTGACGGGGGACGTATTCCAGCCGGATCGCCCGTTTGGCCGCAAAGACATCGAAGCCTTGACGGCGGATAAAGGGGACGCGGAGATTGTCCTTGGCATGCCCCGCATGATGAATGAGCTTCAGATGGAGCAGTACCATCAGTTTCTCAGCGCAGGCAAGGAGTTTAACCATTACGGTCTGGACGGCCTGCTTGCGACCAACATCGGTGCCATGCACAGGTTTCAAACCATCGGGCTGCCGCTGATCGCCGATTTCAGCCTGAACATTTACAACCATATGGCGGCTTCGTTTTATCAGGACCATTTTGGCATATCCCGAATCAATCCGTCCCTTGAGCTTCAGCTCCATGATTTGACGAAATTGCTGCGCCATCCGGAGATTTCCCTTGAGATCATCGTTCACGGCTCGCCAATCGTCATGTATCTGGAGCATGATTTATACGCCAATGCCGCAGAGTTCGAGCCCATAGCGGAAGAGGACAACCGTTTCGTGGATAACCGCCATCTCGTGCTGCTTACGGATAAAGGGGAGAACCCCGTTTACCGGGACGCCGCAGGGCGCAACCACTTGGCGCTGGCGAAGGAGCTGTGCTACATGCCGATCCTGAAGGAGCTGTATGAAGCCGGCGTCGATCATTTCCGCATCGAAGGAAAAACGTATACGACCGAGCGGCTTCGCAGCCTGGTGCGGTTATATCGTCAAGCTGCGTCGAACCTGGATGCGTGCGGCAGGCTGTATCAAAGCATGGCACCGGTATACGCCGGGTTCACGCTCGGTTCGCTCCAATTCGGCCATTCCCTGGAACTTGAGCTGACGGAGGCATGAGATCCCTTAGAGACGGGGCAGGAAGATGATCCGATGCGAGGCACCGTTTTCCTCAGTCTCTATCACGGAACATGGAAAAACGGAAATAATCGAAAGAGGGGGAGCCTCCATGAAACATGAAGGCCATACGCATATCGGTCCGGAAGCCGTCGCTGCCAAGCGCCGGCGGTACGGCTATCCTTGCACGGCGCATTTCTACAGCGAACCGCCCCAGATCGTCGGCGGCAAGATGCATACGCTTTACGGCCATGACGGCAAAGCTTATGTCGACTTCTTCACGGGCGTGTCGGTCGTTGCCTGCGGCCATTGCAATGAAGCCATTACGGCTAGAACGATCGAACAGCTGCAGACGCTGCAGCATACGTCAACCATTTACCTTACCCAGCCGATGGTGGACCTGGCGGAGCGGTTGGCGAACGGCGTTCTGCCCGGCAACTTAAAGCGAACGTTCTTTGTGAACAGCGGGTCCGAGGCGAATGAAGGCGCGCTGCTCGCCGCGCGTCTGCATACGAAACGCCGCAGCTTCCTGGCGTTGGAATACGGCCTTCATGGCCGCACCTTCCTGACCATGAACGTGACCGGCATTCCGATGTGGCGTGCCGACGATTTCTTGGATGAAGACGTGGCTGAGTTTATTCCACGACCATATGATCCTGGCATGGATCAGGATGCCGCTGCCCGCCGCTCCCTGGATGCCTTGGCGAGCGTGCTCGCTGCAAAGGGAGACAGCTTTGCTGCCATGATCGTAGAGCCGATCCAAGGCAACGGGGGAATGATCGCGCCGCCGGATTGGTATTTCCGCGAGCTGAAGGCGATGCTGGAAGAGCACGGCATACTCCTGATTGCCGACGAAATCCAGACAGGCTGCGGCCGCACCGGACGCATGTTCGCGATCGAGCATTACGGCATCGTGCCCGATATTCTCACCATGGCGAAGGCCTTGGGCAATGGCGTGCCGATCGGCGCGTTCTGCACGACGGATGAGATCGCCGCCAGTCTGAATCGGCCCTCCGCCTCGACCTTTGGCGGCAATCCGGTATCATCGGCCACGGCGCTTGCCGTATTGGATTACATCGAGCAGCAGGGCCTGGTTGATCGTTCCCGGCGCGTTGGCGGACGGCTGATCGAAGGCTTGAGGGAGCTGCAGGGCCGATACGGGCTTATCGCCGATGTCCGAGGCAAAGGGTTTATGGCCGGAGCCGAAATCCGGGGTGCGACCAACGAGGAGAGCGCAGCATGGACTGATATTATTCTGGAGCGCATGAAGGATGAAGGCTTTATTATCGGTAAAAACGGGGTGGGCCGAAACGTGCTGGCCTTTCAGCCCGCCATGATCATCCCGGAGGAAGAGATCGAAGCGATGCTCCGTGCCTTGGATAAGGTGCTGGCAGGGTTATCCCAAACATAAACGAATGAGGTTGATCCGGATGCAGATGATGTATAAAGTCGTTCATAAGACCAAAATGTTCGGAGAACTGGTGATGTTCTCCCACACGCTGTTCTCGCTGCCCTTTGCGATCATATCCATGGTCTGGGCCGCCGGCGGCGTGCCGTCATGGCATGTCGTGCTGTGGTCGTTGATTGCGCTGGTGGCCGCCCGCAACGGGGCCAATGCCTTCAATCGCGTCGTCGATTTGAAGTTCGACGCGGCCAACCCGAGAACGGCGGACCGCCATATGCCAAGAAAGCTTCTGCTGCCTCGCGAGGTGTACGTATTTGTGGTCGTTAACTTTGCCGTCTTTATTCTCGCGGCCGGCATGCTGAATCCGCTCTGCTTGGTGCTATCACCGGCAGCGATTGTGCTGATCTGCACGTACTCGTACACCAAGCGCTTCACCTGGCTGTGCCATCTGTACCTGGGCTTTACGATCGCTTCGGCTCCGATCGGGGCATGGTTTGCCGTAACGGGGGAGTTGGCCTTCATTCCGTTTATCATCGGCACGGTCGTGATGCTGTGGATTGCGGGATTTGATATCATCTACGCCACGCAGGATATCGAATTCGATCGCAGCACCGGCTTATGGAGCATTCCCCGCGCGTTTGGATTCGAAGGCGGACTGCTCATTTCCAGAATGCTGCACGGGATTATGGTCATGCTGCTGCTTTCCCTTTACTTTATCCAAGGTTTGGGCTGGCTCTACTTGACGGGAATTGCCATCTCGGTGCTGCTGCTGGCCGTGGAGCATCGCATGATCAGGCCTTCCAGCCGCAGGCGGATGCAGCTTGCCTCCTACAATCTGAATCAGGTGATTAGTCTGACGATTCTGCTGTTTACTTTGGCGGATCAGTTTTTGCTCGGATAAAAAAGACTCCCTTCGACTGCCGGCCCGCATACTCGGGCTCGATGGCATTCAAAGGGAGTTTCGTGTTTATTGCCCGGCTTTCAAGATCGCAAAGCCGTAAGCAGGCAGCTTCACGGTCAGCTGGCCTTGCTTCGCGCTGAGGCCTTCGCCGTTCCACAGGTTCGTCCACTGGCGGTCCAGCACAGGGAGGGTCATCGTGTTGCCCGCCTTGTCGTTGTTGACGGCAATGAGGATCGTTTCATTGTCGTCCTCGCGCAGGTAAGCGATTTTGCCCCCGTTCTTCTCGGCCTTCAAAAATTTGAAGGTTCCCGTGCGGAGAGCGGAATGCTCTTTGCGGAGCTTAATGAGCGTTTGGTAGAAATGGAAGAGGTCTTTGTCGTGTTTCGACTCGTCCCACTCCATGCATTTGCGGCAGCCCGGATCGTGCCCGCCGTCCATGCCGATTTCGTCGCCGTAATAGATGCAAGGCGTGCCGAAATACGTGAACTGGAACATGGCGGCCAGCTTCATCAGGCGTTTGTCGCCGTTCGCCTGCGTTAACAGTCTTGCGGTGTCATGGCTGTCCAGCAGGTTGAACATCACTTCGCTGGCCTGTCTTGGATAGCCGGCAAGCTGCTTGCCGAGCATGAACGAGAACTTCTCGGCATCGGCGGTACGGTTGATGAAGAAATCCAGTACGGCATTCGTGAACGGGTAGTTCATGACGGCGTCGAACTGGTCGCCTTCCAGCCAGATGGAGGATTCATGCCACACTTCGCCAAGGATGTAAGCATCCGGGTTGGCTTTTTTTACGACTTGGCGGAATTCGCGCCAGAAGCTGTGTCCGACCTCGTTGGCTACATCCAGGCGCCAGCCGTCGATGCCCGTTTCCTTGATCCAGTACTCCGCCGCCTTGAGCAGATAAGCCCGGACTTCCGGATTCTCCGTATTCAGCTTCGGCATCAGCGGCTCGAACGCAAACGTATCGTAAGTCGGAATGCCGTCCACCACTTCCAGCGGCAAGGAGCGGACGTAGAACCAATCCTTGTATTTGGAGTTCAAACCGTTCTTCTGCACGTCGACGAACGGGGCAAACGTTCTGCCGGAATGATTGAAGACCGCATCCAGCAGAACGCGGATTCCGCGCGCGTGGCACAGATCAACGAGTTTCTTCAGCGTGTCCTTGTCGCCGAACTGCGGATCGATTTCCATATAGTCTTCGGTATCGTATTTATGGTTTGTCGTTGCCGTGAACAGCGGCGTGAAATAAATCGCATTGACGCCGAGCTCGCTTAAATGGTCGAGATGGTCGATAACCCCTTGCAGGTCACCGCCGAAGAAGTTCTTCGGCGTCGGTTCGGCACTGCCCCAAGGCAAGGCGCCTTCCGGGTCATTGCTCGTGTCCCCGTTCGCGAAGCGTTCCGGGAAGATTTGATAGAAAATCGCGTCTTTGACCCATGCCGGCGGATGAAAAACGTCATCCGGATTGATGAACGGGTATTCGAACAGGCGGTCCGGATTGGCCGGCGGCTCCGTCAGGAAATCATATTCGGTCATCCAGCGCTTCTCGTCGCCCTGCTGCAGCAGGAAGCCGTATTTCAAGCGGCGGTATGGAGGAGTTGCCTCACACTCCCAATAGTCGAACATTTCATCCGAGGACAGCTTGGTCATCGGAATGTATTCCATCGTTTGATCCCACAGGTACTTGTCGCCTGCAAGGGCATACACTTCGGTAAGGTCGTCCTTTTTGGTGCGGATTCTGAGATGGATGGTCGTGCCGTTATAAGCGTAGGACCAGTTTTTGCGCGGGCGGTGATAGATGGCTTCCAGAAACATCGATGATTCCTCCTTAAATAGTGAAATTAAAAAAAGGCACAGCCAGGACTATGAATAGCCGAGGTTGTACCTTTGTAAGATAACATTGCCTTTAGATTATGAGGTTTGAATCGGGTTGCTTATGAATTCATTAGCTGATTAAAAATATACCACGCGTTCTGAGCGTATTCAAGCCCTAAGTACAAGCGGCAGATCTCCATGCTGCATCGAAGCCGGAACGACCAGGTTCTTTAGCGAGATCTTGCCGGGAGGGGCAGTCAAGAGGAAAGAGTCGGCGTTTGTTGTATAATAAAGGGATAAGGACAAGCCTGACAAGCAGATACGCAATGAGGAGGACAACATATATGCAATACGACGATCAGATGAAAAACCGGATCAAGCGGATTGAAGGACAGCTTCGCGGCATTTTGAAGATGATGGAGGAAAACAAGGACTGCAGGGAGGTCATCACGCAATTATCCGCTTCGCGTACGGCAATCGACCGGACCATTGGCGTTGTCGTAAGCTCCAATCTGGTGGACTGCGTGCGCAAGGCCGAAGCGAACGGCGAGGATACGGAGAAGCTTGTGCAGGATGCCGTTAATTTGCTCGTAAAGAGCAGGTAGGGGATGAAGGACGGGCGCGGCAAAGGCTAGGAAATTGGTAAACGGACAAAATGGGTAAAGATAAGATGACGGCTTTACTAAAAGGAGGGTACTCAGATGTCCGTGAATGAACGAATTTTACTAGCCAAGCGGCCGCAAGGCATGCCGGAGGAGTCGGATTTTACGTTTGAGGAGCAGCCTTTGCCCGTACCTCAAGCCGGGGAAGTCCTTGTACGGACCGTGTATTTATCGGTAGACCCGTATATGAGGGGCAGAATGAGCGATGCCAAGAGTTATGCCAAGCCATATGAGGTAGGGCAGGTTATCGCCGGAGGCGCAGTAGGGCAGGTCATGGAATCGACGGATCCGACCTATCGGGAGGGCGATTTTGTTGCAGGCACCTGGGGCTGGCAGCGCTTTGCCGCCGTACGCACCGGGACGCTGCGCAAGGTCAACCCGGATCTGGCACCCGTCTCGACCGCGCTGGGCGTGTTGGGGATGACCGGTTTGACGGCTTATTTCGGACTCCTGGATATCGGTCAGCCGAAGGAAGGGGAGACGGTGGTTGTATCGGGCGCCGCTGGCGCCGTTGGCATGATTGTCGGGCAGATTGCCAAGATCAAGGGAGCCCGGGTGGTCGGTATTGCCGGTTCTGACGAAAAGACCGGATACCTGACCGGGAAGCTCGGCTTTGACGTTGCGATCAATTACCGGACCGAAGATGTGGCTTCGGCTTTGGCGGAAGCTTGTCCGGGCGGGGTTGACGTCTATTTTGACAATGTCGGCGGCGAGGTGTCGGATGCGGTTCTGCGCCTGATCAACAAAAATGCGCGGATCCCGATTTGCGGCCAAATCGCGCTCTATAACCTGGAGAAGCCGGATACGGGCCCAAGAATCCAGAGCCTGCTGCTGACCAATACGGCACTGATGAAGGGCTTTCTGGTCGGCGATTACGCCAGCAGGTACAATGAGGCGCTGCAGGAGCTGGCCGAATGGCTAAGGGATGGCAAGATTCAGTACACCGAGAATATCGTCGACGGCTTCGACAAGACGATTGAGGCGTTTCTGGGGCTGTTCTCCGGAGAAAATCTCGGGAAACAGCTGGTGAAGGTAAGCGAAGAACAAAGCTGATCCTTTGACATACAAAAAATAAAAGAGTGTCGATTTCACGACTTCGCAAGTCTCCTCGGAGGGAGCTTTGCGGCCGGAAGGGCAATTGCCTCCCGGATGGCGTGATTTTCGGCACTCTTCTTTTTGCGCTTAACTAAGTTTCATGACTGGTTTACGTTGGAACATGTCCGCTATATCGCCGCCTCCGGCGTCATGAACTGCTGATATTGGCGGTACATCGAAATGCGCCAATGGACAATCATGCCGTAAGCCAGCATGAAGAACAGCGCCGCGGTCTGCGGGATGGAAATATGCTGTTCAATATATCCATGGAGCAGGAGCCTGACGGCCAGCAGGCCAAGCAGAATGTACACGAAGCTTTTCGATCTCTGCATGAAGATCTGACCGTCGACCTTCTCGAATTTGGTGCTGCGGATCAGTGGGTACGAGAAGATGAACCAGCCTACCAAAAAGGCGATTCCCGCCCACCATAAGGGGATGCGTACCTGCGGCTCAACGAACATCAGGAATCCGGTGCTCATCGCTACGGGAGGGATGATAATCTTCTTGACGGTTACGGGACGGTTGCTCGCCTTCATTCGAATGAAAATAACGGCCAGCGCCATAACCAGCATCGCGATCGTAGAGCCTATCTGAAGAATTGGGGAATCGAAATTAACCACAATTCAGACCTCTTTCCATAAATAAAATGACATCACAATGTGCTGCCTTATGATTATAGCACATTCTGATGCCAGGCAAAATCAGGCAGGCGCAGGAGGTACGGCCCTTCTAGCGCCGTCCGTCTTGAAGATGGAGCCCGGTGACGAAACTCCGGATCATGAAATCCAGGCTGTCGTCAACACTCAGATCCATGGCGAATTGGCCCGCGCGTTCCAGGGAAGAGAAGCCGTGGCATAGGCTGCGAAGGGTCCGTACGGCATGCAACGCTTCCGCCTCGCTGAGCTGGTAAGGGGCCAGGATTTGAAGAAGCAGCTCGACAATCTGATTCCCTACTCGCTGCGTCTCCTGCTCTTCGGGACGGACCGGCTGCAAGGCGGCTTCGTACAATCCGGGGTGTGTTCGAGCAAAGTCGACATAAGTAAGGCATACAAGGCGCAGGGCATCTTCGCCCGACCGGCCGGCGACAGCCTTCAGCAGTTCGTCATGGAGCGTCTGGAGACCATGCCGCATCAGGGCGGCATGCAGACCGGAAAGCCCGTCTACGTGGTTATACAGGGAAGGGGAGCGAACCCCCAGCTTGGCTGCAAGCGCAGCCAGGGTCACCGCGTGAAGTCCCTCCTGATCCGCTAATTCGGCAGCGGTTTGAAGCAGTTGAAGTCGATCGATGCCGGGTCTTGGACTCATCGTGCATTCCTCCTGAGCGTTGATTCGGCTTCCGCAACGGCCTGCTGCATGGCACCCGCCGGATTTCTCAGCATCCGTCCATGGCCGACGGCCAGAACGGCGGGCTTGAGCGCGGTAAGCATTCCGGCGCTTTCCAAGGCCTGCTCCTTGCTCCAGGTGGCCATGGCAGGGAACGGAAACCATGGTTTCATGACGCCCGATACGGCCAATCCGCCACGCGTCTGCCAAGCATCGCCGGCGATCAGGATGCCGCTGCGCTCATCGAGAAACGCCATATGCCCCGGCGTGTGGCCTGGAGTCGAGATGGCCTTGAGGGAACCAATGGAGTCCCCGTCCTCCAGAAGAACGTCCGGAACGGTGGTCATGTTCTTCGGGATATCCCCGCGTATCGGCGTTTGCGGCTCTCCGGGCTGGAGCTCGGCATTTCCTTTCAGCAGCAGCGCATCGCGCCGCGAGATGCAGACCGAGGCATTCGGAAGCTCCTTCTTTAATCCGTCGAGCGCACCGACATGGTCGCCGTGGGCATGGGTCAACACGATCCGTTTAATGGGTTTTCCGATATCGGCCGCAGCCTGCAGGATTCCCTTTTGGGAAAATGACATCCCCGCATCGATGAGGGTAACCCCATCGCTTTCTTCTACTAGGTAAACGTTGATCGGAAAAAGGCGAGGAAGAAAAGAAATTTGAGTCACCTGTTCAATCGTCGTTTTTAACATAAAGCCGAACCCCTTTCGCTTAAAACTAATGTTATTAGTATAATAACTAATGATATTAGTTTTAGCAAGCCTGATTTTAACATTTTCATGAATAGAGCCTTTGAACCACTAAAATTTTTATATATTTACCAAATTTTGAGTGCAATTTTCGTCGGTTTGCGTTACCATAAAGATAGATATACGGAAAAAAATGTAGGTTGTTTAGATGAAGGATGAGGGGCGGACGATATGGATATGTTCAAACGCATCGTACTTCTGATGGTGATGTATGCCTTCTCCGCAGTTCTGTTATACGTAGCCAGCCAGCACACGCCATATCTGCTTCCTGTCATCTGGATCTCCGCTCTGATGCTGCTGTTATGCGGCATCGGTTATCTGGGATACCATTATTTCTTTAAAGGACGCAGAAGACGAAGTTAATTGGGACTGACATACAAGTCTGCCTTGCCCGGGCGGGCTTTTTTTGTGCATAAAAATAAAAAAACCGTTTGATTGGCTTCGCAGTCTTTATATAGAGTGAAGTAAACAGCGAGGCAGGTCGAACGAGGGGAAGGTATATCGGATGTTGGAAACTAAAGAGCTGGCGGCTGCGGCATGCAGGGGAGACGAGGAAGCGTTCTATGCACTCGTCACCGAGCATCGGAGGCGCCTATACGGAATTGCGTACAGTTATCTGCATAACGAGAGCGACGCTTTGGAGGCATTGCAGGAGACGGTATGCCGGGCGTGGATGAAATGCCGGAAGCTGAAGCATCCGGAGGCGTTCGTCCCTTGGCTCATTCGGATATTGATTAACTGCTGCGTGGATGAACAGAAACGGAAAAAGCGCATGCTTCCCGTAGAAGAAGTGCGCAGCCGGGAGGCGGCCGCGGAGATGGTCAGCGACAGCAAGCTGGATCTGGAGCGCGCGCTGAGCCGCATGAAGCCCAAATATCGCCATGTGCTGATCTTGAAATATTACCAGGACATGACGATCAGCGATATCGCGCATATTCTCGATGTGCCGGAGGGAACGGTCAAAACCCGGCTGCATCAAGGATTAAAGCTGCTTCGGCAAAAAATCGAGCCAGGAGGTGCCGTATTCCATGTATGAGAAGGAAGAGCGGATGCTGAACGAGATGAATAGGGATGCGGAGATCTACACGGCGGTTGTGTCCGATGAAGCATTGGAAGCGGCTGTTCGAAGCGGAATGCGGAGAGGACGGGGCATGCAGCGGAGCCGGAAGCGAATGGCTGCCTTTTCTTCCGTGATCGCCACTGTAGCTGCCGCACTGCTGTTCGTGGTATGGGGCGGAGATGGAGGCATCGTGGAGCCGAAGGAGCAAATGGCGGCGCAAGGGCCGTACCCGCCATTGACCGGGTTTGATCTCGGAGAAGATATTACGCTGAATACGGCTAACCAACACGGCATGATCCAGCCGGTGAATCAATCGGTGACCCGGGGGGATTATACGATAACGCTGAACGGGATACTTGTCGGCTCCCAGCAGATGGAGGTGTTTTATACGATCCAAAACGATGCGGAGTATCATGCGGACCTAAAGCGGGTCGAGATGAAGCGTAAGGGCTCCAGCCAGTCGCTGCCATACAGCATCGGGTCGTCGGGTGGAACCCAGATTAAGCCCGGCCAAACATTCCGTTCCCGATCGGACATTCATATGGGCGAGAACCAATTCGTGCCCGAAGAAATGACGTTATCTTTTAGCATCGCCCCTTATACAACGAATACGGTGCATCAATCCTCGGCAGAGGGCGAGCAGGTTCTCGATATCGACGTATCCGTTGATATGGAGACCGTCCAAAAGTTTACCCGCACGATTCCGCTCAACAAAATGCTGCAGATTGAGAGTCAAAGGTTCTATTTGAAGGAAGCCGTGTTATCCCCTGCCGGCATCGTCTTGAAAGCGAACATCCCTTCGACCAATACGATGAAGGTATCCGGTTTATGGGACGTGTATTTGGAAACCGTGGTGAACGGCGAGCAGATCCGATTGAACAGCGATTCCGCATTTTTGCCTGGTGCGGGAGGAGGGGACATGACATACTTCTTCGACAGCAATATATTGGAGAATCCGGATTCGATCACGCTGAAAGCGAGCGGATTCCAAGCGGTGGACCCCTCCGAGATGAAACTTGTAGTCGATACGGATAAGAAGGAGATTCTTCGTGCACCGGACGGCGATCTTCGGTTCGGAGCGTACACGGGGCATACGCTGACATTGGAATACGAGGAGCGGGCTGACCGGCATATGGGCAGCGTATCGATTGAGCCGGAGTTCGTGGACGGGGAAGGGAACAAGCATACAATTAACGAGGACGCAGGTGGACTCAGTTCCTCGTCCCGATCCTCTTCGGATACCGGGAAAAGCCTCATCACGCAGTATATCCACCTTAAACCCGGGGATTACCCGCAGCCGCTCACGTTTACGTTAAGCAGCTACCCTGGCGTTATGGAACATGCATTCGAGGTGCCGATTCGATGAGATTAGAGATGCTGAAAGCTCATCAGAATGACCAATGCGCCGAATGCCAAGGTTACTTTACCCATAAGTTTTAAGTACCATATTCTCAGATCGCTGGGTTCCGTGTCATCTCTCGATCTTCTGAACCACCAAGAGTACGGATTGCGGATGGCATAAATGCCGATCCCGGTGAGCGCAAGACCCATGAACAGCACAGAAATGAAATCGAACATTTGATCAGCCCCTCTCTTAAGAGTTACTACGAATGGTTTTAGCAGTAAGTTCCGTTACATGAAAAATAGGATGGTCCGAAATTTAGGACACGAAGGGTATTTAGGACACGAAAAAGGAACCGCCCCCGACCATGAAGGCCGGAGGACGGTTCCTTTTTTCTCATTTATTTAAATCCTGGATCATGGGTCGATGCCGCTATTCCCTGCGCTCGGTTGGGGAGCTTCCTGCCGGTCCTTTAGCATCCAGCAGCTCGATCAGAGCTTTGGGCACGCCGTTGAGGATCAGCCATTGGCGAAGCGTTTCGATGGCACGGATATGGCCGTTGCCTTCATCCCGCCAGGTCAGCAGCTCGACGACCTTAATGACGAGGAGCATCAGCTCCATTTTGTCATGCTCGGTTTGGTCTGCGCGGACTTTTTGGAATACGGCTTCTTTCTCCCAATCAAGCAATATCTCTTCCCCGATGGTCGGTCGCATGAGTGAATAGCTGTAATCGCACTGCGGGCAGTGAACCGTGGTGAACTGTTCGGATGTGAACGTAACCCCGATTTCCGTTTGACACTGGCGGCAGTGGAATTGGACTTGAATTGCCGAGTTCGTTTCCATGTCTATGTTGCCTCCTTCAAAGAGAAAGGTATCTACTTTTACCCAATAGTCGGTAACTGTGACCCATCTTCCCTTAAGGAGCAGTTTGAAACATGAAAAAGAATCGCCCTCAATAGGCGATTCTTTAAGGAAAAAAGTCAGCGTTTCCTTCTACTCTGCGAGCTCTTCACATGGGTGAACACATTATAGAGGAAAGCGAGAACGCCCAGCGTTACCAGAACGCCTCCCACGGCAATGACCGGCTCTACCGATTCGATGCCGCTCATCAGCAGGGCAAGACCGATCATCATGACGGGCAGACCGATATTGTGCAGCCAGAAATGCACTTTGCCGGCAGTGGACTCCCCGGCAGCCGGGAACAGAACATAAATAACGCCTGCAAGAGCCAGGGACGCCCAGCCCAGAAGGTTGACGTGTGCGTGAACCGAGGCGTAATCGTAGCTGTGGGTGATCGACATGTACATGCCGAGCAGCACCCCGAGCACGAAGTAAACAGCAGCGATTTTGATTAATTTAATCCCCATAAAACCCCTCCTTTATGGATTACTATTATGATATATGTCACCTGGGGCGAAGTAGACCTAGACGGAGGAGGATTTAATTAAAGAAGGTGCAAAAAAAGAAACCGCGAATTTCCCTTGCCGGGAATTCACGGTTATTACGTAAGCTTTTCATGATATCCGCAATCTATTCAAGCTCCAGCACGTCATAGATCAGCCATTTGCCTTCGGTGTTCTTGAGCCAGTAGAGCGACGTCGAATAAATCGTTTCGCCGTCCGCATCATCGCTTTCTTCGGCATAAACGACGGCGTCTTCACCTTGGAAGAAGACCGTCCGGAGCTCCCCCGATTTGAGGTTGAAATTCACCTCATCGAAGATGCCTTCCTCAATGCTGGTTTGGAACATCTCGTGGAAGACCGAGTCCGGGTGAATGACAGACATGAGCAGCGGGCCATTCTCCTCATTGAAGCCCTTGTACTGAATGTCGATAGACTCCACGATGGCTTTCTGCTCCGCTTCCGGCACTACGGGACGAGCTTCAAGCAGTTTGTCTCCGAGGAAATATTCTGTCTCGTACAGGTTCAAATCATAGATTTTCCATGCGCCCGACGCATCTTTCTTCAGGAGATTCTCGTAATGGAGCGTAACATCCCATGCAAACGGCCCGCCGATGCGGTCTAGGCTCACACTGGTGTAGGCGTGGATCGACGTTCCGGCTACCGCTACATCCCATACGTCCGCGGATACATGTTTGTCGTTCTTGAATTGATCCTGATAGTTTTGCTTAACCTCCGCAAGAACGGGAGATTCGGGGTGGAATACGCTCATAACTTCGTCCAGTTTCTTGGCGCTTCCAGCCTCTTCAATGATATGGTAAAGCTTCTTCACCTCGTCTTCGGCTTTGGCGGTCGCACCCTCGCGGTCAATCTTGACGGTACGCGCCTTGGAATCCCACTTTACCGGGAGTCCGGTGGCTTCAGCCACAAAACGAAGGGGAACCAGCGTATTGCCGCCTTGAGTGAAAGGAGCGATCTGCAGCGTGGTTTTTGCGCCATTGACATAGGCGGTCTTCTGCCCGATCGTCATCTGCAGCTTCTGATCGAGATATGTACCCGTCACCTGCTTGTTCGCGCCGTTCCAATGGACCTTATAATCCAGGGCTTGGAACAAAGGGCGGAATTGAACGAAAGTGACTCCGTTCTTCATGATCGGCGCCGCCGCAAATTGAATTTCCCGGTTATCGAGATAGACCCTGATTTTCCCTTGATCCTTTGCCGGAGCGGCTTGGGCCGCGCTTGCGAACAAGAACAGGAAAGCGATAGCCAGTAGGCTGATTTTTTTCTTCAATGTGCTGTCATCTCCTTCAACGAATGATAGAATAGAGAGGTAATTGTGGTAATCGTACATGATAAAACCAATGGTAGCAATACATTTCTTTGCGTGCAGTAATTGGTAGAGACAGCGCGGTGACGACTTGCCGGAACGACTTAAAAAAGGGCGGTAGGCATGGGGCTCCGATGGGTAATACATAGTAAGAATCAGGCCGGGCCACCGGATCATTCATCAGACAAAGGAGTGGATCACATGACAGCAGGACAGGAACTGATATTTTACATAGGAACCTATGGTTCGGAAGAAGAGAATCGCATTCATTGGGGGGCGATGGATCGGGCTACCGGGGAGCTGCGCCTGTTAGGCGGTACGGCAGGCATCGAGAACCCGACCTATCTGGATTTCGATGACTCGATTTCCGTATTGTATGCGGCGAGCGAGAAGGGCGAAAGCGATGTGTCGGCTTATTCGGCCAATCTGGTCACCGGCGAATTGACGCTGCTGAATGTTCAGTCTACCGGCTCGTCCGGCGCGTGTCATGTATCCCGCACAACGGACGGGAAGCATCTGCTTACGACAGGGTACGGCGATGGACAGATTTCGGTGCTGGCATTGGAGCAGGACGGACGGGTCGGCGAGCTGGCCTCCAAGATCAAGCACAGCGGACGCGGCCTTCGCGATGACCGTCAATCAGAGGCGCATCCCCATTCGATATTCCAAGACCCGGTCAACAAGTATATCCTGGTCAGTGACCTGGGGATGGATGACGTGATTGTGTACCGGCTGGAAGACGGAAAGCTGGTGACCCACCGCGAAATCAGCCTGCCGCCAGGCTCCGGCCCGAGGCATGTGGCTTTTCATCCGTCTGGCAAGTGGGTATACGGCACGAACGAGCTGAACAGCACGGTAACGGCATACGCGAACGACGCAACGTTCGGGGATCTGAAAATATTGCAGCATATCTCGACCTTGCCGGAGGACGTCGTGATGGATAGCAATACATCGGCCCATCTGCTGGTATCTCCTTGCGGCCGTTACCTGTATGCCTCAAATCGGGGCCATGACAGCATCGTCCAATATGTAATCGACCAGGAAGCCGGTACGCTCCGTGCCGTCAACTGGGTGTCTTCCGGCGGCAAAACGCCGCGCCACTTCAATATACTGCCGGATGGCTTCCTGCTTACGGCGAATCAGGATAACGGATTGATCGCAAGCTTCCGGATCGACCCGGATACGGGGAATCTGGTCTCTACGGGCTATACGTTGGAAGTCACGCGCCCGGTGTGCATTTGTCCCGTGGAGAAGGCCAAAGCAAACAAACGTTAACTTATATGAAAGAAGAAGCAGCTTAAAGACCCGGGAAGGGAATCAAGCTGCTTCTTTTATGCGTCTCTCCTTGCCCGCAGCGACGGACAAGGAACAAGGCGTCGAAAATTCTGTCTTCGTGTGTTTCAGCTAATGAAAGATTAACTGAATGAATCCTTAATGAGCAAAAATATGATTGCCGATCTGCAGCACTTGCGGCCTGGACCAGATCCAGTCGCTGGTCGCGGTTTTAGGATTGAAATAATACAGGGATTCGTAAGTCGGATCCCAGCCGCGAACGGCATCCAATGCGGCAAGATAGGCGGAACGGTTCGGCGTCAGCCAGTATTGTCCGTCATCCACGGCCGTAAAAGCCCCTTTTTGAAAGACGACGCCCCGAATGTCATTCGGAAATTCGCTGGATTGAATGCGGTTCATGACAACGGCCCCGACCGCAACCTGCCCTTTGTACGGCTCACCGCGGGCTTCGCTGTAAATGACTTTGGCCATGACGTCCATTTCGGATTGATTCAACGTATATTTTTTCAGCTGTCTCCAGGTTTGCGCACCGGTAATTCCATCGGCTGGCACGCCGTATTCTTTTTGAAAACGGCTAACGGCTGCTTTCGTGTTTGCGCCATATTTGCCATCCAGCGGCTGCGTGTAGAAGTCCAGCGTTTTCAGGCGATATTGAAGGTCCCAGACATCCCCGTTTTCACTGCCGGGCTTTAACAGCGGAGCGGCCTCCGTCGTTTGGGCGAATGTCGGCAGGATCAGAAGAACACTAAGGAAAAAAGCAGATATGATTTTCCGTATTGGCTTTCTTATCGTGATCAACTCCTTTGGGGTAGAATTATAAGGTTGGAAACGGGTTCATACAACCATCAGTAAATGGAAATCCGCGCCGTGACTGCGTTTGTTGTACCAAAAATGGTTCTATGGTCCGAATGGTCCTAAACTTGAAATTTTTTGAAAAAAAGGTTTGACAGCAGAAGGGGGACTTATTACAATAGCAACATAACATACTAAACAGGTAGGAATTATAATATATTGTTCTCACCGTATCGACGGAGGAACGCTCGAAGAACAAGGGCAGGCACGGTTGCAAACCGGCTTGACTCTGTTCCGATGAGCCTTCCTCCGTCTTTTTTTGCCATGGGGCCTGTTTAGTAGAGAAGAATAGGGGGAGTGATCCATATGAAAAAGGTGTTGAAGCAAGGGGTTCTCATCGGATTAACAGTCATGCTGACGGCGGCGCTGACGGCTTGCGGCTCACAGAAAACAGAAACGGCCGCAACCGCCGGCGAAGCAACGCCTGCTTCGGGTTCAAGCAAGCCGAGCGTGGAACTGCTTAATGTTTCTTACGATCCGACCCGGGAGTTATACGATCAGTACAACAAGGCATTCGCGGCGCATTGGGAGAAGGAACAAGGCCAGAAGGTGACGTTTAAGCAATCGCACGGAGGTTCGGGCAAGCAAAGCCGTTCGGTTATCGACGGTTTGGAGGCGGATGTGGTGACACTGGCCCTCGGATACGATATCGATGCGATCCGTCAGGCCGGATTGATCAATGAAGGCTGGGAGAGCAAGTTTGAGCATAACAGCGCGCCTTACACCTCGACCATCGTTTTCCTCGTCCGCAAAGGAAACCCGAAAGGCATCCAGGATTGGCCGGATCTGATTAAGGAGGGCGTGGAGGTCATCACGCCGAACCCGCAGACCTCCGGCGGTGCACGGTGGAACTACCTGGCGGCATGGGGTTATGCACTCAAGGTTAACAACAACAACGACGAAGCGAAAGCACAGGAATTCGTGAAAGAGCTGTTCACCCATGTGCCGGTGCTGGACAGCGGCGCACGGGGAGCGACAACCACCTTTGTGGAACGCGGAATCGGGGACGTGCTGCTGGCTTGGGAGAATGAAGCCTATCTCTCGATTAACGAGCTGGGACCGGATAAATTCGAAATCGTGAACCCGTCCGTCAGCATTTTGGCAGAACCGCCGGTTGCCGTCGTGGATAAGAACGTTGACAAGCGCGGCACCCGGGAGGTGGCCGAAGCCTATCTGGAATACCTGTACAGCGAAGAGGGGCAGACGATTGCGGCGGAGAACTACTACCGTCCGACGCTTGCCAGCGTAGCCGACAAATACAAGGAGAAATTCCCGGCCATCGAATTGTTTACGCTCAAGGACGTGTTTGGAACATGGGAAGAGACGCAAACCAAGCATTTTAATGACGGCGGCATCTTTAATCAGATTTACGTGCCAGGCAGCTGATCGGCATAACCGCCGAAGGCAGGAAAGGATGAGTGGATATGACGGTACTCCCCGTACGGAAGCAAGGCAGAAATCATCGCAGGGTGCTCCCGGGTTTTGGAGTCGGCATGGGACTGACTGTCCTTTATATGAGTTTGGTTGTGCTCGTGCCGCTATCGGCGCTGCTTCTTAATCAAACCGGATTGACCTGGGAGAAGTTCTGGTCGGTTGCAACCGATCCGAGGGTGCTGGCATCCTACAGGGTCAGTCTGACGACGGCGGCGCTGGCCGCATTAGCGGATACGATACTGGGGCTGCTGCTGGCCTGGGTGCTGGTGCGGTATGATTTTCCGGGCAAAAAATGGTGGGATGCCCTGATCGACCTGCCCTTCGCCCTGCCAACGGCCGTGGCGGGGGTGGCATTAACCGCGATCTATTCCGCGAATGGATGGATCGGATCGCTGCTGGAGCCGCTCGGCATCAAGGCGGCGTTCTCTTCCTTGGGCATCACGCTGGCCCTGATGTTCATCGGCATACCGTTCGTCGTGCGGACGGTACAGCCTGTGCTGGAGGACGCGGAGCGGGACACGGAAGAGGCGGCAGCCACGCTAGGGGCAGGCCGGTGGCGCACGTTCCGCACCATCATTCTGCCGACTCTGATTCCGCCGCTGCTGACCGGGTTTGCGCTCGCTTTTGCCCGGGGGATCGGAGAATACGGCTCCGTCGTCTTCATATCGGGAAATATGCCGATGAAGACGGAGATTGCGCCGCTGTTGATCATGACGAAGCTGGAGCAGTTTGATTATGCCGGCGCTACGGCGGTTGCCTTGATTCTGCTGCTCATCTCTTTCGCGCTGCTGCTCGGAATCAATATTTTACAACACTGGACGCGGAAAACCGCACGCTAGGGAGGGGGAACTATATGGCTGGAACCGTACCCGCTGCCGTCCCGGCAGGGAAACGAGGCACATCGCCCTCTCCGGCTGCAGCGGAGAAAACCTGGGTGAAATGGACCTTCATTAGTTTGGCTGGCCTTGTGCTTCTGTGGCTTATTGTGCTGCCGCTCGTTACGGTGCTGTCCGAAGCGCTGAAGAAGGGATGGGAGGTTTATATCGCGGCCTTGTCCGATCCCGATGCCTTGTCCGCGCTGCGGTTGACCTTACTGGTGGCGGCGATTGCGGTACCGCTGAATTCGATATTCGGCGTCATCGCGGCTTGGACCATAACGAAGTTCCGCTTTAAAGGCAAAAATCTGCTGATTACGCTGCTGGATTTACCGTTCGCGGTATCGCCGGTTATCGGAGGCCTCGTCTTCGTGCTTATTTTCGGCCGTCAGGGTTGGTTTGGCCCTTGGCTCGAAAGCCATGATATCAAGATCATATTTGCCGTGCCCGGCATCGTTCTGGCTACGTTATTCGTTACGTTTCCTTTTGTGGCCAAGGAGTTGATCCCGCTGATGGAGGACCAAGGGACGAAGGAAGAGGAGGCGGCTGTAACGCTCGGCGCCAAGGGCTGGCAAATCTTCTGGCGGGTCACCCTGCCCAATATCAAATGGGGACTGCTGTACGGCATCATTCTGTGCAATGCCAGGGCCATGGGCGAGTTTGGGGCCGTGTCCGTCGTATCCGGCCATATCCGCGGAGAGACCAATACGCTGCCCCTTCATGTCGAGATTTTGTACAATGAGTATCAGTTTTCGGCATCGTTCGCGGTGGCCTCCTTATTGCTGTTGTTAGCCGTGATTACGCTGCTGCTTAAAAATTGGTTTACGCGAAAAAATGCCCATTGACAGTCGTTTCCACCCCATGCTAAGGTTAATTCATACTATATTGGTTGGAAAAGAATGAATAATGATCGTTTACATTGTGAATGTGTCTTCGGCTGATGAAGATGAGTGAATAAATGAGGGCTTTGCCCGGTGAGGAGGCGTATCCATGGCTAAACCATTAAAAGTGGATGAAATGTGGCTCGAGCGCATAGCAAGCCTGCTGAACGACATGGAATTCGGTTCGCTGCAAATCGTAGTGCATGAGGGTCAAATCGTTCAGATGGAACGAACGGAGCGCAAGCGTTTCGAGAATACGGCCTCCGGAGCGGTCAAGACGTCAGGATCGTCCCGGGCATCCGGCCAACAGCGAAGAACGAATACAAGATGACCAAGCAAAAGCTATCAGGTACCGTAAAAAGAACTTCCGCCAGATAACTGAAGTGCAGCCTGTCCAGTCGACATGGAAAAGACACCACGGGTGTTGACCAAGTAGACCAGGGGAACGCGCTTTGGGAATCATGCGGGAGTTCTTTTCTATTAGAGATAGAGTATATGAATAATACAAACAGCCCGGCCGTTGAATCGGTCGGGCTGTTTGTTAATCGTATTCATGTATCAGGCATCTTATCGCGACCGGAGCGGGCTGCTGCCGATCTCCGGCTCGCCTGCGCCTGTTGTTTCGCTTAGAGGATCGTGATCCCCGGCAGGATGAAGGAACTGCTCCATCAGCTCCGGATGGCCGGCATAGGGCCGCTCACGCCGCTTACGGGTGGCCGTTACCCGGAAACCCGCCAGATAGAGCAAGCATTGGGTAGCCAGAACGTAAGGCGAGGCTTCGCCGCCGATCAGATTAAATAAGGCCGAAGCCACAATCAGCAGATGCAGCACGGTATAAATCATGCCATGCGTTTTTCTTCTCGAATCCATCAATAAACGGTAGAAAGAGATCGTGGCAATGATATTGGAGAGCCATAAACACCAAACCTCGGGGCTTGCCCAGGCCGATGTTTGCCTGAGTTCCTCCGCAAGGACCGCCGTCCATAGGAGCGCGGCACCCAGTGAAAGGGCAGGTACGGCAGGTTTTAGGAGCAGCCACAAGCCCATCCCCCAGCCGGGCTTCTCCAGCCGTCCAACCAGCTCGTCGCGCTCCTTCATGAGTCTGTTGATCTCGCGGTCCAGCAGCTTGTGAAGCGTCGTCAATCGGGATTCATCGCGATCGCTTAGAAAAATATCCATTTGTTCGTGGAGCTCACGCGTCAACAGGTCAGCGGATTTGCATTCCTGCAGAAGCCGGATCAGCAGATCCTCGGGGACGGCCGTCCGGGTCGGTCGATGGATCAGCGTGCCGAGAAGCCCTGCCAGCCTGGCGTAGACCGTCAAGGTCTGACGAATGCGAGCGAGCGAATCCTTGCGTGCACCGAGCAGCCGGGACGCACTGTATATGTACAGGCCCGCAAATACCGCAGTGGCAAGAAGCGCGGCCACGAGCCCGTCCAGCGAGCCAAAGATATCAACCATCCATTCCGTAAGGGACAAGCGGATCCCTCCTTCAATATTCTACCTTTCACTATTGCACAAGAAGGAAGGGATTTCAAGCCGATTCGGTAACAGGCAGCTATAGAGCGCATGGGGGTTGCGTATAACGTTACGTCATAGCTTATAGTCGCCTTAGGAGGGGATTGAAGTGAAACGAAGAAAAGGATGGATTATCTTGGGTAGCATTCTCATTGCGATACTAGCTATACTGACGGTAGCAGGCTTTCTATTCAGAGATGACGGGTCGTTAAGCGGTTTTGTTACAGAGGATGGGCAGAAGGAATATGCGGCGGCTTATGAGGAGGCGATGAGTCACTTGCCAGAACCGGTTGCGTCGATCAAGGTTCATACTGATTTTGGCGTGGTGCAGCTCTACAAGTTCCAGGGGAGCGATACGCCGCACAAAACGCCTTTGTTGCTGCTTCCGGGAAAGGGATCTGCTACCCCTATGTGGGAGGACAATCTTAGCGGCTTTTTAGAACACCGGCCTGTATACACCGTTGATTTGATAGGAGAACCGGGTTTAAGCACAGAAACCAGACGGATTGAAACCGCTGCGGACCAAGCAGCATGGTTAGGGCAAGTATTGGATCAGCTGCCGGAATCAGAGATCCACCTATTAGGGCTGTCGTTCGGCGGGTGGAGTGCGGCGAATCTGGCGCTCAAGCATCCGGAGAAGATTCACTCGCTCATATTGCTGGACCCCGTCTATGTGTTCGGCCCCATTCCATTGAAAATGATACTGGCCTCCATTCCGGCGACGGTGCCCATGGTGCCCAAGCCGATCCGGGAGAAAATGCTCAGCTATATATCCGGCGGGGCTGAAGTCGATGACAGCGATCCGACCGCCAAACTAATCGAAACCGGTATGCGGACATTCAAGAGCAAGCTGCCCATGCCGGAAGCCATCCAGCCGGAACAATTAGCTGAGCTGACGATACCGGTGCTCGGTATTTTGGCTGGACAATCGACGATGCACCATGCTGAAAAGTCGTATCAAACGGGGATGGATGCCTTGAAAGACCCTAATAGCGAGATGGTTTTATTTGAAGAGGCCTCGCATGCGATTAACGGGGAATACCCTGAAGAGTTACTGGAAACGATAGAAGCCTTTTTAGCGAAAATCGAGTAAGGGACAGGAAGGGATGGGTTCATGGGGAAAAAATATTCCGTAAAAGAAATCAGCCGATTGTCGGGAATAACACCGCGAACCATTCAGTACTACGATAATGAAGGGATTCTTAAAGCGGAGCGAGATGAGCTGGGGCATAGAGTATATTATGATAAACAGCTGTATGTACTTGAGCAGATTATGTTCTATAGAGCCATCGGTTTCTCTTTAAAAAAGATCAAAGAACAATTGATTGTGGGCACCGAGGAGCAGGATATCGAGAACATTCTAGATTACCAGGCATCGGTCCTTTATTCACAGAAAGAGAGCATCCAAGCCAAGCTTGACGGATTGCATGTGGCAAAGGAAATGATGAAAGAAGGGTACAACGTACCCTGGGAGCTGTTAGCCCATCTTATGCGTTCGTTGAATGAGGTCGATATGTCGGCTTGGAAAGAATACGAATTTTCGGAGGAAGACGCGCGGCTGTTTCAAAAAGTATTTGACTCTGAGCAGGCGGTATTGGATTTTTACAATACGTTCAGAAAAATATCGCTGCAAGCTGCAGCTTATAAGGCCTCAAACGTCCCCATCGAGTCCCGTTTAGCCAGGGCCTTAGCCCAAGAATGGCAACAGATGGTTCAACGTGTGACCCATGGCGACGAACGGATTCATGCTGCCTTTTTAGAGGTCGATAACAATCGGGATCAATGGAACGCTGGAGAGCGTCAGCTTGTAATGGAAGCAGAACAATATTTGCAGGACGTCATAGAGCGCTATGCTGATCGTAAATGAGCCGCATGCTGCCCGGGTTCGCTTCCAGTGCAGGAAGCTTGATCGTATGCTACTATTCATGACGGATCGGTTTTTCTCTTGGTAAACAATGTTTCCTCAAGGTAACAAAAGGGGCCGAGCCGCATATAGTATATGAATAAGACATCGAAGAGAGGGAGGGGCCGGGGTGATGGAAGTGCAGGTAAAAAAAGCGCCGCTTCAACGCGCGAAAATGACGGTCGGTTATGTACTGCTTCTCATGTTGACGGTTTGAAGGCGATCAGGCCTTTTACCCGAAGGAGAGGATAAGTTCCTTCATCTAAACATAAAAGATGGCGCCAGAGGACTCACCCTCTTGAAACGCCATCTTTTTTTAATGCCAGAATGTAAGGATCGCAACGTTATCGATCGGAGTCATGAAGTTCCTTCCAGTACCTGTAGTCGTGAATGGCGAACCCGGAGAAGGAAGGGTGCTTTTCCGCCTTGGTGCATACCTTGCTCAGCTGTTCCTCCATATAGGCCGTGCCTTCCTCGAAAAAGGTAATGTAAGCTCCCTCATTGCTGGACTTGGTCTCCACGGCAATCAGGGCCTCCTTGCCGAGTTCGTCGGCTTCCTTTAGCTCGGTCGCGGCGAGGTTGTATATGTTATCCGCTTGATCGCGATAGGCCATAATGACGATCTGGTCGAACTGCTTGATCATCCAGCGGCTGATCGACATCGACTGATCCGGCAGCCGGTAGGTATGCAGCCAGAAGGTCATGTCGGAGCCGATCGGCAGATTCAGCTTGTGCGCTTCATCGACCAGATAACGGACGCTCGCTTGCCACTGCTTAACCACCGAGGACTGGTTCGTTTTCCATTCGGCCAGCACATGCGGCTCGATATCGACATGGATGCCGGTGAAGCGCTCATTCGGGGCAGCGGACGCTTGATATTCGGCGGTCCATTGAATAAACGTCTCCAGCCGGTGACGTTCCGATTCCAGCGCCCAGTTCGGCGCCCCGCCGAGGACGTGGACCTCGATCCCTTGCACTCCTGCTTGGCGGATAAAGCTGCGGTAATACTCGGGACGGACATCGCGATTCATCTGCAGGTAGAGCACGTTCACTCCCTGGCTGCCGGCAAAGCTCAGAATGTCATCGGCGGAGTCTTTGATTTGCGGGGTATCCCAGAACCAGGTTGCCTTCTGGCTGGGTTTCGCTTCCGCGGCATCAGGATGAAGGGACAGACTGCTTAGCAGCAGCAGGCCGCCGGCGAGACAGAGAGCCAGCAAGCGGACGTATTGTTTTTTCATAGGATGGATGTTCTCCTTTTCATTACGATTTAAACATAAGCATTAGGACAATCTTCGACAAGCGTATACCATTAGTATTGCGTTAGAAGTCATTACGCCAAATATATATTTTCATAAATGTGCACTTATGTATTCTATCGGTGAAAACAATATCGCAATTCATAGGTCTAAAGATCTAATGTTTTGAGGAAAAATGAATAAGTGGAGTTTGAAGAGGTCTGCAAGGGGATAAGTAAATAGGAGGTGCGATCGACCAAGTACGGCTATACGCGGCACCGGGTGTTCATACTACTACTTAAGATATAAGAGAACCATTCCCCATCCTGGGTGATGTAGTATAATTTTTAAACGAAGGAGCGATGAACATGAAGGTAGCATTGATTGGAGCAAGCGGGACGATCGGGAAACGCATTACGGAAGAAGCGCTGCGCCGGGGACACGAGGTAACGGCGGTGCTGCGTAATCCGGATCGCCTTGAAGCGGAGCATGAGCGATTACAGAAAGTCAAAGCGGATGTGATGGATCCTTCGTCATTGGAAGAGGCTGTTCAGGGACACGATGCCGTGATCAGCGCTTTCGGTCCGAAGTTCGGCCAAGAAGAGGAGCTTGTAGCAGCCGCGCGGACCATTGTGGAGGGAACGAGACGCGGCGGCGTAGCCCGCCTGTTGATCGTTGGCGGCGCAGGCAGCCTGATCGCCGACAGCGGGGTACCGCTTATGGAAACCCCGGAATTTCCGGAAGAGATCAGACCGCTTGCCCGTGCGCATGCGGATGCTTACGATCTTTATAAGGAAAGCGATCTGGAATGGACGTATATCAGTCCGGCGGCCATCATCGAGCCGGGGAAACGTACCGGACAATTCCGGATCGGCATGGACCGCCTGGTGACGGATGAGAGCGGAAGCAGCCGGATCTCGGTTGAAGATTTTGCGGTAGCCGTGATTGATGAGCTGGACGATCCGCAGTTCATTCAGTCCCGTTTTACCGTTGCTTATTAATCGAAAGGCATCAAGCGAAGTCGTCAGAGCGTTTGGGTAGGATATATCGAAGCAAAGGGGAGAGCTTGGATGTATGTTGTGACGTCCGAACAGATGAGGGCACTCGATAACTACGCGATTCGCCGCATCGGCATTCCGGCCATCGCGCTTATGGAAAATGCGGGTAAAGCGATTGCCGAGGAAGTCCTGAAATTATGCCTGGAGCGTCATGGCGCGAGCCAGTTACCGTCCACGGTGGCCGCTCGGACATGCGGAAGCGATCAAGCCTACTTGCCGGAGGATGAGAGGTGCGACCGGCCGACTTCCTTATTGGATTATTCGGCAGCGTCAGAGGGCCCTTTCACCGGAAATGAGCGGGTTATCGAGATGAGCCGCCCGTCGCCTGTCATCGACGGAGACGCGCGATTGCCCACCGCGCTGGCGGCGCAGGAGCACTGGCTCATTCTGGTGGGCAAAGGCAATAACGGCGGCGACGGCGTGGTCGCCGCACGGCATTTGCGTGACGCCGGCATAAGCGTCACGCTGCTCTACGCCGCCGAGCCGTCCGCGCTGGCCGACGAGGCGGCAGTGCAGCGGGATGCCGCGGCAGCGCTCGGCATCCCGGCTCTGGTCCACGGCCGTGCCGCCGTGGACTACGGCGCGTACACCGGCATCGTGGACGCGCTGCTCGGGACGGGCGCGACGGGCGCGCCCCGCGGCGCTTACGCCGCGCTGATCCAGGCCGCGAACGACAGCGGCCTGCCGATTGTGTCCGCCGATATTCCGAGCGGACTGGACGCCGATACCGGCGCGCGGCACGAGCCGTGCATTTCGGCCGCGGTGACGGTATGCCTCGCCTTCCTGAAGCGAGGCTTGGTGCAGTACCCCGGCGCCGGGGCCGCGGGCCGGGTGGTGGTCCGCTCCATCGGCATTCCGGCATCGCTGTGCCGGGAGCAGGGCGTCGGCACGCATCTGCTTACCCCGCATGTCCTTCGGACGGAGCTGGGCGCCGATGTGTCGCGCCGCCGCGCGCCGGACGGGCATAAGGGCACCTACGGCCACGTCCTGACCGTGGGGGGCAGCCGCACGATGAGCGGCGCAGGCCTGCTCGCTTCCCGGGCGGCGCTCCGCGCGGGCTGCGGCCTGGTGACCTGGGCGCTCCCTGCCAGCCTGGTGCTGCCGCTGAGCGGAGCCGCGCCCGAGGTGATGCTCGCCCCTGCGACAGAGGAGAGCGGCGGCTACTGGAATGAGGCCTCCGCGGAGCAGGTCCTGTCCCTCGCCAAGTCCCGCGATGTGCTGGCCGTAGGTCCGGGGCTTGGCCGCTTCGAAGGAGACGACAGGTGGCTCCGCCGACTGTGGGAAGAATGGGAAGGGCCGCTGGTGGTGGATGCCGACGCGCTGAATATGCTGTCTGCGGCTGGCGATTTCAGCGCCTGGAAGCCGCGTGCCGCGGCCACGGTGCTGACCCCGCATCCCGGGGAGATGTCCCGGCTGCTGGGCATTCCTACTGCCGAGCTGCAGCGGGACCGGATCGGTGCCGCCGCAGGGTTCGCCACCGGGCACGGGGTTACCCTCGTGCTCAAGGGGGCGCATACCGTCGTGGCTTCGCCGGACGGACAAACCTACATCAATACAACCGGCACCTCCGGCATGGCGACCGGAGGCACCGGAGACGTGCTGACCGGCATCATTGCCGGCCTGCTGGCGCAAGGGCATGCCGGTCCGTCTGCAGCCGCGCTTGGCGTGTGGCTGCACGGCCGTGCCGGCGAGCGGGCCGCGCGGCATCGGGGGCATCCCGCCTCGGTCATCGCCGGGGATGTCATCGAAGCGCTTTGAAGCAAAGAGCAAGGGCCCTCATCAGAGGGCCCTTTTTCCATGGGAAGAGGCTATAGCTCTTGAATCATATCACCCAGCACAGCAGGGGAACGGCCAGGGCAAAGAACGGGGTGGCCAGCGAATTGCTGGAGAATGCATGCTTTCCCCACAAGAACAGAAGCAGCGTCAGGGTTCCGGCAGCGGCACGGAGCCAGAGCTGCTCCGGATGACCGCCCGTGAACAAGGCGAAGAACAGAAAACCGACCGCTCCATACACGGCAGCCTGTTTCCCCTTATGCAGCGAAGGCAGGAACGCGAGTATGGCATCGGCCGCGAGAGAGGCCGTCAGCGCGTAACCGTACACCCAGTGTTCTTGCGGCATGTAAAGGCCTAACCACTCCGAGGCCTGATCCGCGCCGGACGGCCACGCCCAATCCAGCAGACTCAGCAGCAGCACGACGATACCGGCGCTGGCCAGCTTGTTTAATGCATAAAACCCCATGTCCATCCGGGCGGACCGTTTGGGAATTCCGGTGTTCATTGTACACATCCTCTGCACGTTATTCGTAGAATCCTCGGATGCCTGCGGCATCCATGCTAGCTGGTTACCATCTGCCCTCCGTTGACGTGAATAGCCTGACCCGTGACAAAAGAAGAAGTGATGGACGATGCCAGGTAAACATAAGCGGGTGCCAGCTCATAAGGCTGTGCGGCTCGCTTCATCGGCGAATTCGTTCCGAATACGGCAACCTCATCGGCGGAGAAGCTGGAAGGGATGAGCGGCGTCCAGACCGAGCCTGGCGCGACGGAGTTGACGCGGATGCCCTGATCGACCAGCGAAAGGGCCAGGGATCGGGTAAGGGAAACGATGGCGCCTTTAGTTGAGGAATAGTCGATGAGCTCCTTTAAACCGTCATAGGCCGTAATGGAGGCCGTGTTGATGATCGATGCCCCTGCTTTCATATGGGGCAGCGCAGCCTGGATCATGAAGAAGAACGGAAAGATATTCGTCTGATAGGTGTGATGCAGCTGTTCTTCCGTAATGTCCAGAATGCTACGCTGCACATACTGGACGGCATGGTTGTTCACGAGAACATCCACTCTGCCGAAGCAGGCGATCGTCTCGTTAACCACGGCTTCGCAGTTTTTTTTGTAGCGCAGATCGATCTTCATTAAGAGGCATCGTCTGCCGAGCGATTCAATCCGCTGCTTCGTCACTTCCGCATCCGAAGTCTCATATAAGTATGGGATGACCAGATCGGCACCTTCCTTGGCGAAGGCAATGGCGGTCGCTTTGCCGATACCGCTGTCCCCCCCGGTCACAATGGCGATTTTGCCATCCAGTTTACCGCTGCCCCGGTAGGCGGGATCTTCGCTGATCGGACGCGGCGACATTAGGCTTTCAAGGCCCGGCTGGCAGTTTTGATGCTGGGGAGGGAAAGCGATGGGCTGCTCTTTGCATTCGGTTTTGGAGCCTACGTATGGAATGGGCTGTTGGGGATTCATTTCATTCCTCCTTTGGTATACGGGATGTTATTCATGGAACGTCGATGCTTTATCTCTATGCATTCGCCCAGTCCAGGGTGCCGGTTGTGAACAGAATAGGTGAAAGGTCGTGCGCAAACGCGCGGGTTACGGATTTTTAACGATGTCCTTTGGGCTATTGTGGTAAAATATTTCCAATTACATCAATACGGCCAAGGGGGAACGGTCACGGATGAAACCCGTCAAGCGTTCAAAATTCCGCCTGTGGGCAGGCAAGCAGTATTTTACGTACCGGCGTTATTGGGCATGGATGAGGAAGAGGGGCGGCATCGCCCGCACGCAAAGTCCTGAGCTACTGCGATATTCGGTGTTCACACACCGAACCCCGCTGAAACGCCAGCTCAAGGACGTTGATATGTGGTATCAGCATCATAAGGTGATCAACCTGCGTCTGGCCGTGCGCCATCTGGATGGACTGCTGGTTCGTCCGGGAGAGACGCTGTCCTATTGGAGGAGCATTGGACGCCCGACCCGCAGGAAAGGGTATGTCGACGGCATGGTCCTGTTCTATGGAGGCTTTAAGGCCGGCGTGGGCGGAGGGCTGTGCCAACTGTCCAACCTCATATACTGGATGACGCTGCACACCCCTCTGGAAGTGAAAGAACGGCATCGGCACAGCTATGACGTATTTCCGGATGCGAACCGGACCCAGCCGTTCGGGAGCGGCGCTACGTGCGCCTATAATTATTTGGACCTTCAGATTTATAATCCGACGAACGATACATACCAGCTGTCGGTATATGTATCAGAGGAGGATTTGATCGGGGAATGGCGATCCAGCGCCGCTCCGCTGCATCGCTATGAAGTATATGAGCGGGACCATCGCATTACCCAGGAAGTTTGGGGAGGATATGCGAGGCATAACGTCATTGCCCGCAAAGTGTTCAACAGGGAAGGCGAACGGATTCGGGATGAGTGGATTACCGAGAACCATGCGCTCATGATGTACTCGCCGCTGCTTGCCGAACAAGGAAGCGGGACGTCCTGATCAAGGGAGGGGCCAGGTGCCGATCTTAAACCTTATTCGCAAAGGAAGCCCTATTCGTGATCGATTATATGAAGCGATCAATGGAGAACATCGGTTTGACGCGTCTGCCGGATTGACAAAAGCGCGGACACATTGATACGATGATACTAATTCTGACAAGTTTGCTCTGATTTATGCAGGTTGATGTCGGATGCAAGAGCGACTGCTGACCGGAAGACTTTGCCGTATCCTGTAAAGTCTTTTTTTTCTGAGATACAGGCTATGGCGGTCTGACTCTATATCGAGAGGACCCTACATAGCGATCTGATGCATGCATGGAATGGTGACATTATAAGATAAGCTGAGGTGAACAATGATTATGGCGAAAGCTGTTATTATTAACGGGAGCCCTACAGCCGGATCCCGATTGAATGCGGTTATGGATTTTGCGGAGCAGGCACTGGCTGCGGCCAATTTCGAGGTGAGCCGGATCGACGTGGCCGGGCTGCCGCCCGAGGATTTGATTCATACGAAGTTTGAGAGCGAGCATATCGTCAAAGCCAACGGGCTTGTGGCCGAGGCCGATGCCGTGATTGTGGCAAGTCCGGTTTATAAAGCTTCGTTTACCGGCGTGCTTAAGACATTTTTGGACCTGATTCCGCAAAAAGGCTTGGCTGGCAAAATCGTGCTTCCGATGTTCATTGGCGGCAGTCTCGCGCATTTGCTGGCGATTGATTATTCGCTCAAGCCCGTGCTTTCCTCGATCGGGGCCCGGCATATTCTGGGCGGCGTGTACGCCGTGGATGCCCAGGTGGCGCGTACCGAGGATGGCGGGTTTGACGTAGCGGAAGTGCTTCAGGAGCGTTTGGCCTCCGCGATGGAGGAATTGATTGAAGAAACCCGTTACCGGACAGAACGCGCATAGGGATAGCGTGAGTGACGGCAGGGGTGTTCTAGCGATATAGATCATATGGAGGGATACCATTTGCAAAAGCTAGTGTTTTTTGTCGGCGTGGCCGGCACAGGCAAGACAACCGTAGCGAAGAAGCTTGCAGTCCGCATACCGGCTGCATTCCTCGACCGTGATACGGTGGGGGGACGGTTTGTCGAGAAGTTCCTGGAGAGCAACGGACTGGATCCGAACGACCGCGATTCTTCCTTCTATAAAGAGAATCTGCGCGATCTGGAATATGATACGACCAAGGATATTTGCATCGAGAACCTGGGTGCCGGGCAAAATGTCTTTATGATCTCGCCGTTCACGGCGGAGCTCAAGAACCGCGAATGGATTGAAGAGGTCATCGCATCCGCGGGATTAACGAAGAACGACGTTGACGTGAAGGTCATCGTGGTTGCGCTCAAGGACATGGATTTGCAGAAGGAGCGGATCATTGACAGACAGACCGAGCGGGATCAGTGGAAGCTGGATCATTGGGACGACTTCAAGAAGCGCGTCGATTTCGTTCCGGAAGTGAACTGGGATATTCCGCAAACGTCCATCAAGGTGTTTGATAACAGCGGCGATCTGACGGAAGAGAAGGTCGAGGAGCTCTATCAATTTATCGTAAGCGAATAGTAAGTATATCGTAACAACAGATTCAATATCGGATGAAAAAGTGCGTCATTCCAGGTGCCGGCAAGCCCTGTGATGGCGCATTTTTTTGAATATCGGGGCATCTTCGATTGCTTCAAGGAAGCGGTTTGCCTGCTATCGCAGCAAACAGCGGGCTGCTCGGATTCGCTGTATGTCCAGGAATGCGTTCTATGAGAGTGTGCAGCCTGCATCGGGCGATGATCTGAATTGGAACCGAAGCCGGAATGTTATATAGTAGACTTGTCATGATCGGTTAACGTAGATTTCAAGGAGGGAAAGCGGTTGGATAACTCGGCTATGCTTGCCTATCTTCGAAGCGTTGTGTTAATGAGGGATCGCATCCCGTCATTTAACGAATACCCCTTTAATTTGCCGGCCGTAGCGGCTATGGACGGACTTCGCTTTCATCCGAAGGTCACTTATATCGTGGGCGAGAACGGAATGGGCAAATCCACGCTGCTGGAGGCGATTGCCGCCGCCCTCGGGTTCAATCCGGAAGGAGGGACGCTCAATTTCTCCTTCTCGACGGAGGAGACCCATTCCAGGCTGTATGAATATATTCGAACCGTCCGGGGCGCACGCAAACCGCGGGACGGGTTTTTCTTCCGGGCGGAGAGCTATTATAACGTCGCCAGCGAAGTGGATGCACTGGAGCGGGAGCGTCCTGGACTTTATGATTCCTATGGCGGCAAATCGCTTCACCAGCAGTCGCACGGAGAATCCTTTTTTGCCACCTTTTTGCATCGGTTCTGGGGGAACGGGCTGTACATCATGGACGAGCCGGAAGCGGCCTTGTCGCCGTTTCGCCAAATGGCGCTGCTGAGGCGCATCCATGACCTGGTTCATGAAGACTCGCAGTTTATTATTTCCACGCATTCGCCGATTGTCATGGCTTATCCGGATTCGATCATCTACAAGCTGACATCCGAAGGCGTGGAAGAGACGACCCTGGAGGAAACGGATCATTACATGATCACGAAGGAATTCGTGAATCGCCGGGAAGCCATGCTTCATGAATTGTTTGCGGATGATGAGGAATAAACGGGAAAGATAAGGGCTCGCGGATCGCTAGATCTTGCGAGTCCTTTTTGCATGGGGGCCTGTTATTGTACTGACCGTTTCCTGCCAAGGCATGAATAAGAGATTTCTCTCCGTAGATGCTTCTGATTTTAAGAATTAGAATGGTTCAATGTCTCGAAATAAACTTTGAATAATTTAAGTAATTAGTCCATTATACCTCAATAATTGGGATGAATTAGAATGAAAATCATGAAAATGGTGTTTACAAGTTAGAATAATTGAACTAAAATAAGAACGAGGTGAAATGCTCTGGAGAACGGAAGAGAAGCAAGCGTGGAGAGACTCATGGACATGTATCGTGAGTTATCGGATAAAATGACGAGGCATCGGGTCGTGTCTTTCTTGAGTCATTTAAGAAAGAACGATTTGACGATGAATCAGTATAAAATCCTAAGTTTGATCGAGCAGCAGGGACCGTGGCTTCCCAACCGGTTGGCTGAGCACATGGAGCTTAAAGCTGCAACGATTACTTATTTGGTGGATGCGTTGGAACAACGGGGCTTGGTGATTCGTACGCCGAATCCGAGTGACGGACGCAGCCACTATGTCAATTTTACGGCAGAAGGCCGGCAGCTGGTGCTCGACGCGCGCAGCGAGGGAGATTATGCCGTCATGGAATCCTTCAAGCAGCTGGATGAGGACGAGGCGGATAACCTGTATATTTTGCTGCGATTGCTTGGCCGAAAGCTATTTCCAACAGAGTAAACGATATGAAACTGAAGTAATCCTGCCTCCAGTTCTGTTATCAGATCCGGGCGGGGTTACTTTGTTTAGGAGGCTTCTTGTGAATACAGACGAAAAATCTTCATTCTGGCTAATTATGAGCGCCGTGTTTTTCGGCAATTTTCTCGCGGTGCTGAGCATTACCACCATCAACGTCGCCTTTCCGGTGGTGATGGAGCAGTTTCATACCACGCTAAGCACAACCCAATGGCTGATGGCCGGGTATTTGCTGGCAACGGGGATCGTGGCCCCCATCGTAGGCTACATGGGGGATCAGCTAAGCTATAAGAGGCTGTTCGTACTGGCATTGACGGGTTTTACCCTTTCGTCGCTGCTATGCGTTGTCGCCTGGAACATCGAAACATTAATCGCGTTCCGGATCACGCAAGGCGTCTTCGGCGGGATGATCATTCCGATTACGATGACAATCATTTACCAGGTATTCCCGCGCGAGCGGCAGGCCTACGCCATGGGCTTGTGGAGCCTGGCTTCCATGCTGGCACCGGTGATAGGGCCGACCCTGGGCGGATGGCTGGTGCAATACTTTGGCTGGAAATCCATATTCATTCTGAATGTCCCCATCGGCCTGATATCGATCGTCATCGTAAGCAAATTCATTCCATTTTATCGACTGACCGGGAAGAAGAGCTTCGATCTCCTCGGCTTCTTGACGGTGGTGGCGGGCAGCTCCTGTTTGCTGCTCTCCTTCAGCCATGGAAACGATTGGGGCTGGGGGTCCTGGAAGACGATCTCCTTGCTCGTCGCCGGCATTTTGCTGCTGCTGTTCTTTATTAAGTGGGAGCTTCGCATCCCGTTCCCGCTATTGCAGCTGAAGGTATTCAGATTCCCCCGATTCCGGTACAGCTTGATCTTGAACTGTATTGTGACGATCTCCCTCTATACGGGAACCTTGCTGGTGCCGCTCTATTTGCAGACCGTGCTGAAGCTGTCCCCGATGGATACCGGATTGATCATGCTGCCGGGCGCAATCGTCATGGCGGCGGCATCGCCGATTATCGGCAAATTTTATGACCGGATCGGTCCGTTCCGGCTGGTCATCACGGGCGTCCTCATCATAGTGGCCGCCACGCTGGCTTTCAGCGGGATCGGCACGAATACGTCGGTTCTGTACATTTCCATGCTGCAGCTGGTTCGCTGCCTCGGCATAGCGCTGTGCAACATGCCGTTAACGAACGCCGCGATGAGCGCGGTGTCCAGCGAGTACTCAGGCCATGCATCGTCCATTACGAACTGGGCGCGCCAGGGGCTGGCTTCGTTATCCATCGGCATTTTCAGCGCGCTGGTGGTAACCAGAACATCCTATTACATGGGCGCCGGAACTGTGACTCCGCGTGCGGCAACGACCATGGGCATTGATGACGTGTTCATGATCGGCACGATGGTGGCGGTGGTAGCCGTACCTCTTACATTTTTGTTACGGGTCAAAAAGAAAAAATCGGCTCGCCATATCGCGCTCTGACCGGGCATGCCCCGGCTGTATGAAGAGGAGGAGCCTTCAGGCTGTTGAGAGCGGCCCAAGATGCCGGGAACCCGAATATAATCTAGCGATTGAACAAGGTTGAACCTAAGAGCTTGCATGCCGCAGGTATAACCTTAAGGATCGTCGGATAGCCCGTTAACCGATGAGAGAGCAGCTGCAGGAGCTGCTCTCTTATTTTGTTTTTGCGCTTAATAGCCTGGATGAAATATGACAAAGCTGTTCTTTTATTCAATTCGCGGTCTGTGGTAGGGTGAAGTATACGAATGCAGGCGCTAGGAGGAGCTTATGGAATTTATACGGAAGCTGTGGGTTTTCGGTTATCAGCAGGCTTTGTCCTGCCTATTTCCGGTGATTATCTTCGGCGCGCTGGGACTGACCAAGGTGGTCGAGATTCCGGGTTTGCCGCGGTATGATCTCATTCTTCTCATCTGCGTCTTGGCGCAAATCGGGATGCTGGTCAGCAAGCTGGAGACATGGGATGAACTGAAGGTCATCTGCGTCTTTCACGTCATCGGATTGATGCTGGAGCTGTATAAAGTGCATATGGGCTCATGGTCTTACCCGGACGAGGGCTGGAGCAAAATCGGCGGCGTTCCGCTGTACAGCGGCTTTATGTATGCCAGCGTAGCCAGTTATATCTGCCAGGCTTGGCGGCGAATGAATTTGCGGATCACGGGCTGGCCGCTGCCTGTCCTGACCGTGCTGATCAGCGCGGCGATCTACGCCAATTTCTTTACCCATCACTACGTGTGGGATGCGCGCTGGCTCCTGACCGCATTATTGTTCGTGGTGTTCGGCAGAACCATGGTGTATTTCGACGTTGACGGAAAAACCTTGCGCATGCCGTTGGTGCTGTCGTTCCTGCTGATTGGTTTTTTTATCTGGATCGCTGAGAATATCTCCACGTTTCTCGGGGCCTGGACCTATCCGGGACAGGAACGGACATGGAGTCTGGTGCATATCGGAAAAATCAGCTCGTGGTTCCTGCTGGTGGTCATCAGCGTCATCATTGTGGCCCAGCTGAAGCATATCAAGCAGGGGAGAGGCCCGTCCAAAGGCAATCCGAAGGGAACGGTCATGTGAATGTAGCTCAGCGGATTTGATCCTTCATGCAGAATCATGTATCCTATGGGTAATCGAGACGATGGAATTAGCGAGCCATAAGGCAAGCTACTTGTTATGAACATAGATGGTTGAAATCTTGGCAGGGAGGAGTATTCACATGAAAAAAAGATCATTGGCGTCGTTGTCCAAAGGCATGGGATACTCCACCGCTGTTTTCTTTGATCGGTCCGATGACGGGAGAAGTCTGTCCAAAATCGGATATTCGGCGATCAAGGATCCTTCATGCTATTCACTAAAATGAGGGAGCAGTGGAATTAAAAACACCACAGGTCGCTGGCTTGTGGTTGCATAGATCGGCATGTACACCACAGGTGCGCTGTGGTGTTTTTGGCGTTTCTAATGATACGAGCAAAGGAGAGGTAGACCATGTTCATGCAAGGTAAACAAATCTATGTCAAGTCGGTAGAGGAATCGGATGCGGAAGCGCTATGGAAGCTCGAGGTGGATAACCGGGATTTTTTTCAACGGTTCACGGGCTTAAGGGACGACGAATTCTATACCCTTGAGGGACAACTCGAACGGATTCGCAAGGCCCGGGAATCCAGCAAGGCGGATCAGGCGTATCTCTATATGATTGGACTGCGGGATACCGAAACGATCATCGGGGAGATCATGCTGACGGAAGTGGTACGGGGGAATTTGCAGAGCTGCTGGATCGGTTATTTTCTGGACCGGGACCATAACGGTAAGGGGTACATGACCGAGGCCGTTCAAATGGTGGTGAGGTTTGCCTTTCAGGAATTGAAGTTTCACCGGATTGAAGCGGGCGTGATGCCGCACAACCTAGGCTCGATCCGAGTGCTCCTGAAGGCCGGCTTCCATAAAGAAGGCATCGCCAGGAAAAACGTGAAGATTAACGGGAAGTGGGAGGACCATCAGACACTGGCTATGTTGAATGAAGCCGATGAGGAGGCATCGTCCCCGATTCACCGGTACAATCCGTCCGTCATCGCCCCGCCGATCGGCCCGTATACCCATGTAACCAAGGTTGCGAGAGGGGCTGAGCTGTTGGTATTCTCCGGCCAGGTGGGGACCGACAGGGAGGGGAACCTGCCGGACGATAGGAAGGAGCAAGTAGAGAACACCTTGGCGAATATTCAGCGGGTATTGGCCTCGGAAGCCATGTCGGCGGATCATATCGTCAAAATCAACATTTGGGCGGTTCAGGAGATCGACTGGGATCATTTCCAACGGGTATGGGAGAAATTCCACGGGGGAATGGCGCCGTCCATGACGATGGCCTACGTGCCGGCGCTGGCGATGCCGTCCCTTCAGGTGGAGATCGAGGTATGGGCAGCGAAGGGGTAACGCTTAATGTAGAGGAGCGGATTGCAGCCGTCTTATATAAGGCATAAAAAAACCTCCGGGATCCCTGTTTAGGGGACCTCGGAGGTTTTGTGTATATGGAAGGAAACTTATAGATCGTAAACTTATAGATCGTCAAAGCCGTTGTCGTCGCCCACTTTGCCGTAGTTACGGGATTTGGCTTCGAAGAAGTCGGTTTTCGTTGCGTTGAGGGCTTCGTCGGAGAAAGGCTTGATCCATGGCATGCAGTTGACGTCCACGCCTTCGTAAGCTTTTTCCAGACCCATCATGGTGATGCGACGGTTCGCGATGTACTTGATGTAATCGCTCAACTCGTTCAGATCGATGCCGCGCACATTGCTGAGCGTGTAGTGGGCCCAGTTGGTTTCGAGCTCGACGGCACGGTCAATGGTGCGGTAGAGGTAGTCGATGTTCTCTTTGGTGTTCAGCTCAGGGAAATCCTTGAGCAGCTGCTTGAACACTTCGGCGAAGAAGTAGCAGTGCTGGTTCTCGTCACGCTGAATATAGGAGATCATCTGGCTGGTTGCCATCATCTTCTGGTCACGGGCCAGGTTGTAGAAGAAGGCAAACGTGCTGTAGAAGAAAATCCCTTCCAGGATCAGGTCGGCGACCATGGCTTCGAAGAAGGATTGCGGCGACGGATTGTCGCGGAAATTCTGGTAAATGTTCGAGATGAACTGGTTGCGCTCCAGAAGAACCGGATCATGCTTCCAGTATTCGAAGATTTCCTTCTGCTCCTGCTCCGATACGATGGAGGAAAGCACGTAGGAATAGGATTGGTTGTGAACCACCTCTTGCTGACCGATGATGGCCGAGATGGCTTCGAGCGACGAGTCGGTGAAGTAACGCTTCACGTCGCCGACAAACATCGTCTGCATGGAATCGAGCACAGCCAGCAGGGAGATGTTGATTTTGAAGGTGCGCTGCTCTTCAGGGTCCAGGCGCGGGAACTGCTGCGCATCCTTGGACATCGGGATTTCATCCGCGATCCAGTGGTTCAGCAGCAGAACCTTATACAATTTATACATATGAGGCATCCGAATGTCGTTCCAGTTCAGGATACCGGAGCATTCACCTTCAATGACGCGAGTGGAGCGGTTGGGTGCTTCGGTGTTAAATATCTTTTGCATTTGCATGCCGATTTTCTCTCCTTGTATTTCATAATAGGGCGGCGCATAGGCGAAGCCTGAGGGAAACCTCCCAGCATATTCATGGGACGGGTATCCATCTCCAGCCGCTGTTGTCCGCCCTTTGCCTGAATGTATTTTAAAGGTTGCAAAGGGCTCCCAAAGGCGGACGTAAACTCTTCCGATTGGATACCCTTACCCTTGTAGTCTTTTATTTAGAAAGCTATTCCCGCCTGCTATGAGAGACCCCCCGCATGCAGCCGCTCGATGTTTGTATTGAACCAAGCTTCCAGCGATTCCCGAAGGGAAAGCGCTCCTGGCAGATAGTAACTCAACAAATCGCATGAAGTAACTCAGAAGTCCCGCACCGCATGAGAAGCGATTCCCAAAGGGAGAGCGATCCACGCAGGCAGTAACTCAATAAATCGCGCGAAGTAACTCAAAGGTCCCCGCACCGCATGAGAAGCGATTCCCAAAGGGATAGCGGTCCACGCAGATAGTAACTCAACAAATCGCACGAAGCAGCTCATTCGTCTCCGCGCCGTATTCCAGCGTTCCCGCAGGGAGAAAGCGCTCCTAGCCACTAAAGCAATTTAAGAAGCGCCTCATTCACATCCAACCCACCTTGCGGGTGTCCAGAGGGCAGAGCCCTTGGGGCCCTCCCTTGGAAGGGAGGGGTTGGGTGGGTTCGAAAATCTAAACTCTTAGCTTGCGCACGACTCACACTCTTCAATCGTCAGCGCGCGGCTGCGTACATAGTACGTGGATTTGATGCCGGCTTTCCAGGCATGCAGATGCAGCTCCAGGAATTCCGAAGCCCGGATATCAGGGCGGACGTACAGGTTAAAGCTTTGCGCTTGGTCAACGTGACGCTGACGGGCGGCAGCCATTTTGATGGACCAATGCTGGTCGATCAAGAAAGCCGTTTTATAGTACCAGATCGTTTTCTCGGACAGATCCGGAGCAGGGTTCGCCACTTTATAAGTGGTTTTTTCTTCATAAGACAGAAGTTCGTACAATGGATCGATGCTCGCCGTGGAGCCCGCGATGATCGAGGTGGAGCCGTTCGGCGCGATGGCAAACAGCCATGCGTTACGAACGCCGTTCGCTTGCACTTCCTGCTGCAATTCACGCCACTGTTCGGTGGTCACGAACTTGCCTTCATGCTCGCCGTCGGTATAACCGCGGAACGTGAAGTACTCGCCGCTCTCCCAGTCGGAGCCTTTGAATTTCGGGTAGTGGCCTTTTTCCTTGGCCAACTCCATGCTGGATTTGACGAGCAGGTAGTTGATGTGTTCGTACAGATTGTCATTATAGGCAACGGCTTCGTCGGATTCCCAGCGGATGCCTTCCAGCGCCAGCAAGTGGTGCAGACCGAAGGTGCCGAGACCGACCGCGCGATATTGGCTGTTGGTGTATTGAGCTTGCAGAACTTCAATATTGTTAATGTCGATGACGTTATCCAGCATGCGAACCTGGATCGGAACGAGACGCTCCAGCACACCGGCAGGTACGGCACGGGCCAAGTGGATGGAGTTCAGGTTGCAGACAACGAAATCGCCAGGGATTTTGGAAATTACGATCCGGGTTTGGCCGTCTTTCGTAACCAGCTCCTCTTGCTCAACGACCGTCGGAGATTGGTTCTGCATGATCTCCGTGCACAGGTTGGAAGAGTAGATCATGCCATGAGCCGAGTTCGGGTTTGCACGGTTGACCGTGTCGCGGTAGAACATGTACGGCGTACCCGTTTCAAGCTGGGATTTCATGATGCGCTTCATAATGTCGATGGCTTGTACGGTAATGCGCGGCAGCAGCGGGTTCGCTACGGCTTCCGCGTATTTTTGGCGGAATTCGCCTTCGCCTTGAGTATGGTCATAGAAGTCCTCCAGACCTAGCGGACGGCCGTTCTCGTCTTTCCAGCCCATGATTTTCTTCACTTCATGCGGACAGAACAGGCTCCACTCTTCACGAGCTTCGACAGCCTCCATGAACAGGTCGGGCAGGCATACGCCATGGAACACGTCATGCGCTCTCATGCGCTCGTCGCCGTTGTTCAGCTTCAGATCCAGGAAGGACAGGATGTCTTTGTGGAACACGTCCAAGTACACCGCGATGGCGCCTTTACGGGTTCCCAATTGGTCCACGCTAACAGCGGTGTTGTTCAGCTGGCGAATCCAAGGGATAACGCCGGAGCTGGTGTTCTTGTGTCCGCGGATATCGGAGCCGCGTGCGCGGACTTTGCCGAGGTACACCCCGATGCCGCCGCCCATTTTGCTGAGACGGGCGATGTCCGTATTGGAATCGAAGATTCCTTCCAGGGAGTCGTCCACGGTATCGATGAAGCAGCTGGACAGCTGGCCGGCTACTTTTTTACCTGCATTGGACATGGTCGGCGTAGCCGCCGTCATGTACAGGTTACTCATGGCCCAGTAGGCTTCCTTGACAAGGTCAAGACGCTTGTCGGCAGGCTCGTTATGCATGAGGAACATCGCGATGACCATGTAGCGTTCTTGCGGAAGTTCCATGACGCGACCGTCAAAGTCGTTTGCCAGGTAACGCTCAGCCAGCGTCAACAGACCGATGTAGTCAAACAGCAGATCGCGGCTTGGATCGATGCATTCGCCGAGTTCTTCGATTTGTTCTTTGGTGTAGCTGGTCAGAAGGTCCTCGCGATAGATGCCTTTTTGCACAAGCTCCGTAATGAGCGGGTAGAAGGCACCGTATGGTTCTTCCGGGTATGCTTTGTATCGGCGGTTGGTAGCCGCTTTTTTATATAAAGAGGTCAGAAACGAACGCGCAGCTGCAAACTTCCAATTCGGCTCCTCTTTGGTTACAAGCTCAAGGGCGGACATCGTGAAGGCGCTGCTGATTTCTTCGCCGGTAACCTGCTCACCGCGCAATTTGGCATTGACGCCGCGAAGCAGACGCTCCTTATCGAGCATGTCCAATCCTTTCAGAGTCCGGTCGGCATAGACGGAGAGGCGAATTTCATCAAAGGCGAGCTGACGGTTGTTCGGTTTAACTACGAGCTGGGGCATGAATAAATTCCTCGCTTTCTTCGGGGGAAATATGAAAAAGGACATCAAAAAAACATTTTCTAAAACCCGCGGGCAGGCTTGAAAATGTCCGTGCGCTGTGATTCGGAAATGACGTTTGACATAAGCCCTTGAACGGGCATGATGTTATGTACAGACGCAAGTTTAACGAACACTTACCTAAAGCCCCGTAGGTTGGTGTCTGCTGCATATAGGCAGGTCTCTGACTCGGGCTTCTGCCTCACGACGGTGCCTCCCGAAAACCTTGATCCGATTCTTCGGCGGCTATGCCGTATGAGGATGGCTGAAAAATAATGATGAACAGCCTAAGAGCCCTTACAGTGGCGGGACCGTGATGGATTTACACCATGCTTCCCTATTAAGCCGGACTGCCTTATGGGTTGATCCGGCACCTATATACACTATATTTGGTTGTTGTTAATCTAATTTAACCCAATATATTGTGTTTGTAAACCATATTCTTAAAATTGAACGCAAAAAGAATTATAGCAAACGAGCGGTCATTGTGCCAGTTAAGAAACTGTCAAAAGGCGATAAGATTTCCTGGATTGTGACCAAATGCGACCTTTTCTGCGCAGATACCGCGTATATTCTCGTTTTGACAAAATAGGATATTACCGTATGGATGAGGCGGGAAGGATACACTATATCTTGTGTGAAGCTAAAACTGAAGGGCTTTGATATGGCGGACCGAAATTGGTATGATATCCGTATCCGGAATTGGAAAATGGAAGAGCATCGCATGATTGAGATATGACGAGGGAGGTTGTTCAGATGGCAATAGCAGAGGTAACGGTGATTCTGATCGGAACCGCAACCACGAGTTTAAGCGCTTATGTCGCCGAGATGCAGCGAATATTGAAACAGCAGGAAGGGATTTCCTATGAGCTGACATCGATGAGCACGATCATCGAGGGAGAGCTTAACATGATCTGGCGGGCGATTGAGGCTTTGCATGAAGCGCCTTTTCTGTCCGGGGCAAAGCGCGTATCGACTTCCGTTAAAATTGACGACCGCAGGGACCAGGTCTCCTCGAGCAAACAGAAGATTCAATCCGTGCAGGAGAAATTAGGCGGGTAATGCCGCCAAATTCGGTGGATATTCCCGTTAGAATAGGGCTTGCATTTTGCTGCCGAAGTATTATAATAATTTTTGTTGTTTCGTGAGGAATGTCATCGAACCACATGTGCTGGTGTAGCTCAGGGGTAGAGCAACGCACTCGTAATGCGTAGGTCGGGGGTTCAATTCCCTTCACCAGCATCTTCATAAAGTCAATAACGGCGCGGTTTTCCGTCATTCGGGAACCGGGCCGTTATTTGTACGTGTTGGCGAATGCGCAATATTATTCGTTCCCATCAAAATGATAAATTAGTTGCACAACGCCTGAGGAGAACGTTCTTGTATTCACCATTTTTAAATTCAACCTCTGTTTTATATCCACAAACAGCGGTTTTCCTTCTCCCAAAACGACAGGGTGAACGGATAATCGATATTCATCAACAAGTCCCAAATTGATAAAAGTCGTAATAAGACTTGCCCCTCCGTACAGCCAGATGTCTTTACCAGGCTTATTCTTTAATTTATTTACTTCTTCAAGAATGCGATCATTTATGAATATTGCTTTATGATCACTCCCCTTTTGCGTCCTGGAAAACACATACTTTTCTTTACTATGAACCAATTCCCAAAACTCTTTTTCAGAATCCGCATGTCCAATTTCCGGAGTGAATTGTCCCCATAAATCATAGCTTTTTCTTCCATACAAAATGGTATCGATTTGATTTAAAAAATGATTAAACCCCATTTCAGAGTCCATAATGCACCAATCAACTTCACCATGTTTTCCTTCAATAAAACCATCCAAAGTAACCGCTAAATCTAAAATTATTCTTCGTGCCATGATTTATTGCTCCTTTCGTTACGTTAATCTACCATCCAGTATAGACCTCAAATACGTCACCTTATGTCATAAAACGCTAACCTCGTTAAAATGATTTTATGTAAACGGAAGTCGTTCCCTCCTGGAGCGGTTTTTTTTATTTCTTCGAAGGAGCGTGATATGATATGAAATAAATTGATGGAATGGTTGGTACAGAAGGTGAATGCAACTTTTTCTTGAGGTGATATTTTGGGCGATAGACCATTTAAAGCTTTGAGATATATATTCACGTGGATAGCCTTTATTTTTGTTATATGCGTTTGGTTCAGTTCTCACAAAACGTTATATTTAGGGTTTGTAACGCTGTCTGTAAGTGCCGGATACCTAATGCACATTGTAGGAGTGAAAAGAGGGGAAAGTGAAGATAGCAAACTGTTCTTATCCATCATTTCGTGTTGTTTATGTTTTTTAGTCTCGTTATATATTTTTAGTATAACACTTTAGCCCGCCAGCATTAAGCTGACGGGCTTCAGTTTTCTAACGGCATATAAATTAGCAAAATCCTAAGAATAACAAATTCTAATCAGCAGACATGGCCTCTGCTTTTGTTTCGTGGACCGTGCCAAATGGATGCTCTGGAGGGGCATATATCACATATACTTTTAGCGGTACGCTGCCCATATTGGTTACATTGTGCCATTTTCCAGCAGGTATCATGATGGCATAGCCATCATAGGCCATTTGTTGAAAATCTAAATTATGTTTGCTATCGCCCATTTGAACAAGTCCTTGACCTTGTTCAATGCGTATGAATTGGTCGGTTGTGGGGTGGACCTCTAATCCAATGTCATCTCCAACAGGAATGCTCATTAGGGTCACTTGTAAGTGCTCCCCTGTCCATAAAGCGGTTCGGTACGTATTGTTCTGTTTCGCAGCTTGATCAATATTCAGTACAAGTGGTCCTCGCCCATAATCCGTTATTTGAATATCTTCATCATCACGATTCCAACGGGCATCATACCAACTGAAATAATGAGGATTCAAGTTATGAAGCCGGTTGTAATCGTTCCAGTATTGATATCTCGGATCAAACACTTGATAAGGGTAACATGGATCGCGGTACATGTTCATTCTCCTTTTATCGTTTCATCATTTTCCGATTATCCTATGCTGCTGCCTAATTAAACGATTCGAAAATGGGCTAGGGCCTATAACTTAAGACAAGCGGTAAGCTAAGACATGGATATCGTCTTGGACTGCCCCTTTCAGATTAAACCTCTTATAATGGCGCTATCAATCATAGGTGATAGTATTAGACCTAATATGATATAAATAAAAAGTTTGGTACGAAATTGAACGCAAAGAGAACAATCAACGTTAGGAACCCTTTCAGAGATGGGTGTGCATATTCTCCATATGGCTGATAGCAGCGCGGCCCCCCAAAAGCGGTATTTGGCAGTGCCGTGCTGGTCCCGTGATATAATTCGGATAAAAAAGTGGAGCGTGGACAGATGCTTAGACTGGAGAGTGTAGAGAAGAATCAAATAGGCGTTTATGCAGCAGCCTTGATATTAGGTGCAGTAATGGGCTTATTAAGTCCCGCCATAGGCATGTTTGTTGAGCCTGCCATATCATTCATGATTGCCATTCTTCTTTTCAGCATGTTTTGTCAAATTCCATTCCTTAAGCTGAGGGAGGCTTTATCCAACGGGCGTTTTATAGGAGCTTTATTGCTTGTGAATTTTGTTCTGACACCGGTTCTCGTCTTTATTCTAACCTTGGTATTTCCTCAACCGGCTCCCGTTTTACTTGGTGTTTGCCTTGTGCTTCTGACGCCATGCATTGATTATGTTATTGTTTTTACACAGTTAGGGAAAGGGAATGAGCGATTGATTCTTGCGTCCACACCGATCCTTTTTGTAGTACAAATGATTATGCTTCCGTTTTACTTGTGGCTTTCCCTTGGCTCGGTAGCAGCAGAAATGGTCAGGGTGGGCCCATTTGTCGAGGCATTTATCTTCTTGATTATCGTCCCGTTGCTTCTTGCTTTGGCTGCACAGTTCTGGGCCAAGAAAAGTGCCAAGGGTTCAAAATCGTTGCAATTAACCGCATGGCTCCCAGTACCCTTTATGGCAATCGTTCTTTTTGTAGTCATTGCTTCACAAATCGGGAGGGTGTATGAAGATCTTAGCGTTATCATAGCGGTTATTCCCATTTATGTTCTATTCCATATCATGACGCCGTTTATTTCACGGGCGACTTCGGCGTTTTTTCGAATCGGACCCGAGGATGGGAGAGCGCTTATATTTAGTGCAGGGACACGGAATTCATTAGTCGTTCTTCCTTTAGCACTTACCCTGCCTGAGGAAATGGCTACGATTGCAGCAGCGGTAATCGTCACTCAAACCGTGATAGAGCTAATTGCCGAGCTTGTTTATATACGTATCGTGCCAAATTTGATTTACCTGGATTGAAAATAAGTTGTTACCGCCTGACTGGACAGGAAATATCGTCGCCGAGTGACATTTGGATCGCTGGCAGAGGCTGACGGGGGTATTTTTTGTCTATGAGCAGTACATGCGCCCTGACACTTCATGAAATTTTGAATACGTTATATCGTATCGTAAGCAAAGGAGGGAATCTCATGGGCGAAGTTGGATACGGTGGGTATAACTCTGTCGGAGCGATTCTTGTTCTCTTCATCTTGTTGGTTATCATTACTGCTTCTTTCTGGGTATAATTTCGTTTCTCTTCGCAACAAAAAGCCCTGCCGACTCATGTCGGCAGGGCTTTTTAAATTCTAAAGGGATGATCAGTAATGGGGCTCAAAATATAACCATCAGGATACCGAATACGAGTACGATTGATCCCAGAACCACCAGAAGAATCCCGCTGGATTTTATATAGCGAATGTAGTCGGAATCAGGCTCCGACCCATACTTTATGCTCCACATTTTATATAAGGACCCCCATGTGGGTTTGCGCATCCTCATGACACCACGAATGATAAGAGCTGTAGCGAACACGATAAGTACAAATCCAGACATATAACCCGTCTCCGATCGGTTAGAATAGAAGTAACACGGAAGAAATCACCGCCTAGCCAAACATGAAGGCAATCTCCGGGAAAGTTCCATTGTATGCATAATATCAGGGATTCCGGATGAAATGAAGCTTGGGCCTGGGGCACAAGAGGTCAGCTCAAAACCGTAACCGGGCCATTCGATATAGGCTCCAGCAAACACCGACCGTACCCCATTGGAGTATCTTATATATTATACTCGTCCTTGCAGTAGGATCTATAGTTGCCTTGCCTAGTAAACGTGGAAGCATGAGCGGAAGGAAGGGACGCGGCCCACTTCGCTGTATTTAGCCACCAGGCTGTTCAACAACCTACAAAGGCGGTGAACGATCGTGAAAAAGGTTTGGATTGACGCAGGACATGGCGGAAAGGATGCCGGAGCCACCGGAAACGGGCTGCAGGAAAAGGATATCGTATTAGCGTTGTCCCTGGCCGTGAAAAAACGATTGGAGGCCGAATACGACGGCGTTCAGGTATTCCTCTCCCGATCTTCCGACGTGTTTCTGGAATTGGCGGAACGGACCGATAAGGCAAACGCCGCCGGTGCCGATGTCCTGGTAAGCATCCACTGTAACGCAGGCGGCGGTGCAGGGGGCTTCGAGTCATATCGATATACCTCCGCAAGCCCTGGTTCGGTAAAACTCCAGAATGTTATTCATTCGGAGGTCATGAGCGCGATTACATCCTACGGGGCAAGTGATCGAGGACAGAAGGCGGCTAACCTGCATATGGTCCGTGAATCTAAAATGCCTGCGGTGTTGACCGAGAATCTGTTTATCGATGTGGCAGCGGATGCAGCCAAGCTGAAACGGCCGGACGTGCTGGACGCTCTGGCGAGAGGCCATGTCAACGGCATTGCCAAATACCTGGGACTTCAGAAGAAAGAGGGGGCTGCTGCGGTGAGCGATAAGGTCAATGTCATTGTAAACGGTAAGCAGATCGAAGATGGCAAGCTGGAGAATGGCGTGACCTATGTACCGCTCCGGGCCATCGGTGAGGCATTAGGCGCCAAGGTGGGATGGGATAACAAGACCAAGACGGCTACGGTGACGACCGAATAGACTCGAGTCCGGTGGCTTTTAGATGAAGTGCCTTCCTCGCCGTATCTTGATGCAGATGCACAAGGACGCGTTCATGTTGAACAATTTATGTCTCTTTAATCGTAATTTAAGCTTCCCTTAATATTTGGGGCATAAGATAAAAGCACCCCTTTTAAAAAAATATATCAGAAGCCCCTCTAACATCGGTTAGAGGGGCTTCTTTGGTTGTCTTCCCTTATTAGAGGAAAGACCCGGGGTACGGTACTGATGGAATATTTACAATCCCAGCCATTTCGTAATATAAGCGGATACGGCTAATTCCTGAAAATCCTGCCAGCTGCGAAATGGGGTATGCTCAACGATAAACGGGTTAATCGTGCGACCTTGTATGAATTCGTCAAAATCTTCATCGGTGCTTCCCTCGTATCCAGCGGCCTTCAGCAAGTGATCGATGGAAGAAAACTTCGTATGTCTTTGAATAAATGATTCCGAGAACAGTTCTTCCACGGGCACCTCTTGTTTCATGTCCGAGAGCCTTGCGGCATTTTCGCGAATTTCTGATAGCTTCTCTTCATCCAGTCCGTCTAATCCACTGATCCCAGTATTCATTATGCCCACCTCCAAAAAGTTGCACGTCACTCTATTATACATATACGAGTATGCTGAATTATCGGATTCGCTTTTTTTTGAAGCGGGTATTGACTCGCTAGATTTATATAGGAAGAAAAGACGGAAGAGGCTCCTTCAATTGTATATAATCGCAGAGAGGCCGTGCAGTTGTGCGGTTTATTCTTTATGCACTTAAGAATAAACGATCATCACATTATAATTATTCTTTACCTAGGAATGATCGGGGTTTTCATGTAGACTGGTAATGATTTACTGCCGGGCATGCCTGTGTTTGGGGGATGACGGTCCGTACATACTTGCTTGCATATGGGGGTGGGCACTGTGCCCAAAAAAGAAAAGGTATCCATGTCATGGCTGCTGCGGTATTTGAAGCCGGTAAAAGGACGGCTGATCCTGCTGCTGGCCATGCTGCTGACGTCGACCGGCTTGCAGCTGCTGAATCCGCAGATTGTCAAGCGCTTTATCGACACGGCAGCCGGCGGAGGCGTGATAGCCACGCTGATCCAGCTTGCGGGATTATTCCTGGTCGTGGCTGTGTTGAACCAGCTGATTACCGTAGCTGTCAGTTATCTGGGGAATGATATTTCATGGCGCGCGACGAACCGGCTCCGCGGCGATCTTTTGAAGCATTGCTTACGGCTGGATATGCGGTTTCATAATGTGAAAACGCCCGGCGAGATGATTGAGCGGATTGACGGAGACGTGACGAATATCTCGAATTTCTTTGCGATGTTCATCGTGCAGGTGATCGGCAGCTTCGTGCTGCTTGCCGGCATATTGGGATTCATGTTTACGGTCAATTTGCCCATCGCGATCGTGATGACGGTGTTCACGCTGCTGTCCATTCTGTTCATGGTGTTCATCCGGAATATGGGCGTCAATTCCTCCAAGAACGAACGGGAAGCCAGCGCTTCGCTGTTCGGATTGATTGAGGAACGCATCGCCGGCATCGAGGATGTTCAGGCGAACGGCAACGTGCCGTACGTCATGAACCGGTTTCACCGCTTGATGCGCAGCGTGTTCCTGAAGGGGAGAAAAGCCTGGATGCTCCGCGTCGTACCCTGGAACACCACGGTGATCCTGTTTGCCCTAGCGGTTACCGCAGTCCTGTTACTGGGGGTACGCTATTATTTGATCGATGAAATTACGCTGGGAACCCTGTTCCTGATCTATCAATATACGCAGATGTTAAACGATCCGATCGAGATGCTGGGCGACCAAGTGCAGGAGTTCCAGAAAGCGAAATCCGGCATGCTGCGCTCCAGAGAGCTGCTGTCCAACAAGAGCGAGATCGTGGACGGGGAGCAGGAAGAGCTGCCCGAAGGCGCGCTCGGTTTGGAGTTTGAGGGCGTCAACTTCAGTTACAACGCGGATAAACCGGTATTAAAGGACATTAACTTCGAAGTGAAGCCGGGTGAACGCCTGGGGATCATCGGACGTACCGGCAGCGGGAAGTCGAGTCTCAGCCGCATTCTGCTTCGGCTGTATAACATCGACAGCGGGGTCATCCGCGTCGGAGGCACGGATATCACGAAGCTGAAGCTGCCGGCGCTTTACCGCCGGGTGGGGATGGTTACGCAGGATGTGCAGCTGTTCGACGGCTCGCTGCGCGACAACCTGACGCTGTTCGATCACGGCGTGTCGGACGAATTCATCCTGGAAACGACGGAGCGTCTCGGGCTTCGGCAGTGGATCGATGCGCAGCCGGAAGGTCTGGATACGCATCTGACCACAGGCGGGGCCTCGTTGTCCGCCGGGGAAGCGCAGCTGTTTGCGTTAACCCGGGTATTTTTGACGCAGCCGAGCCTGGTGATTCTGGATGAACCCTCTTCCCGCTTGGACGCCGCAACGGAGACCATGCTGCAGGCAGCCGTCGATCAGCTGATGAGCAGTTGTACGGGCATCATCATCGCGCATCGGCTGGCTACCCTGGAGCAGGTGGATAAAATCATGGTGCTGGGTGACGGACGAATTCTGGAATTCGGCGCACGGGAAGCACTTGCGTTAGATCCGGCATCGCATTATGCGAGACTGCTGAGCACAGGCAGAGAGGAGGAGCTGGCGTGACCATCACGGGTTTTATAGGGCGGCTGTTTCGATTTAGGCCCTCATTATTTTTAATCAACGGTTTATTGTGGTGCATCTTTCATTCGCTGCCGTTATTGATCGGGCTCGGAATGCAGTGGTTTTTCGACCGGGCCACATCGAATTCCACGGATTATGTATGGCTGGCCGTTCCTTTGATTTTTATTGCCGTTGTAAGGGTCGCGCGGGTGGGGACGTTCTTTGCAGCCTTCTATCAATGGGTAACGTATATTTATCATATCCAGGCTATCTTGCGCACCAACATGCTGGCGGGGATCATGCGCTGGCCGGGACGGAATTTGCCGGCTTCTCCAGGGGAGGCGATGAGTCGCTTCCGCGATGACGTGGATGAAGTGGTGGAATACGTGGAGTCCTGGGTGGATTTTTGGGGACGCCTTGTTTTTGCGCTCGTATCTGTTGTCATCATGGCAAGCATTAACTGGAAAATCATGCTGGTGGCCGTGCTGCCGCTCGTGGTGGTCACGCTCCTGAACAATTTATCCGGCAACCGCGCACGGCGTTACGGCCTGAAGAACCGGGAAGCTACGGGGCGCATCACCAGCTTCATTGCCGAAACCTTCGGCGCGGTTCAAGCCTTGAAGCTCGGGCAGGCCGAGGATCATGTCCATGAACGCTTCACGAAGCTGAATGAGGACCGCCGGCAGGCAGCGCTGAAGGATAATCTGTTCAAACAATGGATGCGGTCCCTGAACCAGCATGTGCTGAGCATTTGTACGGGACTGATCCTGTTGATGTGCGCAACCGAGATGCAGGCCGGACATTTCACCGTCGGTGATTTTGCGTTGTTTACGACGTACCTGGCCAATATCGGGTTCAGCATTTCCTTGTTCGGATATATGGTGTTCCAGCACAAACGGCTGAAGGTTTCCTTTGACCGTATGCGCTCGCTGTTCCGCCCCGGCGAGGAGGACCGGATTATTGAGGCGAGGGAAACGTATCTGAACGAAGATCCTCCGGAACTGCCTCTCATTCGCAGGGAGCCGGGGGAGAAGCTCAAGGAGCTGGAGGTAAAGAATTTATCCTATCATTATCCGAATTCGGAGAATGGGATATCGAATATCAACTTCCGCCTGGAGCGCGGCAAGTTTCTGGTGGTGACCGGCCGAATCGGGGCCGGGAAATCGACGCTTGTCCGGACCCTGCTGGGGCTGCTGCCCAAGCAGGGGGGCACGATTCGCTGGAACGGGGAAGAAGTCGATCCGGCTACCTTCCTGATGCCCCCTCGGGCGGCTTATACCCCGCAGGTTCCAAGGCTGTTCAGCGATCCTTTGAGAGAGAACATCGTGCAAGGGAAGAAAGAGCGGGCCGAGGAAGCGCTGGAACGGGCCGTCCGGCTGGCCGTCATGGAGAAGGACATCGAGAATCTGGATCAAGGGCTGGAGACGTTTGTCGGCCCGAGAGGCGTCATGCTGTCGGGGGGACAGATCCAGCGCGCGGCCACGGCGCGCATGCTGATGACCGGCGCTGATCTGTACATCTTTGACGATCTGTCCAGCGCGCTGGACGTGGAGACGGAGCAGCTGGTATGGGAGGGAATGTTCAAGGAGCGTGACGTCACCTGCATTGCAGTATCGCACCGCAGGGCGGCTCTGTCCAAGGCCGATCATATCATCGTCATGAAGGATGGACGGATCGAAGCGGAGGGAAGCTTGGCGGAGCTGCTCGCCACGAGCGAAGAGATGCAGCTGTTATGGCAGGGTCAGTCCACGACCGAGACCGAGGCCGCGGTAGCGGATGAAGCCGAGGTTAGCAAGGTATAACATTCAATGTGGTTTGGAATTGGGGATGTTTGAACAGGTTTATGAGCAAGGCAGCTTCCGTTGGTGAGGAGGCTGCCTTGTTTTGTATAATAATGGGTGGAATATACTGGAATTATATCGGTCATATAAGGGAGAGTTCTGCATGAAGAATCGCAAGTTCTTGATCACTTTCGGTCATAACCTGGACCATAGCAACATGGATGATCTGGTGTCAGATCGCCTTTCCCGTCATAAGGGGCGGATACAGAAGGATTACTTCGATCCGGTGCTGCGCAAAGGGGCTGCGTTTATTCTAAACTATCAGATCATCGACACGAATGCGGACAGAGTCTCGCAGCGGTATTACTTGGATGACTACCACATAACGGAAGCCCAGCTGCAAGGCTTTCTGTACTCATTGAACAAGCTAAAGGGTACGCATGTGTTGTGCAATCCCAGGAGGCAGGGACATCACTGGACCGTCATCGACGAAATCGAGTACAGCTGTTATGCCTATCAGACATTGGACGGAAGGGATCTTCGTTTTATAGAATACCAAAATGATACCAGGGCGGATGCCGTCATGAAGAAGGGGATACCCCGGATTCCCGAGCATCAGCACTACCTTGCCTTGCCAACGGACTGCAGTCAGGAAGAGAAGGATCGGCGGTTGACCGATTGGATCTGCGGGATCATTGAAGCGGCAGGCAATGACTTTTAGTTTCAACGCCACTTCAAAGAATACCTTCTTGTATTCCCTCCACCCGGAAATAGGCGATTGGCGTTTCGTCTGCCCATCCATGAACCTATCATGAATTCCATCGGCAGATTCTATTATTTTGCCTGCGGGAATAAGGATATAAGTACAAGCCGATCGATAGGCTCTAGGAATAGGATGTAGAAAATGAATGGAAAGGGTGGGTTTGTCATGGAATGGAGCGTCATTTTTCAACTGATCGATCCGCGGCTGTTCATGGTCGTTGCCGCTTGTTGGGTGATCGGATACGTGCTGAAGCAAACGCCTAAGGTTCCGAATTGGAGCATCGTATATGTGGTTATGGTCGTATCCATCCTGTTGACAACCGGCTTGATCGGCTGGAGCGTGGAGAATATCATCCAAGGCATCCTTGCGGGAGCGTTCGCCGTATTCGGGCATCAGGCCGTTAAACAAACGGCAGAGGCGATTGCGACCAGAAAGAAGTAAGAACGGCTGCAATGGGCCCCAGGATCATTTTGGTCTAAACCGAACGTTACCTTGTAGCCTGCGTCTCCCGCCTGTTATCCTAAAGTGCATGAGATCATGAGAGGGAGCGTGAAAGACTTGCAAAGGAAAACGTTGACCGTTGAGGCGCTGCCTGGGTTTGAGCCGGAGATCGGCCGCTGGATATGGGGACTTGAGGACGTGCGGCGGACGATATTGAAACGGCTGGCTGGGATCCCATATGAGCATCTGAATCATAAGGCGGCCGGCCGGCAATCCATCGGTTCACTGCTATACCATATTGCCTTAATCGAAGCGGACTGGCTGTACGTCGAGGTGCTTGAATCCGATTGGGACCCGAAAATAAAGGCATGTTTCCCCTGGGATCACCGTACGGAGGATAACCGTCTTTCCGAAGTGCCGGATCAGCCGCTCGCTGAGCATCTCCACCGTATGCACAAGGTTCGTCAGGAACTGGTTGCCCATTTCCGAGGCATGGACCTTTCGGACTGGAGAAGACCCAGACGACTGGAGGCGTACGATGTGACGCCCGAATGGGTCATCTATCATCTGATTGAGCATGAGTCCCATCACAGGGGACAGATATTTCAGCTGTTAAGGGAATTGGAGCAAGTGTGAGCATCTTCCCGACGCTGGGAAGCTTCGGCTTCTTCCCGGAGCCGCGCATCGCGGCATTTTAAGCGAATGGGCCATGATTTTTATAACCACGCAGGGCAGGGAGCATTCCTTGCTCTTTTTGCGCATATCCTGCAACGATTCATTCCGCCATACGTATTAAGCCAGATAGAATGCGGTTCGGAGGGGATACGATGAATAACGAATTTTATGTGGGATGGGGAACGCTGGCGCTGATCAATGCCGGGCTGGCCCAAGGAAAGAACAGAACGGGATTAAACTGGTTTCTGCTGTCACTGTTGTTAGGCCCGCTCGCAACCCTGTTTCTTGTCTTGTCAGCTAAAAGGTGAACTTGGCAAAAAAGGTAAATCGGGCAATAAAAAGAGCCGCCTCCCGGCAAGGGAAGCGGCTCTTATCGTATTTTACATCCGCTGAAACATCGCGGTATCACGGCTGTAGTGCGTCAAATAACCTGTTTCTTCGTTGCGGATGCGGACGACATCCGGCGTGTAGCATTCAATGTAACCTCGCTCGATCTCCACGTATACGCTTGCGGGGTCTTCCTCCCACACGGAAACCAGCGTTTCCGAAAGCGCGGCAGCGAAAAAATGGATGTCTTGCGACAGGTACCGGCTATTGCGGTCTATATTCATTTCATTTCCCCTTGATGATTAGAATCGGATAACATGCGGTCTACTAACTCGTTCATTCCCTTCCAGGAATCCTTCAGAATAAATTCATGCTGAATATGCGCATTCCATGGGCGCGGAATCAGGATGGTCTGTTTTCCGGCTTTTCTCGCAGCAATCGCATTATGGGGACCATCGTCAATCAGAAGGTCAAACTCTACTAAATCCTTGCGCTTGGCCACGAAAAAATTCTCGAACGGAATAAAAGGCATATGCCTCTGCAGCCATCTCCATTTCTCGGGCACCGAGGATGGGCGGGCTGCGGTAACGACAATGACATCATAATCATGTGTCATTCTGTGAACCTCGTCAACCGTATATTCGTCAAATAGTTCGAGCTCTTCATACAAACCGGGCTTTCCGAAGAAAAATTCTTCCGAGCATTCAGGATGCCAGATTTGGTGCAGGTTGTAATCGGTAATCTGATCGAGCGTAAGCTGGGGATCCTTGTACTGCAAATTGTGATAATGGATGGCTTTGGGAATCAGATGGCAGATCGTATCATCCATATCGATGGCGACTATTTTTTTGCTCATATCGTCATTACTCTCCTGTAATCATGAAATCTTCGAAAGATGATGTTCCGTAAATTGTAATGGACAGGATGCATATTGGCAAACCAAAATCAAAAATGGAAGGATGTTGCATTTCTTTCCCCTGACTCATTATAAACTAAGTATAACATTAATAGGCCGGCAACCCTTCTGATATTTTCCCGGCGCGGGTTCGACCGGAATCATAGCAGCTTTCCTTCATTATGACAGTACATGTCATGAATGCCCTTTTATAATAGGAGCACTACAGGGCACAAAGGAGGAACGGCCATGCCGCAAGAATATATCCGCATTCGCGGTGCCAGGGAGAATAATCTAAAGAATGTTTCGCTCCAAATTCCAAAACGAAAAATCACCGTCTTTACCGGCGTATCCGGCTCGGGCAAATCGTCCATCGTGTTTGATACCATCAGTTCCGAGGCCCAGCGATTGCTGAACGAGACGTTCACCGCTTTTGTCCGGAACCGGCTTCCCCGGCATAGCCGCCCGGACGTGGACTCGCTCGAGAATTTGTCGACCGCCATCGTCATCGACCAGAAGCGGCTGGGAGGGAACTCGCGTTCCACGCTCGGCACGATCACCGATCTGTACGCCGTTCTTCGACTGCTGTTTTCGAGGGTGGGGCAGCCATTCGTGGGTTACTCCAATGCGTTTTCTTTTAACGATCCGCAGGGCATGTGTCCGGAATGCCAGGGAATCGGGAAGAAGGTGGAGCTGGATCTGACGAAGCTGCTGGATACGACCAAATCCTTGAATGAGGGAGCGGTCCGGTTTCCGATTTTCTCGGTGGACAGCTGGTATATGAAGAACTACACCATGTCCGGTTTCTTTGATAACGACAAGAAGTTGGCCGATTATTCCGAAGCGGAATGGGATCTCTTCCTGTACGGCAAGGAGGGAAAAGTGACCTTCCCGTCCAAAGGCGGTCCGGTGCAGTCCGACTTCGAAGGCCTCGTGCTGAAATTTAACCGGCTGTATATTCAGCGAGACAGCAGCGAATTGTCCGAACGAACCTTCAATCACGTGAAAAATTTCATTACGCACGGCACATGCCCGTTATGCGAGGGGACACGGCTCAGCCAAGCTGCGTTAAGCTGCAGGATCAACGGATTCAACATCGCCGAGTGTGCGGCCATGGAGATCGGGGACCTAAGAGCGTTCATCCTGGATATCAAGGAGCCGATCGCTGCCGGCATGGTAGCCAGCTTAGCGGAGCGGCTGCAGCATTTGATGGATATGGGACTGGATTACCTGACGCTGAACCGGGAGACGACCACGCTCTCCGGAGGCGAGTCGCAGCGGGTCAAGATGGTCCGGCATCTGGGCAGCAGCCTGACGGACATGATGTATGTTTTTGATGAGCCGAGCGTGGGCTTGCATCCGCGGGATGTTCACCGTCTGAACGGCATGCTGAGGAAGCTTCGCGACAAGGGTAACACCGTGCTGGTCGTGGAGCATGACCGTGACGTGATTGAAATTGCCGATCATGTGGTGGATGTGGGGCCGAATGCCGGTACCCGGGGAGGGGAAATCGTCTTCGAAGGGACGGTCGAGCAGCTGTGCGACCAAGCTTCCACCTTAACCGGGCGGTATATGAAGCGGTGGATGCCGATGAAGGAACAGTTTCGCGTACCTACAGGGCATATGCGCATTGCCAATGCGAATCATCATAACCTGAACAATGTGACGGTGGATATCCCGGTAGGCGTATTGACCGTGGTCACGGGCGTAGCGGGATCAGGAAAGAGCTCGCTCATTCACCATGCCTTCCTGTCCCAGCATCCCGAGGCTGTTGTCATCGACCAGTCTGCCGTCAGCGCCTCGATCCGTTCCAACCCTGCCACCTACACGGGGATCATGGATGACATCCGGAGCATGTTCGCCAAGGCGAACGGCCAGAGTCCGTCCCTGTTCAGCTTCAATTCCAAAGGGGCCTGCCCCGACTGCCACGGGCTCGGTTTCATCTATACGGACCTGGCTTTCATGGAAGGCATCAAGTCGCCGTGCGATACCTGTGACGGCAGACGTTTTAAGGATGATGTGCTCCAGTACAAGCTCCATGGAAAAATGATCACCGAGGTGCTGGACATGACGGTGCTGCAGGCGCTGCATTTTTTCGAGAAAAAAGAAATCAAGCGGCGGCTGGAAGCATTGCATGACGTGGGCCTGCACTATCTGACCCTCGGACAGCCGCTGAGCACCCTGTCCGGGGGCGAAAGCCAGCGCATCAAGCTGGCCAGCGAGCTGCACAAGCAGGGGCAGATTTACGTCATGGACGAGCCGACGACGGGGCTGCATATGTCGGATGTCGGGCATCTGCTGGACATGATGAATCGGCTCGTCGATAACGGTAGCTCGGTGATCGTGATCGAGCACAATCTGGACGTAATCCGTCAGGCGGACTGGATCATCGATCTCGGGCCCGAAGGCGGCAGCAGGGGAGGGAGGGTCATATTCGAAGGAACGCCCGCCGAACTGATCGCGGCTGAACACTCCCTGACCGGTAAATACGTGAGAGGATAGACTTAGAATGGCTGTGCCGCATATCCCCGCGGCATGGCCATTCTATGGTTATCAGGCTTATATGATCGTTTAAACGGCAATACTGTATGCTGCCACAGACTGCGGCTTAGGCAGGAGTCGGTTCATAAGAATGTATAAACGACTAATGTCCGTATACCGCGATGGGCAGCATTTTGATTGTAAACGGGGGATCAGGCAATGCGGAAAGCATGGTGGAAAGAAGCCGTTGCGTATGAGATCTATCCGCGCAGTTTCATGGATTCGAATGAAGACGGCATCGGGGATCTGCAAGGGGTGATATCCCGTCTGGATTATTTGAAGGATCTCGGGATTGACGTCATATGGGTATGCCCTATCTATCGATCCTCCAATAACGACAACGGCTATGATATCAGCGATTATCAGGATATTATGACGGAATTCGGCTCGATGGCCGACTTCGACCGGCTGCTGGCCGAAATCCATAAGCGCGGCATGCGCCTTATCATGGATCTGGTGCTTAATCATACCTCGGATGAACATCCGTGGTTTATGGAAGCCCGCTCCTCCCGAACGAATCCGAAGCGGGATTATTACATCTGGCGGGACCCGAGGGACGGGGCCGAGCCGAACAATTGGGAATCGGTGTTCACCGGTTCCGCTTGGGAGTACGACGAATTAACGGGTCAATATTATCTCCATCTCTATTCGAAAAAGCAGCCTGATCTAAATATGGAGAATCCGGCGGTCCGGGAAGAGCTGGTGCGGATGATCCGCTGGTGGCTGGATAAAGGGATCGACGGCTTTCGCGTGGACGCGATCACCCATATTAAGAAGCTGCCGGGTTTGCCCGACATGCCGAATCCAAACAACCTTCGATATGTCGATTCAAATCCCGGTCACCGGAATATCGCGGGAATCCATGAATTTCTTCAGCAATTCAAACGCGAAGCGTTCGCCGATTATGACATTATGACGGTGGGCGAAGCCAGCGGCATTCCGATCGCCGAAGCAGACCGCTGGATCGGGGAGGAGAACGGGGCGCTGAACATGATTTTTCAATTTGAGCACGTCAATCTCGATTTCGGACTTGAAGGGCGCTGGGATTACGCCGTCTGGGACTTGGCCGAATTGAAGCAGATCATGCATAAATGGCAGACGGGCCTGGAAGGGACAGGCTGGAACGCTCTCTATATGGAGAACCATGATCAGCCGCGCTCCGTATCCCGTTTTGGCGATCCGGTCCACTATCATAAGGAATCGGCCAAGATGCTGGCTACTTTTTTTATGCTGATGCAAGGGACGCCGTTCATTTACCAGGGGCAGGAAATCGGGATGACGAATGTCGAGTTTCCGGAGCTGAGCGATTATCGGGACGTGGAGATCTACAATTATTACCGCGAGCGGCTGTTGGACGGAAAAGACGTGTCCGAGACGATGCGCAGAATCGCGTACCGGGCCCGGGACAATGCAAGAACGCCGATGCAGTGGGATGACACGCTTTATGGCGGTTTCTCATCCGTCGTGCCGTGGATTCGGTCCAATCCGAATTATCATGAGATCAGCGTGGAGCATCAGCTGGCCGATCCCGATTCCATTCTGAATTACTATAAGGCCTTGATCCGTCTGCGCAAGTCCACCGAGGTGCTGATCTACGGAAAATACGAAGCCGTGCTGGAGGAGCATCCGGAGATCTTCGCTTATTCCAGATCATTAGGGAACGAGGTATATCTGATCGTATTGAACTTTTACGGCAGGACGCCGAAGTTTCAGTTTCCAGCGGAATGGAGCGGCCGTCATCCGGAAGTGGTGCTCACCAATTACGAGCGGTCGGACCGGAGTTTCGGCCAATTCACCTTAAACCCTTATGAAGCGATAGTTTATCGTGTAAACTAAGTGGGTAAGCGATTTCTTAAAATGAGAGGTGAATGCAGCTTGTCGCAGCCTAATTTGATGTCTGCCGCCGTTCTTGATCGTCCTTTATCCATTGGGGTGAAGCAGGTGCCCATTCCGGAGCCGAAGCCGGATGAAGCCTTGATTCAGGTGTATTGCATCGGCATCTGCGGTTCGGACGTGCATTATTATGAGCATGGACGGATCGGAAGGTATGAGGTGAAGGAGCCGTTGATTCTGGGACATGAGCTGGCTGGAGTCGTTGTGAAAACGGGGGAGAAGGTGACAAATGTCTCCGTCGGTGACCGCGTGGCCGTGGAGCCGGGCGTTACGTGCGGGCGATGCGCCTATTGCAAAAGCGGACGCTACAACCTGTGCCCGGACGTGGTGTTCATGGCGACTCCTCCGGTTGACGGTGCCTGGGCCGAATACGTTGCGGTTCGCAGCGACTTCCTGTTCCGGCTGCCGGATGAAATGTCCTTCGAGGAGGGCGCATTGCTTGAGCCGCTGTCCGTTGGCCTTCATGCCGTACGCCGCGGGCGTATCCGGCCGGAGGACCGGGTGCTGGTGCTCGGTTTGGGCCCGATCGGCCTGCTTGCCATGGAGGCAGCCAAAATGTTCGGAGCCTCACAGGTATTCGGCAGCGACGTCGTGGATTACCGGCGCCATCTGGCCCTTCAGATGGGGGCCTCCGGCGTGATTAATCCCATGGACGAATCCGTGCCCCAGCGATTGGTCGAACTTACGGGCGGCAAGGGAATCGATCTCATCATCGAAACATCGGGCAATGCCGGGGCCATCGCGGATTCCATCGGTTATGTGAACCGCGGGGGCCGCATCGTGTTTGTAGGCTTGCCTGCAAAGGATGCCATTCCGGTGGATATCGGCGCTTTGGTTGACGCCGAGCTGGATGTATACGGTGTGTTCCGCTATGCGAATACGTATCCGGCCGCTATTCAGATGCTGCAGAACAAGGGCAGCCGCATACGGGACATCATCACCCACCAGTTTTCTTTGGATCAGATCGAGGAAGCCGTGGAGCTTGCCCGCACGCAAAAGGACACCAGCGTCAAAGTCATGATCTATCCTCATCAAAACGCATAACGTTTCTTTGCGGCGGGAAGAGCTGATTCCGGAGCTGGAGGTACAACCGAACCTGATAATGTGATCATCAAAAAGCACCGCTCCAACACTTGTCGGAGCGGTGCTTTTTTCATGTGTTACCGGTTAGTCCGGGCGCTCATTGCTCATCCAGCTGTCGATGCGAAGATCATCGCCGTAGGTCTCGCGCGACGAAATTTCGCCGAGCTTCAGCTCGGCAGCCTCGCGGGTATCGAATCCGCCGATGACCGCGATGAAGTCCCCTCCGGCCGCCTTAATGAAGGTCACGTCGTCTTCCAAGTAAATCTCTTCAAGAATGGCAAGGGATTCCCCTTGCGGCATCGTCTCACTGCGGATATAGAAGACTTCGCGCGGAGTTACCGGCTCGCCGGTCGAAGTAAGCTTCAGCTCCAAATAGCCGGGATCTTTATATTCCGATATGGAATGCTTCACGCCGTCCTTCAGCTCAACGACAAAACGCATGGCCGAATCGTCCAGAATCACATTTTCATAAACATCCTTCACCAGCGGAAGCGCCAGCATGTCTTTCTTGATGGTATCATAGTCAAAATTTCGAACCCCGTTAAACGTGAAAATAAGGCGGTTCGGGGCATCTCTATGGTCGACGGTATAGGCAGGCACGCTGGAAACGGACTCGCCTTCCTGATCAAAATGAATCTTGAATACATCCTCGGAAGCTTCCGTTCCTACGGTAACGCCGTCGGTCCGCTCACCGCCGCCCCCGAATTGCAGCACCTGAACGATGCTGCCCACCACGGGTACTTTGGATAAGGCATTGGCTACCGTTGGGATATTGACCACGAAGAGCAGGGCAGCGGCCGCTGCAACAACGGAAGAATACCTCATCATGCGTCTGGATCGTTTACGGGTGGCCGCCTTTTTCTGCGCAGCATCTATAACGCCTGTTAACTGAGCGGGAATTTCAATGTGTTCGTAGCGTTCTTTTCCTGTCATAGGCTATCGACCTCTCCCTCGATTAAATAAGATTTCAATTTTCCGATAATGCGATAAAACCTGGTTTTGACGGTGTTCTCGGGCAATGACAGCACATCCGCCATTTCCCTAAAGCGCAGGTCCTCAAAAAACTTCAAAATCATGTAGGTTTTCTCCTCCGGCGGCAGTTTGTCCAGCGCATCGTACAGATCCATTTTCTCCTCCAGCGGGACCCCATGCTCTGCAGCCGCGTAGTCCTGGGCCTGGTCTTCCATATAGGTAAACCGCTTCTTGCGACCGAGATGGTCGATGGCAGCGTTAATGACGATCCGGGTCATCCAAGAATCAAAATACTGCGGCGCGTTCATCCGCTCATAAGCGAGGTATCCCTTATAGGTCGCTTCCGAGACGATGTCCAGTGCTTCCTGCTCGTTTTTGACATAGCAATAGGCCACCCGGTATAACTTGTTCTTGCATTTCTCGATATGTTCGCTGAACTGTTGTTGCTTCGATTCTTTCGCTCTCAGTTCACTCACTCCTAACTACTAGCACTAGTATACATGTCATGGCACGAATTCGTTGATCTGTTCATTTATTGGCCGGATTGATGGGATCAACTCAAGTACTTGAGTGCGCTTGACTGATCATTAGACCGTGGAGAGGGCCAAATAGTTTTAGCCCGGGATAAAAAATAGACGAATGGAGGGATATACCAGGCCGATTACGCCGTATGTGCGAATCCAAGGCTGAAATGAGGAGGGATTGAAAAATACCGAGCAGCTTAACAGAAGACATGAAGCATGTTACTATATGAGTCATATGAAATGAACGGAGGCCAGAACATGTAGGTTTTTCTACCCAACCCGCACAACTAAATACAGAATTGGGGTAGAAAGATGAAACGGAAATCCTTTCGATATCTCTGGATAGGCCAGGCGCTCGCCAATAGCGGCGATTTATTTTACATTGTCGGCCTGATGGCTATGATCCATGGGATTACGGGATCCGCCATGTTGATGGCCATGATCCCTTTCATTACGACGACGGCACGGTTTATAAGCGGGAGCTTTGCGCCCGTTTTAATGGACAAATACAGCCTCAAGTCGCTGCTTGTTTCGTCTCAGATCGGAAAAACGGTCGTGCTGTTCCTGTTGATGGTAACCTGCTATGCACTGGGAGAGCAGGAGGCGACGGTTTATGCGATTCTCGGATTCGTATTTCTCATCTCCTTGCTCGATGGCTGGGCTGCACCTGCCAGCCATGCCATGCTGCCGCGTCTGGTGGATGCCGCCGAGTTAACGAAAGCGAACAGCTTTGTTGCCATCGTGGATCAGATGATCCAACTGGGAGGCTGGGCCGTTGGGGGATTGCTGGTCGCAGTCATGGGCGGAAGCAGCGTGATAGGACTGACCTTTGCGCTGTCCCTGGCAGCGGCAGTCTTCATGAAACTTATAGAGGATCGGCATGAAGCCGCCCCGGAACCGAAAGAGAAGACGCGCGTTTCGAAAGGGCGCTCCATTCAAGAAGGCTGGGCACTCATTTGGAAGCAGCCTTCCCTTCGGGCGATTCATGTGATTTATGTATTGGAGACGATGGCAGGCGTGATCTGGATCGCAGCGATCATCTACGTGTACGTGGCTGATGTGCTCCACAGGGAGGAGGCGTGGTGGGGATATATCAACGCAAGCTTTTTCCTGGGACTCATGCTGGGCGGACTGTTCGGAATGAGAGGCGCGGAGCTGATCGACCGCAATATTCGCAAGTTCGTCATCTGCTCTTCCTTCGGCATCAGTCTGATGACGCTCGGTTTTGGATTGACCTCGGTGCCTTGGCTGGCCCTTATGTTCTCGGCAGGCTTCGGCGTTTTTGAACAGCTGAAATCCGTCTCGCTGCAGACCACTCTGCAGCGAGACGTATCCGTTCATCTGTTGCCGAAGGTGTACGCGGCTCAAAGCGCGATGGTTTCGCTGGTATTTGGCCTATCCACGCTGCTGTTCGGGTTCATCACCGACGAATACGGCGTCCGGACTACGTATATCATTGCAGCTGCGGTGTTGTTCATCTCGGGCTGTTACGCTGCAATCATACGAACGAGGTGGCCGGGGGCAGGGGAAAGCGCAGCACAAGGAGGAGGACGCGCGGTATAATTGGCATATAGGTTCATCCTCCCGCCGGACTTGATGACTGCAAGTTTCATACATGCAGACAATTTCGAAAATAAAAAAGGCGAGCGTTAAGCTCGTCTTTTTTATTTTGAATACTACGGGGACTCGCGTTATGAACAGGCGTTTCATCCATATCCTTATGCAAGGCTTTAATTTCGTAAGCCGTATTTGAAACAATCCACGCCCTTTTCCTTCGGAAACATAGGCTGGTAGAGTATGCGATTCATTAGAATGACGATGGCATGAATAACGTGTAAACGGCTCTCCTATCGCTATAGGAGAGCCGTTTTTGGGCTTGATATTCTGGTTACAGTGAAGGGCCAAGGGCAATCCAGGACACGAAGCCGTAGGAAAGGCTGCAATTCGGCTGGCGGATCACTTCCAGAACTGCTGCATCCTCGCGCTGGGATTTCAGTGAGATCTGGAAGCCAGGATTGTTGCTCATCCCCACGATAACATAGTTAATGCCGGCATAAGGTTCATCGAATAGGACGGTCACCTCGGTCTGAGTGCCGGCCCCTGTCAATACAAAGGGGGTCATTCCAAATTGCTGAAGTTTCGGCTTCCCGCTTGAGCTGCGCACCGGCGTGAAGGCCAGATGCTGTGCAGTGACTGCTGATTCAGCCAATTGCTGGCCGGTTACAGCCCCGTCGGAAATATGAACGCTAGCGACAGCCGACTTGCCTAATTTGTCGCCGTCAATGCTGCCGTCAGCGAGTGTAAAGGTATCAAAAGCGTCCGGTCTAAGATGTCTTCTCTCGATGGTCCCGTCAGCGATTTGGTTTCCGGTAACAGATCCCTCGGCCAAGGTGAAGTTATCAAAGGCATTCGGACCAAGGTGCCGGCTCTCGATGGATCCCTCGGCGATCAGGGAGCCGTTCAAGGAACCCTCAGCGACGTTCGCGCCGGTGATAGTCCCTGCAGCGATTTGGCTTCCTGTAACAGAACCGTCAGCCAGGGTAAAGTTATCAAAGGCATCCGGTCCAAGGTGTCGGCTCTCGATGGATCCCTCGGCGATTTGTGAGCCGTTCAAGGACCCGTCGGCCACATTCGCGCCAGTGATAGTACCTTCAGCGATCTGGCTTCCTATAACAGAGCCGTCAGCCAGGGTGAAGTTGTCAAAGGCATCGGGTGCGAGGTGTTTGCTCTCAATGGACCCCTCGGCCAGGGTGAAGTTGTCAAAAGCATCCGGTCCAAGGTGCCGGCTCTCGATGGAGCCCTCTGCAATCTGGGAGCCGTTCAAGGATCCCTCGGCCACGTTCGCGCCGGTGATAGTCCCTTCAGCAATTTGGCTTCCTGTTACTGAACCATCGGCCAGGGTGAAGTTGTCAAAAGCATCCGGTCCAAGGTGTTTACTCTCGATGGATCCATCTGCAATCTGGGAACCGTACAAGGACCCGTCGGCCACATTCGCGCCAGTGATAGTGCCTTCAGCGATTTGGCTTCCTGTAACAGAGCCGTCAGCTAAGGTGAAGTTATCAAAAGCATCCGGTCCAAGGTGTTTACTCTCGATGGATCCCTCGGCGATCAGGGAACCATTCAAGGACCCCTCGGCCACGTTCGCGCCAGTGATAGTCCCTTCAGCGATCTGGCTTCCTGTTACTGAACCATCGGCCAGGGTGAAGTTGTCAAAGGCATCCGGTGCGAGGTGCTTGCTCTCAATGGATCCCTCGGCAATCTGCTCCCCGTTCAGTGAGCCGTCGGCTACGTTCGCGCCCGTGATGGTTCCCTTAGCGATTTGTCTTCCGGATACAGATCCGCCGGCCAGGGTGAAGTTAGCAAAAGCGTCGGGTCCAAGGTGCTTGCTTTCGATAGAGCCCTCGGCAATCTGCGCCCCGTTCAAGGAGCCGTCGGCTACGTTCGCGCCGGTGATGGTTCCCTCAGCGATTTGATTTCCCGTAACAGAGCCCTCGTCTAAGGTGAAGTTGTCAAAAGCATTCGGTGCAAGGTGCTTGCTTTCGATGGATCCCTCGGCAATCTGCGCCCCGTTCAAGGAACCGTCGGCTACGTTCGCGCCCGTGATGGTCCCCTTAGCGATTTGCCTTCCGGATACAGATCCGCCGGCCAGGGTGAAGTTATCAAAAGCGTCCGGACCGAGGTGGCGGCTTTCAATGGAGCCTTCGGCGATCTTCGAACCTTTCAGGGACCCATCGGCGACGTTCGCGCCCGTGATGGTACCTTCAGCAATTTGACTTCCCGTAACAGAACCCTTTCCTAAGGTGAAGTTGTCGAAAGCATCCGGTGCGAGGTGCTTGCTCTCGATGGAGCCTTCGGCAATCTGCGATCCGTCTAAGGAGCCGTCGGCGATGTTCGCGCCGGTGATGGTTCCCCCAGCAATTTGACTTCCTGTTACAGAGTTTTCGGCTAAAGTGAAGTTATCAAAAGCGTCCGGAGCGAGGTGCTTGCTTTCGATAGAGCCCTTGGCAATCTGGGACCCGTTCAAAGCACCAGCCGCAATGTTCGCACCCGTGATGGTTTCCTTGGCGATTTGGCTCCCCGTAACGGAGCCGTTAGCCAGGTTGAAGTTATCAAAGGCGTCCGGACCGAGATGCCGGCTTTCAATAGAGCCCTCCGCTATTTTCGAGCCGTTCAGAGAACCTGCCGCAATGTTTGAGCCGGTGATCGTTCCATGAGCAATTTTTGCTCCCGTAACCCCGTGATCCTGAATAAGCTCCGTTGTAATCGCACCGGCTTCAATATGCTTCGCGTTGATGCTGTGCGTCTGCAAATGATGGGGAAGCACGGCACCTTCTGCCAATTGTCTTGATTTGACGGACCCTGGCTGCAACTGATCGACTCCCACACTATCCGGTTGCAAGTGGACATGGCCGACAGACTGATCCGCCAGATGGGCCATGTTGACGGAGTAAGGGGCGAGATGGTGACTTTGAATAGAGAATAATTCTATATGCTTGGATGCCACAGCCCCTTCACTGAGATGGTTTCCATGGATCGATTCTCCGGCAATATGCTCGGAAAGAACGGCACCGTTCTCGATGTGCGACGATTCAATGCTTTCGTTCTGGATATGCTTTGCGCTGATCGAGCCTGACGCAATATGCCGATCGGTTACAGCGATATCCTCAATATGCTGTGATTTGACCACTTCCAAACCAAGATGGTCCGAAAGGACGCTCGCTTCTTGCAGATGAACTGCCGAGATGGAGAGCGGTTTGATTTTTTCTCCGCTAACGGCGTTTGTTTTCAATGCGGTCCCCGATACAGATGAAGGGGTGAGGTGGTCTTCCGTAATCGATTGCGATTCAAGCTTCGCTCCTGGAATGCTTCCGTCGGCAAACAGCATATCGGGCGATCGGCTCTCGTCAGCCAAATGGTTTAACGTAATGGACTTCTTTTTCAAGTGGTAGCCGTGGATGGCTTCCTGGGTGATATGTTTGCCCAAAATGGATTCCAGTCCAAGATGCACTCCCTCAACCGCCTGCTGGGCAATTTTGTCTGAGGTAACGGCTCCATTCTGAATGGCTTCCTTGGCGACGGAATGGGTTGACAGGTGGGTGGAACGGATGGCTTGGGATGCTATTTTGTCACCAGTGATGCTGCCTTCGGCAAGTTTGGACGACGTAACGGAAAGATCCACCAGCTTGTCGGTCGACACGCTTTCCGGCGACAGTTTCAGGGACGTTACAGCATGGTCTGCCAGATGCCGAGGTGCAATAACCCCTTCGCCGATAGAGGATTCGATTACGCTGCCTTCGGCAATTTTGTCGCTCGTTACCGCTCCGCGTCCAAGCGCTTCTGTTCCTACGCTCTCGGTCTGTAAATGGCAGCTGGCAACCGAGCCGTTGGTCAAATGCGATGATTGGATCGCCCCGTCTTGTATGGCATGTGCTCCGACGCTGTCCGCAGCCAGATGCTGCTGCAGAATGGATTGGCTTGCGATATTGCTGGAAGTCACGCCACTCTGCCTAATGATGCTGCCGCCAACCGAGCCCAACGCCAGCTTGCTGCCCGTTACACTTTCGGGTGCGAGCTGTTCTTCCCCAACCGATTCTCGCTGAAGATGCTGTCTTGCGATGGAACGGTCCGCCATGTGCTGCTCTCCAATCGTTCTGGAATGGATTGCCGCACCAAGCACGCTTTCAGGAGCAAAGTGCTGTGGCAAGATGCTGCCGATTGCGATATGTTTTGCTTTCACTGCATCTTGAGAGAGATGCCGGGCTTGAACAGCCTCCGAAGCGATTTGGGATGATTCTACCGCTCCTTTAGCCAAATGACGGGTTTGTACAGCTTCATTGGCAATCTTACTCGGGAGAACACTCTGATCGGCAATTTTTGAGGCCGTAACAGCCTGCTCGACCAGTTTGGCTGTATGGACTGACTGATCGGCAAGTTTGGAGCTCGTTATACTGGAATCGCTCAAGTGACGGGTGGACACGGCGCTGATGTCGATCTGCTCGGGACCGATGGAACCAGGCTGAATCTGATCAGGCCCTATTGCACCGTCTTCCAGATGGCGGGCGCCAAGCGTTCCATTCTGAATATGGTCGGCGCCAATGCCTCTAATAGCAATTTGGTCGGGGCCGATGCTTCCCTTGGCAATATGCTCCGATGTCACGGCCCTGCTGACGATATGGTCGCTGTTAATGGATTTCTGCTGTATATGGGAGCCGTCTACGGCGCTATCCGCTATTTTGTTTCCGGTGATGGCGCCATCGCGGATTTTGGATGACGTGACGGCATTGTCGGCAAGCTTGGAAGTGTGAATCGCCTCATTGGATATATGCCGGGTTTCTACGGCGCTTGATGCGATTTTTTCCCCAATGACAGATTGGTCGTCCAGCAGCTCCGTCGATACGAGCAGCTGCTCAAGGTGCCTTGCTGTAATAGCTCCGTCGGCTATTTTCTTCCCTTCAACGGCATGGTCCGCCAGCTTTTGGGTGGTTATGCTGCCATCCTTGATTTTGCTTGCGTTGACCGAGCCGTCCCTGAATTTGCGCGTCGATAAGATTCCATCCATGAGATGCTCGCCCGTGACCGACAATGGAGCAATTTTGCTTGAGGTCACGGCTTCGTCTGCAAGATGAAGGCTGGAAACGCTATAGTCTTGCAGTGCTTCGGGACCGACCGCTCCACGAGCAAGCTTGGAAGCCGTAACCGACTTGGAGGCGATCCGGTTCTCGGTTATGGCATATTCACCTATGTCCTCTGTAAATATAAATGCTCCCTTAATTTCTGGCATTTCCTTTTCAAGAATCAACTGCTCCGGCTCGATTTCCGTGTTAGGCAGAGGATCGGAAGATAGCGTCAAATGGTCAGAAGACAGTGTCATGGAAGAATCTGCAGAAGACAGTGTCACGGAATCCGTAGAAGACAGTGTCACGGAATCCGTAGAAGATAATGCTGTGGAGTCAGTTGCTGCCGCGGCGGAGTCGGAATTTACCGTCACGGCATCAGAAAATGCAGTAACCTCTGTTGATACAGAAATAGCTTCGTCTGATATTACGGGTTTGATGACTTCTTCTCTTTCTTGCTGCCTTAATTCGAAAATGCCGATGAGATCCTCTTCGGGATCCGCGAGGGGTAATGTTGAAAGAATGCGGGCTTCTTTATCTTGTTCTGTTTCTTTTTCTTTTTCTTTCTCAGGACTGCGTCCATTACCCCGCCCCAACAGGTCGAGTTCCCTGGTACTAGGGTCAACTCTGAAGGGTTGGTTAGAAGATGTTGACGAGTTTTTTTTCTTTTTCTTCAAAACTGCACGCTCCTTCCGAATACTGATCGTCTCCGGTATCATATGCAGCCGTTTAGGCGGCTGTCACTGGTCTTTTGGGATTCGAAGAATCGAAATGGCGACGTATCCATGGAAAAAGGACCCGGCAAAGGCCGAGTCCTTCATTATGCGCTTAAGAGCGCTTATAAAATTTAACCCCTGACGCCATTACGGCTGCACAGTCGGTTCCGTATTTGAAGTTTCTTCAAGAATCTTTGCTTCTAAAACGACAAAAGCCCTGCCTCTCTTTCGTCCTTGCGGCTCCGATGACCGCTCCAGTGTGAATCAGAAAACCGTTCCATAAAACTCATACTTTTAGGGTCATAAAATAGGAATTTGCACTTCAACAGAGATGTAAATAACCATGTTTCGAGGAACTTACGGGGTTAAACTTCGTGTAACAATTAATTATTATAGCACAACTGCATGTAATAAGCAAAGATATTCAAACGAATATTAGAATGATATGCAAAAACGCTTGATTTTTTCCTGAAATCCTACGATATTCATATTAACAGTTTTTTCTTGCAAATTCTGCTGCCGAGCTCTTAAACTTGTAGCATCATGTCGAATACGTTCGGATCGCATATGCCTTGCCGATGTTTATTATCCGTTTAATGAAAGTAGGCGTTCCATGCAACTGTATAAGTCTTTTCTTAAACAGCTAATCCGGAACTATATGATCGGGTCCATTGCAGCTGTGCTTGTTGTGGGTGGCGTATTAATGGTAACGACCCTCGAGATTCCCGCCCGGGAAGGCGTGCGTCTAATGCTCATATTGGCCATTTCGTTCATGGTAATGGTCGCATCGGAGCTGACGGTCTTTCTTCGCCATTTACGGCCGATTCACGCGGGATTTGATGAAGGCCATACGGATTTGGAAACGTTGGAAAAAGCGTATTTGAGCATTCACCGTATGCCGCGTTTGGCGGTATATCGCATATTCGGACCGCATCTGCTCGGTTTATCGCTTCCGGCCATTCTGCTTACCGTTTGGATGATGGAGCAGGGGAAGCTGAATTTCCCGCCGTTCTACATATGGCTGGCTTGCCTGGGGGCGGTCCTGCTGGCCAGCTGTCATGCCATGATCGAATTTTTCCTCACCATAGCCGCCATTCGCCCTTTGATCAAGGAAGTTCGGCGGCAGGCGCTGTCGCGTTATGGCGTGGATTTCTCTCTTGAAGGCCATGTGTTCATGGCGATTCGGACGAAATTTCTGTTGAGTACGATGCTGATCGGCACCTTTCCGCTATTTCTGTTCAGTTTGGCCGTGCAGATCCGGTTGGAGGGGCTTAGTCAGATTGTAGCCCAGCAGTATTGGGGCTGGGCCGGATTTATATTGCTGCTTGGGGTCGGATTTGCTTATATCGGCGCCTGGCTCTTGACCCAGGATTTGCAGCGTCCCATCCGTCAGCTGTACCGGGCGATGAATGAGATCAAGGAGGGCCGTCTGATTCAGACCTCCAATCTCTACTCCGATGAATTTTCCAATTTGATCGCGGGTTTTAATATGATGGTCCGCGGGCTGCAGGTGCGCGAGGAACGGAACCGCAAGCTGCTGGACAGTTATTTTGCCGCTTTGGCAGCGGCGCTGGATGCCAGAGATCCTTACACGGCCGGCCATTCGCTTCGGGTAGCGGAATATTCGGTGTTGATCGGCCGTCTGGCCGGACTAAGCGAAGAGCAGGTTGATCTTTTGCATAAGACGGCATTGCTGCATGATATCGGCAAGATCGGGGTCAGGGACAACATTTTGCTGAAGGAAGGGAAACTGACGGCAGAGGAGTTCGATCAGGTAAAGGCCCATCCGGCGCAAGGGGAGAACATTCTGCTGCAAATCGAGCCTGCCGATGCGATGGCTCCTTACCTGGAGGGGGTGCGCTCCCACCATGAGCGCTATGACGGAGGCGGGTACCCTGACGGGCTGAAGGGAAAGGAAATTCCGCTGTTCGGCAGGATTATTGCGGTGGCCGATGCCTATGATGCCATGACGTCGGATCGGCCGTACCGCAGCGGCATGAAATCCGCGGATGCGTTGAGCATATTGGAAGCTGGTAGGGGAACCCAGTGGGATCCCGATTATGCGGGCATGTTCGTGAAATATATGAAAGCGGAGAAGAAGGTCATTACGATCCGTTAGCGGGGGACCGGCCAAGGAACGCAGCTGCACGGATTCTTTGATGAGCAAGTAAGAGGCCGTACCTGTGCAGGTATACGGCCTCTTACTTGCGGGTATGTCGTCTACATGCTGCCAAATGCTGCAGTCCAGCACGTTTATCATGCTGATTCCTTACAGGAGCCGACAGAAAAAAACAAGGATATCAGATCATCTGGTGAGCCGTATCGATTTCCGTACCTTCTTCATGCTCTGCATGCTTCCCTTGCGATGCATCCAGCCTGCCAGCCATGTGCTGATTTCATATAGACCGATGAGCGGGACGGCAACCATTAGGTGCGATACGAGGTCAGGCGGCGAGATCAGCGCCGCAACGATAACCAAAACGACGTAGGCGTAGCGCCTCATGGTATGCAGGATAGCCGGGCTTAATATCCCTATTCGCGTCAGAAACAGGACGATGACAGGCAGCTCGAAGGCAAGAGACAGCGGGATGATGATATTGAACATGAAACCGAAGTACTGGGCGACGCCGTACGTCTCGACGAGGTCCATCTGACTGTTGATTCCCGTCGTAAAAGCGAGGCTCATCGGAAAAACGACAAAGTACGCAAACGCGACCCCTATGAGAAAACATAACGCAGAGAAGGGGATAAACCGAAGGGCCGCTTTCTGCTCGCGGCCGTTCAGTCCCTGATTGACAAACAGCCAGATTTGATGCAGGGCGAACGGCAAGGTAGGAAGCAGAGACAATACGATGCTGATGCTCATATAGATGCGGAGACCGTCCCAGGGCGAGAATACGTTCCAGGTTACCTGAAAGGCGGGTGAATGGTGCTTTAACATGGATAACACATGGGGTGCGGCGAACAGGCCTGCCGCCATGCTTAGGAGAAAGACGGCGGCTACCAGAAGGATTCGCTTTCTAAGTTCGGCGATGTGCTCGAGCAGCGTCATGGTATTCTTGAACTCCATAGACTTCGTCACTCCTTTGGTCATCATCGGAAGATCGGCGTGCAGCGCTGTTTTTTCGATTTATTCAATTCCTTCAGTTCAAACGTATTAAATCCCTCCTGCATTTTTTGATGGATTTCCTGAATGCTCTTCACATCCTCAAAAGAATATCTGCGGTTTCCTCCCTTCGTACGCTCCGGAAATATGAGCTTGCGTTCCTCGTAATACCGGATTTGCCTTTCGGTCAATCCGGTCAGTTCGCAAACAACCCCAATACTCATCACCTTACTCTCCATGCTCTTTACCTCCTATGTAAGTATTGTTAACCCTGAGCTTTGTTAATGGCTTGGGATTAAAACCAAAGAAGATAAAACGGTAATAATTTGGGTGAATCCATTCCTTTTTGGAAGGATTTATGACATGATTTTATGAAAAAGAAAGTGAAAAAGCAATCATTTTTCAAAAAATAAAAAAACTGTGTGAGGAATTCTAACAAGATTTAAGTCAAACTTTGTTTTCTCTGCTAAGATCGGCTCATGAATCCAATCCAATCCCAAACTAGCGAAGGAGTGAACGAGGGTGGCTACAAAAGAACAACCAAAAGAGATGACCCGGAGACAATTTCTGACGACCGTTGGCAAGGTGGGCGGATCTGTCGCCGTCTTCAGCTTGATGGGTACGATGGGGCTCCTTACGCCGGAAACGTTGAAAGCCGCGGAATATACCCCACCCGGAAAGTATGACCTGCATCTCAGCGGCCGGGGCGGCAAGAAGATCGTTATTCTCGGCGCAGGGATCGCGGGCCTGACGGCAGCGTATGAGCTTGGTCTGGCAGGTTACGACTGCACGATATTGGAGGCAAAGAGCTTTGCCGGCGGGCGTAACTGGACGATCCGCAAAGGAACCTCCGTGTCGGAGATCGGATCCGGCCGTCAGACTTCCCGTTTTGATAACGGACTGTATTTTAATGCAGGCCCGATGCGGATTCCGCAGTTTCACGTTACGCTGGATTATTGCAAGAAGTTTGGCGTAGCCATCGAGCCCTTCAACAACGTGAACGAGAGCGGCTATTACTATAACGAGAACGTGGGGGCTTTGTCCGGACAGCGCGTCCCCAAGCGTGCAGCCAAAGCCGACGTACGCGGTTACGTGGCCGAGATGCTGGCCAAAGCCGTGAATCAAAATGCGCTGGATCTGCCGCTGACGGCGGAAGAGAAGCTGAAGCTGGTGGATTATCTGAAGGCCGAAGGCGATCTGAATCCGGACCTGTTCTACAAGGGATCGGAGCGCGGCGGGTATAAGGATGAACCGGGAAGCCGACTGGATGCCGGCGTTCTCCGCGATCCGTTCGATTTGAAGGCCATCATCAATTCCGGCTTCGGCAAATATTTCAGCAACGAATACGGTTACGACCAGCAGATGATGATGTTTCACCCCATAGGCGGCATGGACGCCATCGTCAAGGCATTCGAGAAACGGGTAGGCAGCCGGATCAAGTACCGGGCCGAGGTAAAAGAAATTCGCCAGTCCTCCTCCGGCGTGCGGATTGTGTATGCGGACGGCCATTCCGGCAGAGACCAGGAAGTTCGCGGGGATTACTGCATCTGCACCATACCGCTGACGGTATTGAAGAAGATCCCGGCCGACTTCTCGCCGGAGATGTCCAAAGCCATCGGCAGCGTGGGCTACGCCTCCGCAGGTAAAATCGGTTTGCAGTTCAAGCGCCGTTTCTGGGAAGAAGACGAGTATCTGTACGGCGGCAGCAGCTTGACGAATATGGACATTACGCAAATCTACTATCCGCCGACAGACTATTTCGGGAAGAAGGGGATCCTGCTCGGCTATTATGCGTACGGGGGCATCGCCGATAAACTCGGCAGCATGTCGTATGCCGAGCGCGAGAAACTGGCATTGACGCAGGGGGCCAAGATCCATCCGCAGTATCCGAAGGAGTTCGAGGCCTCCTTCTCGATCGACTGGAAGAAGACCCAATACCAGGAGGGTGGCTGGGTATCCTATTCCGCCAATGATAGGAAAACCTACTACCCGACCCTCTGCAAGCCGGATAACCGCATTTACCTGGCAGGGGAGCATATAAGCTACATTACGGCCTGGCAGGCAGGCGCCATCGAGTCCGCCCGCGAGGTCGTAACCGATATCCATCAACGCGTCATGAAATCATAATGGAGAAGGGAGTCCATAACCCATGAAAAATAAACTGAAGACGTTCCTGGCACTCGCCATGCTGTTCAGTGCCGTAAGCGTAACCGCATATGCCGACGGTGCTTCTGCCCATAAGAAGCCGGCCAAAGCTTTGCCGGCCCCCCAATTTTACGGCAGTCCTACATCCTCGATCTCCAGCGGGGTAGTCGTGCCGGAGGGTTCCTCTTATCTCTATACGAGCGGGACGGTTCCGCCATTGTTGAACAAAGACGGCAAAACGGTTTATGAACGCTATGGCGATACGAAAAACCAGGGGATCGGCATCCTGAAGGAAATCGAGAAGCAGCTGAAGGAGCAGGGATTGACGATGAAGGATGTCGTCTATTTGAGAGTGTACTTGACCCCGGATGCAGCGAAGAACGGGACCTTTGATTATACCGGCTGGTTTGACGCATACGCCCAATTCTTTAATACGAAGGAGAATCCGGTTAAGCCTGCGCGTTCCACCGTGGGGGTAGCCGGTCTTGTGAATGCCGATTGGTTGATTGAGATTGAGGCCGTAGCCGTATACCCGAATAAGGATAAGAAAAAGTAAGTTGTCCTCGTTTCGCGAAGCGGCGGATCGAATAGCCGCTGGCTTTCAACATGAACCGTTACCATCACATATTAAAGGAGTTGGGTTCTATGTTCCAAAATGTCGGTTTCGTCGGATTGATGATGATCTTGATAGTCGTGCTCATTCTGTTCGGCCCTTCCAAGCTGCCCGAGCTCGGCCGGGCGGTGGGCCGCACATTGTCCGAATTCAAAGCCTCCGCCAGAGAGCTGGTTGGCGAGGATAAAGAGGAGGAGAAGGATAAGGAGAGGGAAAGGGAGGGAGCCGTCATCAAACTGAAAGGCTGATAGGGAAGTTTAATTTCTGCCTTATGCTATGAAAATGGATATCTCTGTACAATCCAAGCTGCTGCCGCGGATGGTTGAAGTCCACGGCGGCAGCTTTTTGCATGCGTCACTTTGAGGTATGGTTCGAGAGCGGAAACTCCCCGTTGTCATCGTTTGCCAGGATTCAGAGAAACTCCTGACGGGTATACACAAGTACAGGCAATGATACAATTCATCATCCATTACGCTAAGAGGAGCTGATATTTATGGATAGCAACGTATTTAAGGGGAAATGGAAGCAGATGAAGGGTGAAGCGAAGAAGCAATGGGGCAAATTGACGGATGACGATCTTGATGTGATCGACGGCGAGAAAGATAAATTGGTTGGCAAGCTGCAGGAACGCTACGGGCATACGAAGGACGCGGCGGAGCGCGAATATACGGATTGGAGTGCAAGATACCGCGACTAGTCCACAAGACGATAAGGGAGGCAGTACGAATCATGTTGGGATCCCGTGTTGTGACCGGCAAGGTGATCGATATTCGTGACGGCAAGGTGTTTACCTTACACGGAGACATGGTCAGCACCTATCATTTGGGATACTATGAGATGACGAACGAGGAGATTCTCCCTGTCACGGACAGTCAGCAGGCGGCAGCGCCCGCCGCGGGCTTCATGGCGGAAGAATCTTCCGAGTCCTCCGGCTGGCTCGGCAGGGAATGGAAACCGCTGGCCAGTTTCATAACCGCATGGAGAAAGAGTGCAAATCGAGCCTGATTTGCGCTCTTTTTTTTGACTTTTTAAGCCTGTCTGTCCAGGTAATATGCAATGAGAAATTCATGTGAGTTTTATATTTCAAAAGTCATATTGACTTGGGTCCGATGCGGTGTAGAATGAGGTCAAAAGGAAGTTTGATCAGCCCATTTGAAGACATCGAAGGAGTGTATCAACATCAAGGCTGTCCAGGTTATTCACAAGCCGCGCAAACAGGTTTCGCATCAACGCAAACATTTGATGACGGCCACATGGGAAGGGGTTCCGGCGATCATTTTGCAGACGCTGCTGGGCGGCCCCTTTTTGACAGGGTACTTATTGTACTTAGGCGCGGAATCCAGTGAGGTTGGTTTTGTTCTGGCCGTCACCACGCTGTTCAACGTGCTTCAGATTCTGGTTGCGTACCTGATCCAGCGCTTGCAGTACCGAAAGAAAGCAATGATTGTGTTTACCTTTATGCACCGCATGTTGTGGGGGGCTACGGGCCTGATCCCGTTTATTTTTCCGGAACGATGGTGGGTTCCGGTGTTTATGATCCTTTATATGGGCGCCTTTATTGCCAATACCGTATCCGGCATGCTGTGGACCTCGCTGATTAGCGACATGGTGCCGGCCAAAGTGCGGGGACGTTATTTCGGCATACGCAATACCATCCTGAATGCGCTCGGAGCCCTGACCCTGTTTGTTGGCGGGATCATCCTGGACCGTTATCCCGGCGGCGGGGGCTTCCTGATTCTGTTTATGATTTCTTGGATTGCCATCGCTGCGAACTTATCCATGTTCTTCTTGTATCCTGATCCTCCCTTCGAGCATTCGAGCGAGCGTCAGTTCAGGGCGATGATCCGCAAGCCGCTGTCGGATACCACGTTTATCAAATCTACGCTGTTTCTGGCTGGTTGGCTCTTTCTGCAGACGTTGATTGTTCCGCTCTACTCGTACGCCATGCTGGACGTTCTGCATATTTCGTATTCGATCGTATCCATCATGACCGTTGCGCAGACCGTGATCATGATGATCGGTTTCTATGTATGGGGAAATTTGAATGCGCGTTTCAGCAACAGAACCTTGCTCTATTGGACATTGCCGCTGATTGCGGGGTCGTGCTTGACATGGGGCTTGCTGTCCGTCCTGCCCGTAATTCCGGTGCTGCTGTTATCGCATATGCTGCTTGGTGCCGGCGTAGGCGGCTTTAACCAGCTTGCCTTTAACTTCATGATCGGAGATACGCCGAAAAGCGAACGGCCGATGTTCATTGCCGTATACTCCTCCATCACGGGGTTTGCCTCTTTTCTCGGTCCCATGCTGGGCGGTCTCATTTTCAAAGGGATTGCACATGCGCCCGACTGGGTATCCCGATATGGTTTTCAAACCGCGGTGGGCGTGTTGATGGTACTGATTGCTTTGACGGTGGGGCGGAGAGTGCTTCGTTCCGCTTAGAAGAACGGCAGGCAGCCGATGTCTTTCATGTCATGGATATTTCATATGATGAACGAAAAGGAGGGGTTTCGTTGGGAAAGGTTGCACTCGTAGTCGGGGCCACGGGGCTTGTGGGGCGTTCGGTAACCGACGAGCTGCTGGGCCGCGGGGAGCTTGATGAGGTGCGCGTGCTGGTGCGAAGACTCACGGAGGTCACGCATCCCAAGCTGCTGCCCATCCTGGTGGAGTGGGACCAGCTGGAAAGATACGGCGACGCTTTTTCCGGCGTCCATAGTGTGTATTGCTGTCTGGGGACCACAATCAGGAAAGCGGGGTCCCAGCAGCAGTTCCGTAAAGTGGATGTGGACTATGTCATCAAGACGGCAGAGCTGGCCAAGCAGAACGGAGTGAGGCAATTTATGGCGGTCAGCTCCGTAGGCGCCAATCCGAAGGTTCGTAATTTCTATCTTCGCACAAAGGGAGAGGTTGAAGAACGGTTGGCCGGAATCGGTTTCCGGGGGCTGCATCTGTTCAGACCGTCGTTATTGCTGGGGGAGAGGCCCGAACGGCGGTTTGGGGAGCGGGCGGCTTCGCTTCTAATGACTTCCCTCGACTTTGCATTCAGGGGTCCGAAGCTTGCCCCATACCGGGCCATTCCGGCGCAGAAGGTCGCCAGGTCCATGGTGAACATCGGTCTAACGGATATGAAAGGCCATCATGTATACACCAATGAAGTGATGCATGTTCTAGGCGAGACCGCTGATTAAATTTGCCAGAGAACCCGCGGCGGATTACAATGTACACATATAGGAATACATAGAAAGGGTGATATATCATGAGTAAACATATCATATCGACCGACAAAGCCCCGGGAGCCATCGGACCATACAGCCAAGCTGTAGAAATCAACGGATTCGTATATACTTCAGGCCAGCTGGGATTGAATCCTGAAACAGGAGAATTCGGTGAAGGGGTCCAGGAACAAGCGAAGCTTTCGCTTAGCAATGTCAAGGCAATCCTTGAAGCTGCCGGGACAAGCCTGGATCAAGTGGTTAAAACCACGGTATTCCTGAAGGATATGAACGATTTCGCGGCGGTGAACGAAGTGTACGGCAGTTTCTTCTCCGAGCCGTATCCTGCGCGCAGTGCCGTGGAGGTTGCTCGTCTGCCGAAGGACGGATTGGTAGAGATCGAGGTTATAGCCGTTAAGAATTAAACGATATGAACGTACAAGGAGCTTTGCCTGCGTCGGCAAAGCTCCTTTTGCTTGTTCCAAATCCTTTCGATGAAAATTCTGAAGAACGAGCCGATGAATCCGGGCTTTAATACCGGGATCGTCTTCGATTGCGCGTGAAGAAGAGCCATATGGCAAATACAAACAAGATAATCGAGAGCACGAAGGCGGTCATTAAAATACTGTCGGTCTCCCGATGCTCGGCGGCGATGGCGATGTAAGCCCAGGTGAAGACCAGCGGTACGATGCCGTCCCGGTATCGCAGTCCGATCAGGATGGCGAGTAAAGCGCCTACGCAGAGCAGGGCGATACCCAAAGCGGATTCGCGCAGCCCGAAGAGGCTCCAGCCATTCTTTTGGAACACGATCCCGACATTGACGATAAAGGCAGGGCACACCCAGCCGATATATAGGCTGAACGGCAGCTTCAGGCAGAATCTCTCGCCGGGCGTCGGATAGTCTATCGCATGCGTGCGCACATATAGAACCCATAGGGTCAGCAGCAGCAATAACATCACAACGACAGACCATTCAATATACAAATAGTGCCATAGTACAAGCCAGGACATATTGAATACGCAGCTGAGAATAAACCATGGACCGATGGATTTGACGGAATCCCGGTTTCCGGAGTCGCGGCGCAGCTGGTAGATGACAAAAAAGAGCAGCAGCACATAGATGACGGACCATATGGAAAAGGCATACCCTGCGGGAGTGATCGCCGTATAATACATATCCGATATCTCCCCGGTCGTTCTGCCGCCCAGCGGCAGCATGCCCGATAACACGTTCACGGTGATAACCCCGAGGAAAAACAGCAGATTCCACCAGCGGTACGGGTTCGTGCGGTACATACAATCTCCTCCTGATATCAGTCTGGACTGACTATATAGAATATACCCAAAAGAATGGATAACGAGCCAGCAGCCAAAAGAAAGGGGGTTATCGTTTCCTTAATTCATATGCTTCTTGCGATATTCGTTCGGCGTGAAACCCTCCATCTTCTTGAACACTTTGCTAAAATATTTCTCGTCCTGGTAACCGACCATCTCCGCGATCTGGGCAATCCGAATTTGGGGATTGAGCAGCAGCGTTTTGGCTTTCTCGATTCGAATCCGACCGAGGAAATCCGATAACGTCACGCCGAATTCCTGCTTGAATTTACGGGAGATGTACTCCCTGCTAAGAAAAAACTTGCCTGCGATCTGCTGCAGCGAAATCTCATCATGATAGTGCTGCTCCAAATATTGGGCTATGTCATGAATGATGTGACTGTCCTTCGAATGGATCTGGGTGAGGACCCGGGATGCCGCGTAAAGCCTTCCGCTGATCTGTTCGCGCCAGCGGTCCCAGCAAATCATGCCATCCTCGCTGTAAGGGAGCGCGGAGGGAAGGTCCTGCGAAATTTCAGCGTCCTCGACGGGCTCCTGCGTGCTTTTCACTTCATTTTCCGTCCAGTGATACTGGATCCAGTCCCATTCCGAATTCCACCTCATCAGATGCTCGGGAGAAACAAGATCCCTCTCGCGAACCTCTTGCAGCCACTCTGCCGTGGCCGCCTCGATGCGCCCCTTGCTCCCGCTGAGCGCGGCCAGCTTGAATTCCTCCTCGTAGGAGGAGAGCCGCAAGGTACGGGAGCCCTCGCTTTCGACGGCGCGCTCACGATGGATGTGGGACTTGCCAGTCAGTAAATTACGGCTGCACAGGGCTTGGACTGCAGTCGAATAAGCCTTGGGCAGATCTTGGGGAAAAGCGCCTGCTTCGGCGGCGCCGAAATGGCTCCGCCTGCGAAGGGTGGAGAAGAACCCGTCATTGATTCGATCCAGCAGGTCGTTAAAGGGAAGACGTGGATTCCAACCGAGCAGGATGATTTCTCCGGGCTTGTCGATATGCCGGAAGGCTACTCCGCGATCCTTCAACAGCTCATTGCAAATGTTGATGAGGGTGAAGGACAGCAGATGCCGCCTATTGCGGAATTTGGACAGCAAAGCTTCGTCAAATTGATCGTCGCGGAGCACGGCAACGTTGCAAGCCATGCCGGTTTCGGGCAGCGTCATCCGGTTCCGCAATTGAGAGACGACGCTTTCCCGGCTGCCGTAACCGTTCACAAGATCCGAGAGCAGGCGGTCCATATAGAATGGGGTCATCTGATTCATTTCAATAGTCTGATTGGTCATATGCAGCCGTTTCTCTTCCTCAAGCCGCCAGGTTTCAACCGCTTTGGCCAGCGCCTCGTTCAAGCTGTCCGGATCCACGGGCTTGAGAATATAATCGATGCCTCCCGAACGGATGGTATGGCGCACATATTCAAAATCATCGTATCCGCTGATGACAAGCACTTTAATATCCGGTTTCGTGGCATGCAGCCAGGTCAGCAGCTCAAGTCCGTTTTTGCGGGGCATCCGCATGTCGGTCAGGACAATCTGCGGTTTCTTCTCCTCGATTAGCCTTACCGCTTCCTCGCCGTCGGCGGCCTGGTCGATCTCCGTTATGCCATGCCGTTCCCAGTCTGCCAGAAGCCCTATAGCTTCCCGAACGTGCTGTTCGTCATCTACGATCAATACTCTCATTCTAGTGTTCACTCTCCCGTGGTTTGATATCGAGCGTTACCTTGACGCCGTGGGGCTCTGCATTCTCTATGGTTAATTCAGCATGATTGTTGGAGTACAGGTTCAACCGCATGTATACGTTCAACAGCCCGATAGAATCTTTGCCGGCATCGTTTCGGTCAGGGTGATGAAAGGCCGTCTCAAGTTTGCCGCGGATCGAGGCGAGCTCCGCCTCCTCGATGGAAGCCCCGTTATTCTCAATGACAACGATCAAGCGGCCATCCTCCGCGATGCGGGTGGAGATGGAGATGCGGCCGACGCCGGCGTGCGTGTTCATGCCATGCTTGAAATAATTCTCAACGATCGGCTGCAGGATCATCTTCGGAACCGGGGTCGTGAGGCTTTCCGGATCCACATCCCAGATGATTTCCAGCTGATCGCGGAACCGCTGTTTCTGCAGCTCAAGGTACAGCCGCACATGGTTGATCTCATCCTGAAGCGTCACTTTGCCCTCGCTGTTGCGCATATTGTAGCGCATCATATTCGCCAGCGAAGAGAGCAGGGAATAGATCCTCGGCACGTTGTGCTGCAGGGCCAAGGTGCCGATGGACTGGAGCGTATTGTATAGAAAATGCGGATCGATCTGGGCCTGAAGCGCCTTCAGCTGGTTGGTTTTATTGGCGATTTCCAGCCGGTACTCGCGCAGGATCAGGTTGTTGATGGTATCCATCATCGTTCGGAAGCGTCGGGACAGAATTCCGATCTCATCCGGGCTTGTCACGTCAATATTCACGTCGAGCCGCCCGGTTTTCACCTGATTCATATAGGTTGTGAGCTGTTTAATGGGTTTTGTGATTCGAATCGATATCCATAATGTGCCGAATATGACAATGAATAGCGCTAATATCGCAATAATCGCGTTAATGCTCGTTAATTCCGTCGAATGTTTGTACAGCGTTTGGTGCGGAATTTGCTTGACGAGCGTCCAGGGTGCGTAAGGCAAATCGAGCTTCTCATAGACAATCATCGCATCCTCGCCGTCATAATATCCTCTTTCCGCTTGAGCGATGACGTCCATAAGCTCAGGATCGTCCAGTGCTTGACCTCTCTGCTGCGGATCCGGACCGTATATGATGCTGCCGCTGCTATCAATCAAGTATAGCGCCTCTTCCCCTTTAGCATACAGCTGATCGCATATGGCCAAGATACTGTCGAGTTTCACGTCAATGGCCATGAGGGCATATTGGTCCGGCGCAGGCACGTTGGTGATGGATCGGTAGAAGGTGATCACCTCAAAATCCAGGATGTCCGCGGGCCGCGGAGGGAACCCGTAACTATGCACCTGATGGACGGGCTCGATGGCTGTATTGCCTTCGCCGAACTCTTCTATTTTGCGGTACGGAGCCTGCCGGAATTCCCTTCTTGGCAGATTGCTGGATATCTGGGTGGATTGTCCCGTCAATTGATTGTGCAGATAAATCTGGTGAACGTCCTGCGTGCCCGTTTGGATGGCCTGCAAGGTTGCATACAGCTCGGCTACGACCCGGTGGTTATCGGGATCCAGGGCAAGGTTGCGCAAAAAATGGGGATCCGAATAAACGGACAGCGACGCGCGGTCGATGCCGCGCAGATAGTTCATCAGATTGGTCGCTCCTTGATAGATCAGCCGCACATTTTCGTTCACCGTCTGCTCCTTCACGGACTCGCGCGTATGCGTAAACGTGATCATTAACGAGAGCAGGAGCGGAATGGTCGTGACGGCGAGCATGAACGTGATCAGCCGGGTCTGGATGCTGCGATATTTCATGAAGGATCACCTCGGAATTATCGAATGGGCATAAGCGCGTATGGTCAATATTTTACACCTAACGGTTCATGATTCTCCGTGTTTATTGTTTACAGGTTACCGCATAATAGCTGTACATCATACAACAACTTAACGAAAAGGGGAGATCAAGGGATGAATCGAAAAAAATCTTCGGCGCTGCTGCAGCAGTTTCTTTTCGTAGGGCCTTCCACCATATTTTTCATCCTCATCATGATCATTCCGTTCCTCCTGGGTCTTTATTATTCCTTCACGAACTGGAATGGCGTGTCAAGCAAAATCGATTTTGTCGGCTTTGATAATTTTGTTACCATCTTTACCAACGATGATAAATTCCGAGATGCTTTCTGGTTTACGACCCGGTTTACGGTGCTTGGCGTCATCCTTACGAATCTTCTAGGATTTATTCTGGCGTACTTTTTGACAAAGCCTTTGAAGACACGAAACGTGCTGCGGACGATCTTCTTCATGCCAAACGTCATCGGCGGCCTGCTGCTCGGTTTCATCTGGCAGTTTATCTTTGTCAAAGGGTTTGCGGCGATCGGCAATGCCACGAACCTCGGATTCTTTAACCTGCCTTGGCTCGGCACAAAGGGAACTGCCTTTTGGGCAATTGTAATCGTTTTCGTATGGCAGACGGCGGGGTACCTGATGGTCATCTATATCTCCTCGCTTAACAATGTGCCAAAGGATATTCTGGAGGCTGCCGAAATCGACGGGGCGAGCAGGGGGCAGGTACTGCGGTCCATTATCATCCCGCTTGTGATGCCGGCGGTTACGGTATGTTTGTTCCTGGCGATCTCCTGGTCATTCAAAATGTTCGACCTGAACCTATCCCTGACCAAAGGCGGCCCGTTCGGCTCGACCGAGTCGGTGGCCATGAATATTTACAACGAGGCCTATACGAATAACCGTCTCGGACTCGGAACGGCGAAGGCTGTCATATTCTTCATCGTGGTTGCCATCATAACAAGCCTGCAAGTCCGATTCACGAAGAGCAAGGAGGTTGAAGCCTAATGGAGACCACAAGAAAATACCGGCTGAACACCATGGCCACCGAGATCATCATGGTCATCGTGGCATTGCTCTTCCTAGTCCCGTTCTACTTCCTGTTCGTGAACTCCGTCAAAACCTTCGGCGAGCTGTTAACCGATTCGGCGGGGCTTCCGACCACGTTCGAATGGAGCAACTATTCGCGGGCGTGGGACATCACGAACTTCCCGCAGGCGTTCTGGAATTCGCTGGTCGTTACGGTGGCGAGCAACCTGCTGCTGGCGATGTTAAGCGCCATGACAGCTTACCAGATGGTTCGCCGCAACACGCGTTTTAACCAGATCATGTTTGCGCTGTTTGTGGCGGCGATGGTCATTCCGTTCCAATCGATCATGATTCCGCTCGTGAAAGTGACGGCAACGCTCGGCATTAACAACAGCTTGTACGGGCTGATTATCTGTTACCTGGGCTTCGGGGTTCCGCTGAGCGTATTCCTGTTCCATGGCTTCGTGAAATCGATCCCGATGGAGATCGAGGAAGCCGCGACCGTGGATGGCTCCAGCGGGTACGGCGTATTCTTCCGGGTGGTTTTCCCGCTGATGAAGCCGATGTTCGTGACGGTGATCATCCTGAACACCTTGTGGATATGGAATGACTACCTGCTGCCATCCCTGATTCTGCAGTCTGCCGAGCTTCGGACGATTCCAATTGCTACTTTTGCCTTTTTTGGGCAGTATACCAAGCAGTGGGATTTGGCCCTCCCGGCGCTGGTGCTGGGGATCATGCCGGTCATTCTGTTCTTTCTGGCCATGCAGAAGTACATCATTGAGGGAATTACGCAAGGAGCGGTGAAAGGATAACCGCCAAAAGGTCAATTCCTTCCCCCTCAAAGATCAATATAATACCTGATTTAACGAAAATAGGTTGATTATACTGAAAAAGTAAACGCTATCAACGAATGTTGGACATGATGTTATAGAAAAAAAAGGGAGGTTTTACAATGAAGAAATACGGTAAGCTGCTCCTGGTCATGATTTTGGCTTTCTCCACGCTGCTTGCAGCCTGCGGCAACAATGAGGACGGCAGCCAAGGCGCTGAAGGCGGTGCCGAGGGCGGAACGAAAACGATTAAGATTTTTCAATTTAAAGTCGAAATCGCCGAGGCTTTGAACAAACTGAAGGCCGAGTACGAAAAAGAGCATCCCGGCATCAAGCTGGATATTCAAACGGTTGGCGGCGGCTCCGATTACGGTGCGGCGCTGAAGGCGAAATTCGCTTCCGGCGATGAGCCCGACATTTTCAACGTCGGCGGATACCGCGATCTGGAGACATGGTTTGAGAATGTCGAAGATCTCTCGGACCAGCCATGGGTGAAGGACGTTGTTGACGTTGCCAAAGTACCGATGACAAAAGACGGTAAACTTTACGGACAACCGATGACCATCGAAGGTTACGGATTCATTTATAACAAAGACTTGTTTGAGCAAGCGGGAATCACCGAACTCCCTAAGACGCTCACGGAGCTTGAGGAAGCTGCCAAAAAGCTGCAAGCGGCTGGGATTACGCCATTCGTGAACGGATACCAGGAAACCTGGATTTTGGCCAACCACTTGCTGAACATTCCGTTCGCCCATCAGGAAGATCCCGATGCATTCGTCAAAGGAATGAATGAAGGCACGGAGAAGCTGGTTGGCAACGCGAAGTTCGATGAATGGATGAGACTGTTCGACCTCACCGTCCAATACGGCCAGAAGAACCCGCTGACGACGGATTACAACACGGAAATCACGACCTTTGCCAGCGGTGAAGCGGCCATGACCCAGAACGGGAATTGGACGCAGGTGCAGATCGACGGGATCAACCCGGACCTGAACATCGGCCTTCTGCCGATGCCGATCAATGACAACGCCGAAGAGAACGACAAGCTTCCGGTCGGCGTGCCGAACAACTGGGTCGTGAACAACAAATCGAAGGTGAAGGACGAAGCCAAGGAATTCCTGAACTGGCTCGTCACTTCCGAGACCGGTAAACGCTACATTACGGAAGAGTTCAAATTCATCCCGGCACTGACCAGCATCGAGGCGAACAGCGAGACGCTTGGCGATCTGGGGAACGATGTCATGAAGTACAGCCAAGAGAACAAAGCGCTCAGCTGGGAATTCAACAAATTCCCGGACGGCGGCATGAATGAATTCGGCAGCCAGATGCAGGGTTATGTGGCTGGCAACGTGGACAAAACCCAATTGTTCGAAGGCATTCAGAAATCATGGGACAGCTTAAAGGCGAAGTAATCGCGAGGTCGGCACGAGTGCCATCCGAATGATTATGGACGTCAAAAAAGACGGTGCAGGACGAACCTGCACCGTCTTTTTGTTGTGGAGGCTAATAATTATTGCGAATCAGCAGGTAAATAATAAGACCTACCACAGGGAAGAACAATAAACCCAGCACAACAAGAATCGCGAACTCGGGACTGCGCCCTTTCCGCCGGGCATCGTTATAACCCCATACGCAGACGGCAATGTGAAGAAGAAAGAAGAACAATCCCAGCAATAAAGCCGCAATCCCGAAAATACCAAAGCCTATAAAACTCATAAATGCAACCTCCCGAACTCTTAATGTATGATCTACATACGCCGGATCAGCGGAAGGGTCGCATAAAAAATGCACGCTTCGAAAATTTGGGCGGCAAGAATCAACGGGAGACTGCATAAGAACAAGGATTTTTCATTACTCTATATAATAGAAGAATTCGCTATGCAATACATAGATCATAACGAAATAGTAAATACATGGTATGATAAAGGTTGACGTTATTTTGGCGATGGCCATAATCCGTATCGTTTTGAAATTAGGTTGCTATCGTATAAGATAGTAATAATATCTATAAAGCAGGAAAAGACGGGAGACAACGATGAATCAACCGCTCTATGGCGTATGGTTAGGTGACGTATTCTTTTGTTTTTCCGGTGAGGTTTCGGAGCCCCGAGTGGATGCATGGAGCAGAGTGGTCCGAACCTTTCGCAAACCGGATGGAACCCGTCCCTTCGCTAACGCTTCCCTCCGGCTTGCCGAGCTCAGATATCCGGCCAAAGTCCTCGGATCGAAAAGCGCGCGGCGTCCGGAACGGAAGACGCTTGGCGGACGGACGATGGAAGGACTTGCGCTGACACCGGGAGACGCATTCTCCATGCTGGTTTCGCTGGATCCCGAGCATACCCAAGCTCAGGGTTTGGCCGTCGGCGAAGAAATGGAATATTGGGTGCAAGCGAGCAGATTCGCATTGGAGCTGTTATTGCAGGGGAGGTTTGCACCAGGGACGGCGGAGGTGCCTTCCGCCGGAAGGCGCAAAACGTCGATGCACACGATAAAAGCGGTATGGAAACCGCAGCTGAATACCGAGGATACGGCCCGTTTTCTGCAGCTGGCGGCGAATATTCCTCCAATTGCCATCGGGACGCCTGCAGCGCTTGCCGGAACCGAACCTTCCACGCGGGAGGAAGCGGGGGCGATCGTGCTGTATTCTTTCCTGTGCGGCGTGATCGACAGTCAAGCCAGGGCTGCCGTTCGCGAATCGGAGGACAAGCTGAGGGCCTATCTGGCGAACTACCGGAGGGGACAATCCCCGCTTACCGAGCTGTGGTGGAACAGTCTGTTGACGGTCAGTCGGGATATTCCCATTCAAGGAACGGCGGAGGAAGTGGGCGAGCTGGAGGAAGCCGTAGAACGGGTCGGGGGGACCGTGTTCCCTTACGCCGGCGGGGAGGATCAGCCTCCTGAGAACGGAACCCTTGCCCTTGGGCTGCGGCTCGAACCGCCGCTGGAAGAGAGCCGGAAGGACTGGAAGGTAACCTTCTGGGCACGAAGCCAGGAGGATGAAGGCTTATTGATGCCGGTCCGGAGCGTATGGGGAAGTCCGGAATCCGATCAGCTGCTGCGCGGAAGGATGTATGCTGGGGCCCAGCTGCAGCTGCTCATGAGGCTGGGAGAAGCCGCGGCGCTGGCTCCCGAGCTGGCGGAAGGCTTGTACGGGCGCGCTCCGGAGAGCGTCACCCTGCCGCTGGAGCGGTTGTCGACGTTCATGAAGGAATCGGTTCCGAGATTAACGGCGAGCGGCGTTACGGTTCAAATGCCGTCCCGCTGGAGCAGGGAAGGACGCCGCCGCGTCGGCTTATCCCTCAAAATGATGCCGGATGCAAGATCGTCAGGCGAAGCACAGTCGACGCCGGTGCTCGGAATGGAGCATCTGGTCAGCTTTCAAATATCCGCCGCGATGGGCGGCCATACCCTGACGCGAGAGGAATTGAAATTTTTGGCTGAACAGAATCTGCCTTACGTCCAGTTCCGCGGGGAATGGGTTGAGGTGGATTTGAAGGAGATCAATCAGGTGCTGCGCTTCATGAAACGCCATGAGAAGGGCGAGATGGAGCTTGCCGAATGGATGCACCTGAGCGCCGAAATGGATGGAGAACGCTTGTGGAAGGGGCTCTTCATCGAAGAAGTGGAGACAACGGGCCTGCTGTCCTCCCTGCTGGATGGGGAAACGGTGCGCAAGCTGCCGTCCCGCCCGATCCCTTCCTCGCTTCACGGAGAGTTAAGGCCGTATCAGGAGCGGGGATATCAGTGGCTAAGCGTGATGCGCGATTTGGGTTTTGGCGTTTGCCTTGCCGACGATATGGGGCTTGGAAAAACGGTGCAGGTCATCACTTGCCTGCTGGAGCGCCTCAATACCGAAGCCGCGGGAGACCCGGTGCTAATCATTTGCCCGACCTCGCTTCTGGGTAACTGGCAGCGGGAGATTCAGCGATTTGCGCCGGATCTGACCTTGCATGTGCACCACGGCGTCCGCCGTCTGCGCGGAGACGATTTCCTGCAGGAGGCGGCCGATCATGATATCGTGCTGACGACGTATCACTTGGCCGGAAGAGACGGCGGGGACTTATCCGCGATCCAGTGGTCGAGCGTGGTGCTCGATGAAGCCCAGTATATTAAAAATTATCGTACGAAGCAGGCGCAGAGCGTCATGAAATTATCCGCGCCGCACCGCATTGCGATGACGGGGACGCCGGTGGAGAACCGTCTGGCGGAGCTGTGGTCGATCTTCCATTTTCTCAATCCGGGATATCTCGGATCGTTTAACAGCTTCCGTCAGCGCTATGCGCCGGGCGAAGGGCAGCAGGAGAGATTCCGGGAGCTTCACAAGCTGGTTTCTCCATTCATGCTGCGCAGACTCAAGAGCGATCCGGACATCCGCAAGGATCTGCCGGAGAAGCTGGAACTGAAATCGTATTGTCCGCTGACCGAGGTTCAAGGGGCGATGTATCAAGCCGTCGTCGACGAGATGATGGGACAGATCGAGAGCCGGACGGGCATGGCGCGCAAGGGGCTTGTGCTTTCATCCCTCACCAAGCTGAAGCAGATATGCGATCATCCGCAGCTGCTTCGACGCGACGATGGACGCGCTGTACGTCCCGAGTCCTCCGGCAAGATGGAGCGCATGCTCGAAATTCTGGACAGCATCGCGGATGTGGGAGAATCGGCGCTGATCTTTACCCAGTATGTGGGCATGGGCGAGCTGTTGGTGAGCATGCTTGGACGTAAATACGGAAAACAGCCGTATTTCCTTCATGGAGGGGTGCAAAAACGCGAACGGGATGAGATGGTACGGGCGTTCCAGGCAGGCGAGGGGACGGAGTTCTTTGTCCTGTCGTTGAAAGCCGGTGGCGTAGGCCTGAATTTGACCCGTGCGAACCATGTGCTCCACTATGACCGATGGTGGAACCCGGCGGTCGAGAATCAGGCGACGGACCGCGTATTCCGGATCGGGCAGAACCGCAACGTTCAGGTGCACAAGCTGATTTCCCAGGGAACGCTGGAGGAGAGGATCGACGAGCTGATCGAACAGAAGAAGGCGTTGTCCGAGCAGGTGGTCGGGTCGGGCGAAACCTGGCTGACGGAGATGTCGGACGGCGAGCTCCGCCAGCTGATCGAGCTTCAGGAGCAGGATTGGATGTAACCGAAAATGCCGGTCCGCGGATGGCATCATGCCTACCAGGCGGACCGGTAAGCGAATGGAATGTAAGGAGGTGCAGGCTATGGAAACTGCGGGATTAGCCGAAGGGCTCAGACTCGAGATCGAACCGGGATGGTTGAAGGGAAAAGCGGATGGAGACATCGAATCTTCGGAGACTTATGAGGTCAGCGTTCAGGTGGAGAAACTGGATCCTGCCGCCCGCGAGGCGGTTCTGGCTTATCTGGAGGAAGACCCGCAGGCGCTGTACCGCCTGCTTGCAGGTCAGGACGCCCCTTGGCTGGATGAACTGGCGCCATCCCCCCTGCGGGGCGGAGAGTTTGCCGCCGAAGCGCGCTGCACATGCGGCCGAGCGGCTTGCGGGCATGCCACAGCCTTGCTGGCTGCCGCAGCCCGGCGCCTAGCGGCAGAGCCGCTCCAGCAGCTGACGCTGCTAGGGCTGCCGCGGGAATCGCTGCTGGCCGGCGTCTTCGACGCCTGGGCCAAAGCAGCCCCGCTGCCGGCAGGCGGCTCTGCCGCGGAGTCGGCCGCCCGCGCGAAGGAGAAGGGACCGTCCGGTCCTTCTCCGGGCGAATGGGTGGCCGAAGCGGCGGCCGAGGGCCGCTTGCACCGGCCCGGCCCGCAGCTTAGCGAGCTGGCGGTACAGCTGTCGCCGCCGCCTCCGGCGGATCAGCTCGGCCCGGCGGGCGACTGGACAGGCTTGCTGCCGGGCGTTCGCGGCGCGTCCAAAGCGCTTGCCCTGATCGCTCGCGGGGCGGCCAAGCAAGCGGACCAGAAGCGCCGCAGCTTGGAGCCGCCTTCGCCATAGCTTGGACATCCATTGCAGAATGGTATGGAATTCGATAAGAGCGGCGCCGTAAATCGAGGCAAGCTGCCGAATACCTGACGTAAACGGTGTAAATCCGTCATGATTCGTCAGCGGCTCGTTTGTCCTGTTTATTCCGAATAAGGTACAATGGGGGCAGGACAAACTGTGGGAAAGGAAGTAGCAGAGATGAATGCATTTTCGGGAAGAGGAATCCGGTTTACAAGCGTAATGCTGTCATCCCTGCTGTTAGCAGGGGCCATTCTGGCGGGATGCCAATCCGACGATGCCGGCTCCGGCAAGGAACAGGGGCAGGAATTGCAGTCGCCGGCCGAGGGCCAGGAAGGCAGCACGCTTCCTGAAGGCGGATCGGAGAATGGGGAAACGGGGGCTGAGAATCAGCCGGCGGATCCGGTCATGGCAAAGCGCAGCGAGAATGCACTCCAGGCCACCATCCAGGAGAGCGGCGGCAAGCAGGTCGTGACCAATGCGGAGGCCGTGACGGTAGTCGTGAACAAGCAGCGGAGTTTGCCGGACGGCTATGAACCGAGTGATCTTGTGGAGCCGGCCGTTCCGTTTTCTTTTGACGAGCCGCACGAGAAACGGCACCTGAGACAAGAAGCGGCGGATGCGCTCGAGGAATTGTTCGATGCGGCCAAAGCGGACGGCATCGAGCTTCGGGCCGTATCGGGATACCGTTCTTATGCCCGTCAAAAAACCATATATGAGAACAATGTTCGTACCAAGGGGGAAGCCGAGGCTAACCGCGTAAGCGCTGTGCCGGGTACGAGCGAGCATCAAACCGGCCTGACCATCGACGTATCCAGCCCTAGCGCGGGCAATGCGCTGGAGGAAACGTTCGGTCATACGGAGGAAGGGCAGTGGCTGGCGAGCCGCGCGCCGGAATTCGGCTTTATCATTCGTTATCCGGAAGGGGCCGAGGATATTACCGGCTATGTATACGAGCCTTGGCATATCCGTTACGTAGGAAAGGATTTGGCACCGGACATCGCCGACAGCGGCCTGACGCTGGAGGAGTATTTCGACGAAGCGAACATTAAACTGTAAGCTGTGCTAATAGTCGTAGGATAAACGGGACTTTTTATCCTTGTACCGCGGCTTGCGAATCTATAAAGTAGAACAGGACCTGCGCAAGACCGGGCGATGTTCTAGTTATACAAAGGAATCCCGGAGCGGCTCGCTCCGGGATTCCTTTGTTTTTGGACTGAAGCATTCGGATTACTTATTCAGTGGCGAGTCTTCATAACCGGGATCATGGTAGCCGGTATCGTTCAGCTTGCCGATGATGTTCATATCCTCGATGGTTTTGCGGGTGCGTTCATCCCCATGTTCGTGGAGAAAGGTGTAAAGATTAATCGTCCGTTCATCGTATTCCTCGGCGGCATCGTCATGATCTGCCGATTTATATGGGACGAACGTCCGTTTAAATGCATACCGGTCGCTGCTGCTGACCTCATGGAGCAGCCCCCTCAGCTTCGAGACCTCTTCATCATCCATATATACGACATATTCGTTCGTATCGTTCGGTACATCCTGGATCAGGTTGTGATTGACTGAAACATAATACGTCTTTTTATCGTTTGTCATGATAAATCCCTCCAGACTTCGGCAGCTCAAGGCTGCTCGGAATAGGACACGGGGGTTAAGCCGGCCGCCGCCCCTTACTGTGCATTTTTCTAATCATATACACGTTCGGGGGCCGGATGAATCAGAAGCGAAGTTGGAAGGGGCTTCCTTTTTCACATGGGGCAAGGAATTTGGTATGATAGAATCACCATGACGGCAGTATACTGGACGATGAGGATCATATCATGACACATGTGCAAATCTGCGAACTGCAAAGAAACATGGGGCAGCCGGTTTATGGCTGGCTATAAATCGTTTATAACCTTGATGAAGAGATATGACAATGTGCCGGCGTACCGCCGGTGAATCGGGATATGAGAAAGAGGAGGATTCATAAATGAAGATTTTACAGAAACTCAAGGATGGAGCTAACCGCGCAACGGAAAAGGCGCAGCACGTGGTCGAAGTGAATAAGCTCAACAGCCAAATTTCCGAAATCGAACAGCAGAAGAACTCGTATTACTTGCAGATGGGTAAAGTATTCTATGAGGGCTACCGTCAGCAGGATATGACGATTGCGGAAAAGGAGATGGTCGAGCTCGCGCAAACCTGCGATGGATTGCAGGAGCAAATCGAAGCGATACGGAACCGCATCGCGGTGCTCAAGAATGAACGGGTCTGCGAATGCGGACGCGTGGTCGCGCTGGACGCGAATTTCTGCCCGTATTGCGGAAACAAGCTTGCCAATTTGATTGACCCTGAGGAGTCAGCGCCGGAAGAGCCGCGGGAGCCCGAGCGCAAGAGCATGTTCGATAAACGCGAATATGCGGCGGCTGAAGAAATCCAGGAGGAACAGGACGATGTCCAGACCTATGATTATCGTCCGAATCCGGATCCGTACGAGCCCGATCTCTACGATCCTGAGCCGGAACGCCAGCGCGAGGAGATCATCGAGCGATCGTCTGAACCGGAGGTTGATCCTGAACGGCTGCGCCTCGAGCAGGAGGAGCAGGAGAGGGAACGCCGCCATTGGGAAGAGCTTGAGCGCGAGCGGGAGAGACAGCTGGAGCTGGACCGCCGCATTCGTTTCTGGCAGGAAAATAATCAAAGTCAAGACTACGTCGGAGACGATGAAGCGACCCGCGACATGGTGAAGTGCCAAATTTGCAGCGTCGACCTGCCGAAAGGCTCGAAATGGTGTCCGCGCTGCGGAGCTGAACAGATTTAAGAGATAGGGATTCGGACGATCATGCCCTTGCGCGATGAATAAAGGACAGTGTGAATGATAGAGCAAGCGTTCGAGCATCTATGGGAGGACTAATATTATGGAACAATTGCTGCATCATTTGCGCAATTTGGGATTTACGGAAATTGAGTCGAAGATTATGGTGGACCTTGCCGAGCATGGGCCTGCAGGCGGGTATGAGGTAGCTAAACGTTTGGGCGCTTCGCGTTCCAACGTCTATGCGGCCATGCAGCGTCTGGAGCGGCAGGGAGCGCTTGAGCGAATGGACGGGGAACCTGTCCGTTACCGCTCGCTGAAGCCGGAGGAATTGACGCGGATGATATCCGGGCGCGTGGAGGCATCCCTCGCTTTTGTGGAGAAGAGCCTGCCGCGGAGCAGCGGCACGGCCGCTCCCTTCCTTAGCATGGAGGGGGATCAGGCGGTGCTTGATGTGCTTGTACGGGAACTGAAGCGGGCGAAACGGGAGATCGTCGTTGACGTCTGGCGCGAGGAGGCGTCGCTGCTCCGTGAGCCGCTGGCGGAAGCGGAGGCCAGAGGGGTAAAGGTGCTGTGGGCTTGCGACGGTCCGGATCAGGGACTCTCAAGAACTTTGGCGTGGCCCGGGTGGAGCGACCTTGCGAATCGCAGGGCCGGCGGCCGGAAGTTCTCGTTTGTCGTCGATCGGCAATGGTGCATCTTAGGGATGCGCGGCGGGGACTATGATACGGGAGCGGTCATCACGGAGCATCCGGTCATGGCAGAGCTGCTCTTGCATCATTTTACCCAGGAGATGGTATTGTTTCAGTTGGAACAGGATATGGGCGAGCAGCTGGAAGCGCGTTACGGAGAACACTTTGGCCTGATTCAAAGCGAGTATATTAATGCGGAGCCGGAGGCTGAAGACCAGGAAGACCAGGAAGACCTGGCTGCGTCATCGATAACCCGCCCGCTGGCGGGGCGTGAAGGCGATCCCGAAGAAGAAGTGAACGGGGACTCCAATCGCAATACGGCCTAGGGGCACGTTGTAGATCAATACCTTTCTGGAAGTGACTTTTGTCACAGTTAAGCATCATGTTTCATCGTAGAATGGAATAGACATAATGATTAGGAACGCCGGGATTCATCTTGGCGTTTATTTGCTTAAGACCGGCAACCGGCTTGAATGAAGGCCGAGATGGCAGGAGAACATGAATGAGACGGGTGTGAACCGATAACATAACAACCAAGAAGGGAGATGGATGAGCATGGAATGCATCGTTCATTTTACAGTCGGACATAAAGAAGGCCCCAAGAAGCTGCGGGGATTGATTTTTGTTGATAAGGGAGAAACTCCTACAGGTGAGCAGCTGCTCGATATGTTTCATGAAATGGAGTACCGGGTGGTGCCTGACCCGCATGATGAACTTCTCTTTAAACCGGAGAACGGCACGGAAAGTTATACGTATATACGCGTGAATGAATTGGATATGGGGCAGGAGCGATATACGGAAGACCGTAATTTGAAGGCGCTGCTGAACGAGCTGCTGCCGAAACAACGCACGGGTTTGTAACGGCTTCTTGATGCTATTTAGAACCATGCGAAGATCATAAGCCCTCCGCCTTCCGCCAACGTCCGCTGGGATTTGTAAAATCCGCTTGCTATAATGGATGTACGGAAGGGGATGGCGATGTTTATTATTGCAGGAATCGTGGCGCTTTTGATATACGGCTTGCTGGTTTATTATATTGGCCGAAGCGTATGGAGCTGGTTGAGGCCGGGGCCGTCCATGGCGCTCAAATGGGTATACATAGTCGTGCTGACCGTGGTATCGACATCGTTTATATCAGGACGGTTTTTCGGTAATCCAACCGTGCTGAATATTATAGGATCGTATTGGATGGCTATTTTTTATGTGCTGATTATCCTTCTCCCGTTGATGCACATCGTGTTATGGCTGCTGAGGATGACGGCATTGCGAAGAGATGGGCTGGAGAAGGCGGCGGTATCCGTCCTGCTGGTGCTGATGGTGATCGCGATCGGTTTCGGCTCCTTTAACGCTTATAGTCCAACCGTACGTGCTTACGATATTCAGGTGGACAAGGATGCGGGTACCATGGAGAAGCTGAATATCGTCATGGCGTCCGATATGCATTTCGGCGTCCTGTCTGGCAAGGCGCACGCTGAGCGCATGGTGAAGGAGATCAACGGCTTGAAGCCGGATCTGGTGCTGTTTCCAGGCGATATTATTGATGACGATCTGGATGCTTATTTAAGCCAGGGGATAGATCGGATTTTGACAGATATCCAGGCGACCTATGGCGTATATGCTTCGCTTGGCAATCATGACCGATTCGAAGGGGAGATTACGGAGCTGATATCGGCTCTCGAGGACAGCGGCATGACCGTGCTGTATGACGAGAAACTGACGGTGGAGAGCTTGACGCTGGTAGGCAGGCGGGATAAGCAGGATCAGGACCGCGCCGATTTGTCCGCGATCATGGAGGGGGCCGATTTATCCAAGCCGGTCTTTCTGCTCGATCATCAGCCGAATGCGCTGGACGAAGCACAGCAGCAGGGCGTTGATCTGATCGTGTCGGGGCATACGCACCGCGGCCAGGTATTCCCGGCGCATTTGATTACGAGGGCCATATTCGAGAACGATTGGGGATATCTGCAAAAAGGCCGGATGCACTCCATCGTGTCCTCGGGCTACGGCTTCTGGGGACCGCCGATTCGGCTGGGCTCCCGTTCCGAGATCGTGCAGATCCATGTTACGTTTCAATAGATGAAATTGTCGGAGAAAGCTACCGTTGAGGTGGCTTTTTTTGATGTCAGATATATTGGGAAAATTATGTATCCAGATAGGACCGGATTATTGTATGATTTTTGCTAGAAATATCACTTAGGAATAGGGGGGAAGGGTTTGGTTTCGATTAGGTTTAGAAAGATGGGCATGATCGCATTAGCCGCTGTACTTGCGGGGAGTGTATTTGGGGGAGCAAGCGACGCCATGGCAGCATCAATTGCACCTCTTCCGAGCAAAGAGAGGCTCGTCGCCGGCAACGGATTACCTTTAGGTCAATCGACTACGATTGCAGGGGGGCCGGGGCATGCAGCCGGGCTATCCTCGTCACTGGCTTCGGAAGGATTGCGACAACCGGGCAGTGTGGCTTGGCTGCCTGACGGCTCCGTTATCGTATCCGATACGGAGAACCATGTGATTCGCAAAATAAAGGACGGGAAGAGCAGCATTCTCGCAGGTGCCTCCTTGTCCTACAAGCGGGACGGCGGGGGACTTCCGATCGGCGGGCTCCTGGATGGCCAGGGCGAGCTTGCGTTTTTTAACCGGCCGTCCGGGATTGCCGTTGACGGAAAAGGTCAAGTGTACATAGCCGATTCAGGCAACCATGCGATTCGTAAAATCGATCAAGCGGGCAGGGTAACCACCATAGCGGGCAACGGACGGATGGGGCTGAAGGACGGGAAGGCTCAAGATGCCTTGTTACACGAGCCGCAGGACGTTGCGGTTACCGAGGACGGCATTCTGTTTGTGGCGGATACCCTAAACCACGTCATTAGGCGGATCTCTCCGGATGGGGAAGTAACGACGATTGGCAGCCCGTCGACGCGTGCTGTCCAGGTTCGCGCCGGAGTCATCGCTTTGGCAGGGGACTACAAGAACGGATCGCTTGCTGAAGCGCAATTTAACGAGCCGGCAGGTCTTGCGCTTGACGGTAAAGGCAATTTGTATGTCAGCGATTCGGGCAACCACGCGATCCGCTATATCGATTTCGGGAAAGGGACCGTTTCGACGGCCGCCGGCAGCGGTCCGTCATCCGATGGCTACGCCAAGGACGCGTTATACGCAGATCCTGGCTATCTGGACGGAGCTGCGGATGCAGCCCGCTTCAACTCGCCTCGGGGATTGGCATGGAGCGCGGAGGATGGACTTCTCATTGCAGATTCCCATAATCATGCCGTGCGTCAACTGAAAGACGAACGCGTATCCACCATGGCCGGCGGAACCAGGGGTTACGCGGATGGAATTGAAAGCGAGGTCCGATTCAACGCGCCGGCGGATATTGCAGTCGCTTCGGATAGTGGGGAACTGTTCATCGCGGACCAACGCAATGGGGCCGTCCGGGCATGGTCCGGCTATAAGACGCCGGATGCCTGGCAACCAGGCCAAGGGATCGCCGCAGCTTACGGAGATCAGGCGGCCCAACTGGGCGACTTGGCCGTTATGAAAGAGGGCCAGATCGTGGTGCCTGTCAGAACGTTAGGCACGCTGCTCGGAACCCGTATGAGTTACGATGCCAAGAATAAGGAAATGACATTAACCCTTGGCGAGGATGTCATCACGCTGCAAGCCGGAGATCCCTATATGACCCGGGATCAGGCGGGCAAAGAAGTTTCCCGAGCGGCGACGGAAGTTGAGCCGTATATCGCCAACGGCCAGATGATGGCTCCGCTGCGAGCGGTGGCCGAACTGATGGGCAAGGATGTCCAATGGAACGAAAGCGGCAAGCTGGTTATCATCCTGGATTTGGCTGAACGGGAAACGAAGCCGGGGAATGTTAGCTTCAGCACTTCGAAATTTACGCCGCGACGCATGCAGATCGTGGAAATCACCGGTTCGGCCAAGATCCGTTACGGCGGGTATGCGCAGGTGGATGCCTACAAGGGGATGATGCTGGGCGAAGACGATGAAATTGTTACCGGCTCCGGCACGGGAGGCGCCAAGCTTCGGATCCTGGATACGGAAGATGTCATCACGTTAGGCAACGACACGACGTTGGTGGCCGAGCAGCTTCGCAAGATTGGCATCTCCAACGTAACTCGGCTGAATCTGGAGGCTGGGCAGGCTTATTATGATGTTACCGACCTGGCCCGGTCGACGGATCGATTCGACGTGCGGACCGGTTATGCGGACAATAGCGTACAAGGCACGCATTTTATAATCACCGTCAACCCCTTAACAGGAATGACAAACGTAGTGACGGCTAGCGGGAAAGTCAGCTCTTCGCTGGTGCCGGCAGGCACAGAAGGTTCCTTGCTGCCATCCGGCCCGGTCATGATTAGTCCCGCGCAACAAATATCGCTGGGCGGTTCACAGGAGGAACGCCCCCCTGTACAATTCATCGATATTGAGGATTTGATTGGGAACGCTTCGCCGGGAATCATTGCTCAGATAATTAAGAATAAGAACGACATCGACCGGGAGAACGAGGAATTTCTCGAGAAGACGCGGCAAGAACTACAGTCCGGACAAAGCGGAACCGGCACTCAGGACTTGATTATGAAATCGCCGGACGATTTGGCAAAAGTCGCGAATAATTTGAATAACCTCATCGGAAATATCGCGAAAGAGGCGCTTGATAAGAAAAAAGCCAGCCAGGAAGAATTAGATAAACTGATTAAAGAAGCAAACCCGGATTCGGGGAAGATATTTGATCTTGGCCAAGTGAAAGATTTGGATAAACAAGCCGGCCTCGACCCTGCTCTGGAACAGGCGCGCTTGGAAGCGCTGAAGCGCAAGCAGGAAGAGGTACAGAAGAAGCAAGATCAGCAGCAGAATCAGTTGGATCAGCTGCAGGAGAAACTCGGCGATATGCTGGCAAAGATCGAGCAGCAGAAGAAGCAGCAGGAGGAAGCGAACAGGAAAGCACAGGAGGAAATGAAAAAGAAGGCCGAAGAGCAGCTTCTTCAATCCTTAAGCGCAGAGGAGAAGGCACGCTTTCTCCAGGGCAAGAAAGAGGCGGAGCAGGAGAAAGGCGCTCGGCTGCCGACGCCGGTTAGTCCTGGCGGCGGCTCGGGATCAGGAGGCAGCGTATCGCCGCCTGTAACCGGTCCGCCTGTGACCGAGCCCCCAGTGACTGAGCCTCCGGTAACGGAACCTCCCACGACGGAGCCGCCTGTGACCGACCCTTTCGTGAAGGTTATATATAGCGATGATATGAGCAGTGAACTGTCGGCCCGCCCAGACAATTATTTTGGATCCATTCATTTCGAGACGAAAGGCTATGCCGATGACATGGAAGTTCAAGTCAGGGTGACGCTGACAAGGGATGGAAGTCCGGTCGTGGGTCTGCCTGTCCGTCATGGCGAGCAGACGGTGGAATCCAACGCAGAGGGAAGCTTTACGCTGCAGCCTGTTGATGGTATCGGCTTTAAGTTAAGCGAGGTCGCTTCGCCGGATATTCCGCTGGAGTTCTACGCCGATCTGCTGGAGCCGGGCAGCTATATGGAGAAGATTGAGCTGCTTGAGATCAAGGAAGGACAATTGACTGTGCTTGGAGAAGGCGTCCGTTCCATCCAGGTCAGTCCCTTCTCGCAGTTCGAATTCATTGGCGAAGGGCCGTTTCGGGCAGCCCTTGATATGTATTGGGGGTTTTCTTCCAAAGCGTACGGACTGAGCGAGGATACCCGGGTTGGCTACGAATTGACGATTCTCGATGACCATGGTCAGCCGGTAAGTCTGGGCGTACTCGGATTCCGGATGAAGCCGCATGAGCCGGGAACGGTTCCGACGGAGGGGTATGAGATCGCAACTCCGGATCGTGAAGGGGTATACCGAGTGAATGCAGGTTTAACGGCTGGGGATATGGATCTGGGAGGGAATGGGAGCGATATCCTGTTCCGCTGGCAGCAAGCTCATGTCGGGACTTATACGCTCCGTATCCAGCTGGTTGATATAAACAGCGATATGTCGGTGCCCATCGGTGAGCCCCTGGAATGGATAATCGAAGTGATACCTACAAGTTGATGCAAGGGAAGGCTGTCCCATTAATCGTATGGGGCAGCCTTTTTTTTCTTTAATTGACCAGTAGTTTATTATTTCCGTAAATTTTCACTTTATTTTTTCATAGGGAATGCGTTATACTTCATTCATTCGGAAATATAACATTTATACGTAAGCATTCTAAGGAATTCGGATATCATACATTTTCTCGTATAGGTGCAGGAATCGGCCTGCATGTCTCTACCCGATCACCGGAAATGATTGGACTACGGGTTATAGCAGCAGCGGACAAGCCAGGTCAATTCCGTTTGATCGGACGGCTAACGGTGCGTTTTTGCTGCTTATGCCCACTTGTTTCTTTCCCGGCGATTCGGTGAAGGGAGGAAGTGGGCTTTTTTGCTTGGAATGCGGACAACAAATTTAAGGGGGAGCATCATGCAATTACTGCAGAACAAAGTGAAAGAGGAAGGCATTGTATTAAGCGGACAGGTACTGAAGGTGGATTCGTTCCTGAATCACCAGATGGATCCGGTATTGATGAAAGAGGTGGGAAAGGAATTTACGCGATTGTTCAAGGAAGCGAACGTGACTCGCATATTGACCATCGAATCCTCCGGCATCGCACCGGGCATCATGACCGCGCTTGAGATGGAAGTGCCTCTCATCTTTGCACGGAAGCAGAAATCGCTGACGCTCCGTGAGGATATATTCGTGGAGAAGGTGTACTCCTTCACGAAGCAGGAGACCAACGAAATTACGGTCGCTAAGAAATTCATCAAGCCGGGCGATAAAGTACTGATCGTGGATGACTTCCTTGCCAACGGCGAGGCGGCATTCGGGCTTGCCCGAATCGTCGAGCAGGCGGGTGCCGAAGTGGTGGGCATCGGGATCGTCATTGAAAAGGCGTTTCAACCGGGAGGACGCCTGCTGGCCGAAGCGGGCTACCGGGTAGAATCGCTCGTACGGATTGCATCACTTGACGACGGCGTTGTGACATTCGCATAGAACGAAAGCTAACAAATTAACGGGGGGAATCAAAAAGCCATGGAACAACAGAAACAAGCGGTGCAAGAACCGATTTTCGATAAAAATCGGAGTCCGGGCAAAACCTTTTCGCTGGGTTTGCAGCATGTATTGGCAATGTACGCAGGGGCAATCATCGTACCGCTTATCGTTGGCGGGCAGCTCGGTTTAACGACGGAGCAGCTGACGTATCTCATCGCCATCGACCTGCTGGCATGCGGGGTCGCTACTTTGCTGCAGGTATTCGGGAACAAGTACTTCGGTATCGGCCTTCCGGTCATGCTCGGCTGCGCGTTCCAGGCCGTAGGTCCGATGATCATTATCGGACAGCAGCATGGCATGTCGGCTATTTATGGAGCGATTATCGCTTCCGGTTTATTTGTCATTCTGTTCTCAGGTTTATTCGGTAAGCTGATTAAGGTATTCCCGCCTGTCGTTACAGGCTCTGTTGTTACGATTATCGGTCTGACGCTGATCCCCGTAGCCTTGAACGACCTTGGGGGCGGCCAAGGCAGCGAGGATTTTGGCAGCGCACTGAACATTTCCCTTGGCTTCGGCGTTCTTGCCTTCATTATTATCATGAACCGTTTTGCCAAAGGCTTCTTGCGTTCGATCTCCGTTCTTTTGGGTCTCATTCTTGGCACCCTGGTTGCCGCGTTATACGGCGGGGTCGATCTCACCCCATTGCGCGAAGCTGGCTGGTTCCGCGCGCCGCAGCCTTTCTTTTTTGGCACGCCGGAGTTTAAAATCGTTCCGATCATGACGATGATTCTGGTAGCGATCGTCAGCGTTGCCGAATCGACGGGCGTATTTATGGCCCTTGGCAAAATCGTGGATCGCGATATCACCTCCAAGGACTTGTCCCGAGGTTACCGTGCGGAGGGTCTTGCGATTGTGGTAGGCGGTATTTTCAACTCGTTCCCGTATACCACGTACTCCCAAAACGTTGGCTTGATTCAGATGAGCCGCGTGAAGACGCGCGACGTCATCGTAGTGGCAGGCGGTTTGCTTGTATTGATCGGATTCGTGCCGAAGATTGCCGCCATGACGCAGCTTGTGCCGACGTCGGTTCTGGGCGGGGCGATGGTTGCCCTGTTCGGCATGGTGGTGTCTTCCGGCATTCGGATGTTAGGGGATCAAGTAGACCTTAACCGTCATGAGAATCTGTTCATTATCGCGTGTTCCGTCGGCATGGGTCTTGGCGTCACAACCGTGCCGGGCCTGTTCGCCAGCCTGCCCGACAACCTGCGCATTCTTGCCGATAACGGCATCGTGGCCGGCAGCTTGACCGCGATTGTGCTGAATCTGATCTTTAACGGCTTGAAATATACGAAGCCGACCCGCACTGAGCGAGGCGAGACGACAGAAGGGCACGCAGCTTAAGATGATCTTCGAAAGCAGCCGGATCCGTTCCGGCTGCTTTTTTGATCCTGATCGGTCTAGGGCTAAAGCCCAAAAAAACGGCTTCCTCCCAATCATGGGAGGAAGCCGTTTTTGCATGACCTAGCTTAGATGCGCTGCATTTGTTTCTCCGCGAAATTGCCGATCCATGGCAGCTTGAACCATTTTCCTTGAATGGCGTTAAACATAAGCACCAGCCACATCAGCACGCCGACCAGCGCCAGGAGGGCGGAGGCCAGAAGGCCGATGATGGGCACCGCGCTCGACAGCAGGTGGGCGACGGCCAGAAGGCCGAAGGCCAGCAAGGACTGCAGCGCATGGAATATGACATATCGGCTTCTCTTTTCTAATGAAAGAAACAGAATTCCTCCGACCATCGGAAGAAGATAGCACAGCGTCGCGGCCAGATTCTCGGGAAGTCCTGTGGACGATTTGAAAGGGGACATCTCATCAACTCCTTGTCTTAGACCGGTTCTGGGGTAGGGCAAGCTATATACCTTACCTTATGAGCCGATGGGACAAAGTATGATGGATATATCCCGGACTTATTTCATTTTCAATTGGAGCAGGTATTTCACGAGCGCATCCTGCTGCTCCTGCGTGAACCCGCTGCTTTCGTCGACCCAATACTCATGTCCCTGACCGGTGACGTGGGTGTCCCTGAGTCTCGAATCCTTGCGGTTCGCCTCAACGACCCGCAGTCTCAGCTTGCGGTCGATCAGGGCTTTCAGGCTGTTGTAGGGATCCGGGTGAATGCCCTTCATAAGCGTTGCCGGCACTCCGGCTTGCGACAGCTCCGGCCCGACCGCGACGCCCCCGTCGTGCAAATACGGTGCCGACCAGCGGAGGCCGATCAATCCTTTGACCTTATAACCACCGCCCGATTTATGGCCGAAGCCCAGCTGAATCTGCTCCGGATCTATTCCATCTAGCGGGACTTTAGTCGCCTTGGCGTCCGGAGGAATCGGGACAGGCGTGTCGGGCGGGTAGAACTCCGCCTCGCCAAAAGCGTTCTGCGTAAAATGGAAGGCCTTCGCCCTTGCAGGCTCGGTGCCGATTTCTGCCGCACGCAGAATGCGGTTGTTGGTAAAATAGTCGCCTGCGTGGCAAGTGATGCACTGCGCTTTTTTGAAAACTTCCGCCCCGAGGCTGAGGGTCTTGGCATCGGAGGTTTCAGCCTTATCGGTTTCAGGCGGACGGACGGTATTCTGATAAGCGGACATGGCATTAACCTGCTCCCCGGCCTTAAAACCCGGCGAGCTGATATACAGCCCGTTCGGCGCTATGGCCGAAACCTTGGGGAAGTTCGGAATCTTGATGACCTCATTAACGCCGGGGGTTCCGGGATTCGGGTCCAGGCGGTCGAAGAATTCGGTCGGCTTCAGCCCGCTGCTTGGATCATAGCGAAACTTGCGATGGGCCGCATTTTGCAGGATGGTGCCCACATAAATCTCTTTGTCGATCCCCATTAGCGGCTCGCTGACCTCGGTTTGGCTCAAGGTATCCGTATTTTGGGCGTGAACATTGTTGCTGAAGGTGCTGAGTCCTTTGAAGGGACCCGCGATGGCGAAGCCGCTCCAGCTGTACGGATGGTCGCCCTTTGTAAACATATCGGGAATTTGGGTCACGTCGCTGACCTTATCGACGGTGGTATCGAAATTGCCGGGCGCCCATTTGATCAGATTGTCGTCAACGGCTTTTTCCAGCAGGGCGGGATCCGGGAGGGCTTCGGCTTGCCCTTTGGAATTTATCACGGTACGTTGCCCGTTCTTGACATAATCCACGAGGTTCGCAACGTCCGTGTGGGTGAAATACGCTGCGCTATTCGGGGCCAACGCCAGCATTAAACCGAGGTTCAGATCGGAATTGGGCGCGCCCTCCACGACCCTTCCCGTATCACGGTTCACGGTGGCATGGCAGGCCATGCAGCTAACGCCGATTCGGGTTTTGCCTTCGGCATATTTGAACGTTACGCCAATGGGGGAATAAGCTCCTTTGGCTACGTCAAAGCCGGTATCGATTTTATCCCCCTTGCGGAAGGTTTTGCCGCCGATGGTCACATCCTGATCAAGCTCGACGCGCAAATTGGTGGTTCCCCGTCCTTTCAGCTCGGCAAGGGCTTTAGCAACGTTTTTGAGCTTCATCGGACCGTCGACGATTCCCAAAATATCGGTCAAGAACACCTCATTGCCAAAGGATTCCTCATACATCGTGCGGCGCCCCAGGGCAAGCAGCTCTTTGTTTACCTCAACTGCGCCATTGGCCGCTGTCAAACGGGGGTGCTGATCCTGCAAAGCGGTTCCCGGGACCGTAAGCGTCTTGCCCCACAGGTCATACTGGCGAATGACATCGGTTTGCCGGACTTGGATTTGCGTGGAATTGGAATTTTCCAATTTATGCGCAGGCGGTACATAGGCATACTCCGGTTCCACGACATTAGCTATGAGCCATAAGGCTGCCGCGATGGCGATCGGGATCAGCCACAGCAGAAGCCGCTTCGATTTTCGCATATCAAATCACCCTTTTATTAGCAGGTCTGATGAATCATCTCTTCGCTGCCGTATGCAAGGGCTTTAATCTACTTCCACGTCATGGCGGAGCGGAGATTCGGCATTCACCTGTTTATCCGGACCTTTTTCTTTCGGAACCAGACGCTCGTCTGTTCTGCCTTGATGGTGGTTGTCGAAGTCATACTCCGCCAGCCGCCACTCCGTGGAGCCCATCTGCGGATCGAACGGGAATTCCTCTCCTCGCTTCAGGTATTCCTCCCGTCCCCATTCATTCGTGTACGTTCCGTCCACGTCAACCCCTTCTCTCGAAATCGGGTGAAGATTCTTGTCTTTACCGGACATGTCGCATGCTCCTCTCAGCTTGATTTTAAGAAATGATTCATATGGCATAAAGTAACCAGAAAGAGGGGGGACTATCCGCCGAAATTTGCATGTTAGCCAGTGAATGGGCTTGGAAAAGGCACAAACGCTTCTTGCGAAGAAAGAACGAGGTTTGCGATTTGCCAGCTATTCGGCGGAAGCCGCTGCGGATTTCAGGGCCTCGAGGATATGGCGTTCCAGCAGTACCCGCGGGTTCTTCCAGCGGCTGACCTTACTGTCTGCCGTAAATACGACGACTGCATCCAACTGGGGAAAAAGGTAGATTTGCTGTCCTCCATGGCCGTGGGCGAGCGCATAAACCGATCCGTTCTGAATGCCGGTCCACCATTGGAACCCGTAATCGCCGAAAGCCGGATAGCCTTTCACCTTCGGAGTGAGCGCCTGCTTAAGCCAGGTTTCAGGAATGACGGGCTTGCCTTGCCACTGTCCCCCGTCCAGGCAGCATTGACCGAATTTGGCCATGTCGCGGGAGGTAAGATACAGGCCGATATGACCCATGCTGTGTCCCTCGGGGCTCGGGGACCAGGCGGCATGGCGAATGCCGAGCGGCTCGAATAGATATTTCCGGGCATAGGTGTAGGCGTCCATTCCCGTGGCCTCGCTAATCGCAACGGAGAGCAGGTGGGAATCGGTGCTCCGGTATTGGAATCGGCCCATTTCCTGTTCGACGACAGGGAGGGATAGGGCGAAGCTCGTCCATTTCCGGTTGCGGTGGAAACGGTGGATGAGCGGTTCCCCGAGCTTTTTACCGGTTTGCCACGCAAAGCCCGAGGTCATCGTCAGCAGATGATGAAGGGACACGTTGCGCAATAACGGATGAGCCCGCTGGGGAACGTATCGCTGAAAGATATCGGTCACGGAGGCTTTCAGTTCAGGCAGCTCGCCGCGTGAGAGGGCGATGCCGCAAAGCGCAGACGTAAAGCTCTTGGTGGCCGACCTTAAATCATTCAGCGAGGATATGCCGTGGCCGCCGTAGTAGCGTTCGTAGATAAGTTTGCCGGCATGAAGGAGGAGAAAGCTCCGCATTTTCGGATATTGCTTCTGTATGATCAGGTCTACCCGATCGAGCGCGTCGCGCCGAAGGCCTGCGTCTTCAGGCTCCGCAACGGGAATAGGCGGGCTTGAGGCAACGGGGGAATGCAGGATAGTCTGTGACTTCACAATGATATAACGGCCTCCTTGTATCTCATCTTCTCAAATCTTTGATTCCGGTGACGGCATTCGCCGCTTGCAGCCGGCAGGATCGCTTAAAAGTATCTTAACCAATTCTGTGCGCAACCGATGACGCGGCGAGAAAACATAGTACAGAAAAACAATTTTTGGGAAAGATGAAACAAACAGAGGAATATGATATAATATATTAATGATTCAGTTGCATGCTGTTAGGGTATGTATAGTGTCAGGTGCATTGGTAAGTTGCTGAATATCAACCTAATGGTCACCGTAAGAACTGCAATATGGCTTCAACTTAATGAGGTAGATCTTTTCGGCATTCTCTTTAAACGGAGTAATTTATTCCACACGTTTTGGGAGGGATCCATCATGGCAACGAAAGGTCACAATGAGGTTAAGGAAAGTCTGCGGGAAATGACACGAATTTTCCGGCCTAAAGATCCGAAAAAATTTGTAAAGGAGTATGTCCGGAAGTACCATATTATGGGGGGCTACGAAGAAGAGCTTACTCTTGTTGTTGAGCATGAACTTGGCAAGCTGAATTCCTCCGTTTCGTAACCTGTAACAGCACTTGGTCTATAGAAATATCACAGACACGCATCGCATCTTCACCTTGTTAACGACTAATGACATGAACCATTTTAGAGCCTATGGTTAAACCGTTTTTGGGACAAATGTCCCGAAAGCGGTTTTTTTGCGTTTAGCCATTTTTCAATCATGGTGTCTTCGTGTTACGCGGAAAGTCTGCTTCTCGGGGCATTTTGCATCGGTCCCTACATATATTGTTAGCAATCGATCCGATAAGGATATAAGGGAGTGGGCAGATGTGAGGATACAGCTTAGACGGAAGGAAGAGATCGGACATATCCGCGAGGCCGGGCGCATATTGGCCGCCTGTCACCGTGAAATAGCGAAAGTCATCAAACCGGGGATCACGACCGGCGAGATCGATGCCAGGGTCGAGAAGTTTCTGGAGAAGAACGGGGCCTTCCCCGAGCAAAAAGGATACAAAGGTTTTCCTTACGCGACTTGCGCATCGGTCAACGAGGTGGTGTGCCATGGATTTCCGGACCAGCGGCCGCTGCAATCCGGGGATGTCGTCACCATTGATATGGTAGTCAACAAGAACGGCTGGCTGGCCGACTCGGGCTGGACTTATGCGGTGGATCAGGTTTCCCCGGAAGTAAGGCAGCTGATGAAGCATACGCACGAAGCTCTGTTTAAAGGGATCGAGGCCGCGCGGCACGGCGCAACCTTGGGTGACGTCGGCCATGCGATCGAAAGGGTTGCCGAGAGGGAAGGCTACGGGATCGTCAAACCGCTTGTCGGTCATGGCATCGGCCGCGCCATCCACGAGCCGCCCGATGTGCCGAACTATGGAAATCCCGGAAGGGGCCTCAAACTCAAAGCAGGCATGGTCATTACCATCGAACCGGTATTTACCCTGGGCCGTTCAGGGGCGGTGTTCTGGGGGGATGACGGCTGGACCATCTCCAGCGCGGATGGATCGGTGGGCGTCCAGTATGAGCATACGATTGCCATTACGCGTGGAGATGCTGTTATTCTGACGGATTAAGATGCCGAAAATATACCATAATAATAGGAGGCGTTCTTTGCAGGGCCGGTTGCGGCTTTCGAGGAACACCCCCTTCATCATGTTTGTTAGGGTCGAAAGGGGGGAGGGCTGCATACAGATTCAAAAAGGCGGAAATGACTGTATATATAGCTATGAAGGCTGTCGTTGACGGGATGTGAAGAATGTCGAATGAGGGGTCGCGGGGTGGAAGGTGCGCTTTGAAAGCGATTGCAAAATCAGTAACGGCGCGACTTTGACGACTTTTCGAACAATTTGTGAACTCCCTGTGAATGATTGACAAAAGCAACCCATGAACTTATATTTAATAAGTGATTGCTTTAATTGACAGGATTACTTCATCCGTGATTGTGCAGGTAGATTACCGCTGTTTGCGCCGGATGGTAGTCTACGAAAATCGGAAAAGTGGGGTAGATCAATGATGAAACGGTGGCAGGCTGTAAAGCGTCTTCTTCCTTTGATGGCCATGTTTGCTTTGGTGTTATCCGGCTGCGGCCGAGAGGATTTGTCGGTCTTAAGACCACAAGGTCCGGTAGCACAAGGTCAACTGGATTTAATTAAGCTCTCCATTTCGATTATGATCGTCGTAATGGTTGTGGTATTTGGAATTGCCGCATACGTGCTTGTTAAATTCCGTAGAAAAAAGGGACAAGATGAAATTCCTGAGCAAGTGGAAGGTAACCATAAGCTTGAGATCATTTGGACGGCGATTCCGCTGCTCTTGGTGCTCGTGCTTGCAGTTCCTACTATTCAAAAGGTATTTGCTTACGGAGAGAACGACTGGAACAATCCAGATGCAGTTAAGGTGGAAGTTACTTCTCACCAGTTCTGGTGGGAGTTCAATTATCCAGACTACGGCGTAAGAACGGCTCAAGAGCTGGTTGTTCCCGTAGGCAAGAAAATTGCATTCCAATTAAAAACGAATGATGTGCTTCACTCCTTCTGGGTACCATCGCTCGGCGGCAAGATGGATACAAACACGGAAGGCAGCGTTAACTACATGACTCTGGTTGCTGACAAAGCGGATACATACATTGGTAAATGCGCGGAGTTGTGCGGTCCTTCCCACGGTTTCATGGAATTCCGGGTGAAAGCGGTTGACGATGCGGCATTTGACAAATGGGTGGCGGCATTCAAAGAGCCAGCCGTGCTTCCTGCGGATGCGGCACTCGCCGAGAAATTCAAGACCAACTGTCTTTCCTGCCACGCTGTGGGCGACCAAGGCGGAGCGATGGGTCCTAACCTGACCGGCATTGGATCCCGTGAGACGATTGCGAGTATCTTGCTGAACGACATAAGCGGCAAACCAGGCACTAAGCCGACGAAAGACAACCTGGTGGAATGGCTGATGGAGCCTCAGGCTGTAAAACCTGGCAACACGATGCCTAATCCGAAGGATCTCGGCTTCAGTGACGAAGAAATCGAGCAGATTGCCGATTACTTGGCCAATTATAAGTTGGATTATTAATACAGCAAGAACTTTAAAAGGGGGTACAAACCTTGGCTCACGCTCATGCTTCTAGCCATAGCGTCAAACGCTACACGGGGATCATGGATTGGCTGACAACCGTCGACCACAAGAAAATCGGTATATTATACCTGATCGCGGGTGGTTTCTTCTTCGGGATAGGCGGTATCGAAGCGATTCTGATTCGCTTGCAGCTGATCAAGCCGATGAACGATCTGGTATCGGCTCAAGTATTTAACGAATTGATTACAATGCACGGAACGACGATGATCTTCCTTGGCGTAATGCCAGTTATCTTCGCCTTGATGAACGCGGTCATCCCGCTTCAGATCGGCGCGCGCGACGTCGCGTTTCCGTTTCTGAACTCGCTCGGATTTTGGACGTTCTTGTTCGGTGGACTTTTGCTTAACCTGAGCTGGATTATGGGCGGCGCGCCTGATGCGGGCTGGACGTCCTATACGCCGCTCTCCACCAACGACTATTCGTCCACGCACGGCGTAGACTTTTACACGATAGGACTTCAGATTGCAGGTCTCGGTACGTTGATCGGTGGTATCAACTTCCTGGCTACCATCATTACGATGCGTGCGCCTGGCATGTCCTTCATGAGAATGCCGATGTTTACATGGACGGCGTTCATCACTTCGGCCATGATTCTGTTCGCATTCCCTGCCATTACGGTAGGTCTCGTATTGCTCAGCTTTGACCGTTTGCTCGGTGCCAATTTCTTTGATGTTGCGGCAGGCGGAAGCCCTGTATTGTGGCAGCATATTTTCTGGATTTTCGGTCACCCTGAAGTTTACATTCTGATTTTGCCGGCGTTCGGTATTATCTCAGAAGTTATCCCTACATTCTCCCGTAAACGTTTGTTCGGATACAGCTCCATGGTATTTGCAACCATCCTGATCGCCTTCTTGGGCTTCATGGTTTGGGCTCACCATATGTTTACGACAGGTCTTGGACCTGTAGCGAATGCGCTCTTCTCCATCGCAACGATGCTGATCGCCGTTCCTACCGGTATCAAAATCTTTAACTGGCTCTTCACGATGTGGGGCGGCCAAATCCGCTTCACCAGCGCAAACCTGTTTGCGATCGGTTTCGTACCGACCTTCGTAATGGGTGGGGTTACCGGCGTCATGCTGGCTTCTGCTCCTGCAGACTTCCAGTTCCATGACACGTACTTCGTTGTAGCTCACTTCCACTACGTTATCGTTGGTGGTCTGGTATTCGGTCTGTTTGCCGGCCTTCACTACTGGTGGCCAAAAATGTTCGGCCGTATGCTGAACGAAACGTTGGGCAAATGGACGTTCTGGTTGTTTGCCATCGGCTTCCACATGACATTCTTCGTACAGCATTTCCTTGGATTGCTAGGTATGCAGCGGCGGATTGTCTCGTACTTGCCGAACCAGAATTTCGACGAACTTAACTTCATCAGTACCATCGGTGCAATCTTGATGGGGATCGGCGTATTGCTCTTCTTGGCTAACATTGCCGTCACTACAAGAAAACCGGTTGGCGTAGCAGCGGATCCATGGGAAGATGGTCGCACGCTCGAGTGGAGCATTCCTTCTCCACCGCCAGAGTACAACTTTAAGCAAATTCCGCTCGTTCGCGGCATTGACGCTTACTGGAAAGAAAAGATGGCAGGCAATAAAGAGATGACACCATCCGAGCCGGTTGGTCCGATCCATATGCCTTCGCCAAGCATCCTTCCGTTTGTGATGTCACTGGGTCTGTTTATCGCGGGTCTTGGTTTCATGTTTAGCACGGAAGACTTCTCGAATTCGTTCATGAGCTTAATCTTCAATAAATATATCGTTCTGATTGTTGGTCTTCTGATTACGTTCGCGGCAATGATCGCTCGTTCCCTGTACGATGATCATGGATATCACATCGAAGTTGAAGAACTGGAAGGGGAGGGTAAAGCATGAGTCACGCTGAACATGTAAACGGCGAACTTCCTCACGAGCCCGAGAAGGCAACACTCGAAGGCCGTAATAAGGTTCTTGGTTTCTGGCTCTTCCTCGGTGGAGAGGCCGTGCTCTTCGGTACGTTGTTTGCAACGTTCCTGGCGCTTCGCGGCCAGAACAACGAAGGTCCAACTGCTGCTGAGCTGTTCTCACTGCCGATCACGGCAGCAGCAACGCTGATATTGCTTGTCAGTTCCTTGACCAGCGTGTTCGCCATTCAGGCGCTGCACCGTCATAATATCGAGAAGCTGAAGCTGTGGCTGATCGTGACCGTTGTCCTGGGTCTTGGATTCCTTGGCCTTGAGATTTATGAATTCTATGAATATGTTGTGCATGAATCGTTTAACATGAAGACGAGTGCATTCTCGTCTGCATTCTATACGCTGGTTGGCTTCCACGGCGCCCACGTTGCTTTCGGGGTCGTGTGGATCAGCCTGTTGATTGCTCAGCTGTACAGAAAAGGGTTAACCGTGGTTACAGCACCTAAGGTTTATGTGTCTGCTATGTACTGGCACTTTATCGACGTTGTATGGGTGTTCATCTTCTCGGTCGTATACCTTCTTGGAAAGGTGGGCTAAGGAATGACTGCGAATCAACAATCCAATGAGGGGCCTACTGTGAAACACCGCCATCGTGTGGAAGGTCCTGAGAAACACATTGTCGTCTTTATTTTCTCCATCGTCTTGACTGCGATTGCTTTTGCGGCTGTCGCAGCCGGAGGCATCAACACAGCATTTACGATCATCCTTTTGCTGGTTATGGCTGTGTTGCAGGTGTTCGTGCAAATGGGTTACTGGATGCACTTGAAGGACAAAGGGCATCTGATGCCAATCCTGTTCATGATTGGCGGCTTCTTCGTAGCTAGTACCTGTATTGTCATGGCACTGTTCTGGGTTTGGTGGTAAAATGAAAAAGAGGTGGGCTACTTCAGCCCCCTCTTTTTTTAAGTCGTAGGAAGGTGTCACAATTTCGACAGAATTTAACCCGTTTAGGGGAGGTTTTTGCATGCTGGGCTTAGAATATTTTAGTTTTGCAGATAAATGGAGTCCCTTGTTCCTGGCATTTATGCTGCTCGTTACGGCAGGCTACTTCCTGTTGACCGGGCCGCTAAGCAGTCGATTTGAAGGGAGTGCTCCGGTTTCCGCAGGAAGGAAAACACTGTTTGTAGGCGGTATGCTAACGTTCTATCTCGCACAAGGTGGACCTATTGAACTGCTCGGGCATACAATGTTCTCGTTTCATATGGTCAGTATGGCCATGTCCTATCTAATGGCAGTGCCGCTCTTGATTCTGGGTATTCCTGTTTGGATGTGGCGCGCCTTCGACAAGGTCAATCCGTTTAAGAAGCTCGGTTTCCTTGCGCGTCCGATTGTTGCCGCGGTTCTGTTTAACGGCTTGTTTTCGTTTTATCACATCCCGGTCATCCATGACTTTGTCATGTTAAACTTCTGGGTGCACCGTCTGTATTACTTGATCCTGTTTATCGCCTCGCTGCTGATGTGGTGGGCCATCATTAAACCGATTCCGGAGAAGGACAAGTCGTCAGGGCTTATGAAGATGGGGTACATCTTTCTGAACATGGTCTTGCTGACACCGGCATGCGGGCTCATTATTTTCTCAAGCGAACCGATGTACGCAACTTATAGCGATCCAGTGGTATGGGCGAAGGCGATGGGCTATTGCGTTGCCGGCGATACCTCCGCGTTGCTCAGCCAGTTCGGCGGGCCGGAGTTCTTCGGCTACCTGGAGCCCGCGATTGACCAGCGAGTGGGCGGGATCATCATGAAGTTTTTCCAGGAAATCATTTTTGCCTCGATGCTGGCCTATGTGTTCTTTCACTGGTACAAACGAGAAAATCAGGAAGACGATCCTTTGCCTGGCGAGATTCCTCCAGGTAAACTCAATCAGGCGTAACAGGATTATTGAAGGGGGATCCATATGGATTGGTTTTTTATATTTCCCACGGTCAGTACAACGTTCATCGTCATCAGCGCCGTGCTGGTGGCGATTGGCTGGGGACTTATCATTAAAGGGAAACGCGAGGCCCACAAGAAAGTGATGATCTGGGCGGCCATCGCAGCTGTCATCTTCTTTATCATCTATTCCTCGCGGACCGTATTCATCGGCAACACGTCATGGGGCGGACCTGATGACCTGAAGCCGTATTACCAGGTATTCCTGATCTTCCACATTGTACTGGCTACCGTAGCCGCTGTGTTCGGGATCACGACGCTGGTCCTCGGCTTCAAGGAGAAGTTCTCCAAACACCGCAAGTGGGGCAAGGTTACGTCGATCATCTGGTTCTTTACGGCCATCACCGGCGTTGCCGTGTATACCTTGTTGTACCTGTTGTACCCGGGCGGGCATACCCAGCCTGTATGGAAAGTCATATTTGGAATGTAATTGGAGGAGAACACCCGTCAGAGAAATCTGGCGGGTGTTTTTTGTTTTGGGCAGGGCGGTTCATTATTCAAGAGCAATTTGAAGGCGGGGGGTGGGGGAGTGTATCCGTTCCGGTCGCTGTTGAAACCAGGAAACGTAGGATGAGATGAAGTGGTTGTTTCCCGGTTTCAAAGGCGAACGCCAGGTCTCCTCCACGGCTGCACTCCCCTTGAGCAGGGAAGCTGTTGATTGAGCCGCAGCAGGGAAGTGAACACCCGATGGTTATCTCAGCCGGTGTGTATTGTGTGGGCAGAGGAGGGGAGTGTATCCGTTCCTGTCGCTGTTGAAACCAGGAAACTTAGGATGAGATGAAAAGGTGGTTTCCCGGTTTCAAAGGCGAACGCCAGGTCTCCTCCACGGCTGCACTCCCCTGGTGCAGGGATGCTGTTGAGTGAGCCGCCAGCACAGGGATGGTGACACCCGGCAGAAAACCTCTGACGGCTGTTTAGAGAGTGTGAGGGCGGGGATGGTGGAGTGTATCCGTTCCGGTCGCTGTTGAAACCAGGAAACTTAGGATGAGATAAAAAGGGGAGTTTCCCGGTTTCAAAGGCGAACGCCAGGTCTCCTCCACGGCTGCACTCCCCTGGTGCAGGGAAGTCCTTGAATTAATCGCCGGCACAGGGATGGTGACACCCGACAGAAAACCTCTGACAGCTGTTTAGAGAGTGTGAGGGCAGAAGAGGGGGAGTGTATCCGTTCCGGTCGCTGTTGAAACCAGGAAACTTAGGATGAGATGAAAAGGGGAGTTTCCCGGTTTCAAAGGCGAACGCCAGGTCTCCTCCACGGCTACACTCCCCTGGTGCAGGGATGTCCTTGAGAGAGCCGCAGCAGGGAAGGGAACACCCGATGGTTATCACAGCCGGGTGTATTGTGAGGGAATTGGAGGGGAGTGTATCCATTCCGGTCGCTGTTGATACCAGGAAACTAGGATGAGATGAAAGGGGAGTTTCCCAGTTTCAAAGGCGAACGCCAGGTCTCCTCCACGGCTGCACTCCCTTGAGCAGGGAAGCTGTTGATTGAGCCGCAGCAGGGAAGTGAACACCCGATGGTTATCTCAGCCGGTGTGTATTGTGTGGGCAGAGGAGGGGGAGTGTATCCATTCCGGTCGCTGTTGAAATCAGGATAATCATAAAATTTTACAAATTCTATTGACACTGTTTATATGCACACTATATACTGTGTATAAAGATATACACAGTGAGCACAGTAATCACACTAAGCACAGTGAGATCAGACTGCGATAATAAAACGAAATGAATACATGAAGGAATGAAAGGGTGAGACGCATTGCAACAGGTTATCCATAATGCGATGAAGATCGTAAAGAAAGACTTCGCAAGCGATAAGCTCCAAATCATATGGAACATACTGTTCATGCTGTACATGGGGTTCGCCACGAGCGTCGTCATAAACGTTCAGTTCGAGCATCTAGACGAATACAATAACCCGTTTGTCGATTTTATCATGGTGCTTTTTGCTCCTTTTGTAGGATTTTTATTTAACCGGAAGTCCTTCAAATATTTGAACGAGGATTCATACACCCGAATGCTGTACTTCTACCGGAGCATACCGGTGCCGGCTTCCGCAATTTTTGTTAGTCGGATCATTAATTCCCTGATCGCTTTTGCCATCAACAGCATCGTGTTTTACGGAATCATCTATGCTATCGGGAATCACCTTAGAGGCGTGATGGATATTCCAAGCTATATCGCCTTTATGCTGACATGGGTCGGGGTTGGATTTTTATTAACGGGACCTTATATCTACTGGGAAAATATGTGCAGCGGCAAGGTGTATCTAAGGAATACCGTTCTTATGAGTCTGCTCCTTTCGGGATTGATCGCTGTACTGAGCCTGCTGGGTTACAGCATATTCGAATTCGCAGCGAACGCCGCCATGAAATGGAGCCTGTTATCTCCGGTGATGTGGGGCTCGCTGATTGCGGGATTGGCGTCCATGCTGCTTATGAGCAAGTTAACCTACACGCGGCAGCAGACCAGGGATTTATCATGAAGGACCTAAAGATGAATCCGTACGGTATGCAATGGCACGGGCTTATGCACAAAAGAAAAGCGAGGTGGTAAAAGGTGCGACTTCTGATACAGATCAATGAAAATAGCGCAGAGCCTTTATATCACCAGATTGAAACACAGCTGCGCTCGCTCATTATTAGCGGTCAAATCGAGGAGGGAACGTTATTGCCATCCATTAGGGAATTTGCCGGAGATCTGAAGTGTAGCGTCATTACGGTGCGCAGGGTGTATCAGGATCTTGAGAATGAAGGATTGCTGCGAACGAGGCAAGGCACGGGAACCTTTGTTGCCGGCGTCGGCGACCAAGCCCGAGAACAATATAAACGCGATGCGGTCATTGAGGCATTAAGGGATGCCGTAGATAAAGGGCTTGCCGTTCAATTCAATGAAGATGAGATGAAAGAGATGTTCATGGAAGTTGTCCGGGAAAAATATGACGCCAAAGGAGGTCGCTAACATTCCATGGAACCGCATGTTATTGAGTTTCGTAATGTCATTAAACGGCGAAGAACGAAAACCATCGGCCCGATCCAATTATCGATTCCCCAAGGATATATCGTTGCCCTGGTGGGACCTAACGGCTCGGGAAAAAGCACGCTGCTGAACATGATGATGCAGACCGTGTTTCCGGACGAAGGCGAAATCACCTGGTTCGGCGAGTCTTACCGGGGAGAGCTTCCGGTCTCGATCCGTAAACAGATGGGCTTCGTTCCTGAACAGCTAAGCATAGAAGAACAGCATATGACGGTGGATGAAGCGGCCAGCTTCCGCGCATCCTGGTATGACGATTGGGACGGTTATTTTTTCGATGAGCTTTTATCCCGGTTCGATGTCCCGCGGGGCGTCAAACTGCGCAAGATGTCCAAGGGGGAACGCCGCAAGTTCGAGATCGCCGCTGCGCTGGCGCCAAGGCCCAAGTTCCTGCTGCTGGATGAACCTTCCTCGGGCCTGGATCCATTCGCTTGGAAGCTGATGATCGATCAGCTGCACAAAGTGATGAAGTCCATGGATACGACCATCGTGCTCTCCACCCATGTGGTGGATGAAATCCGGCGTCTGGCGGACTATGTCATTCTCATCCATCACGGGAAGATGCTCGGCATGGTGGAGAAGGATTCGCTGCTGGACAACTGGAGGGAATGCTGGATTCAGGGAGATGCCTCCATTGTAAAGGAGCTGCCGGGTATTCTGAGCTTCAAGCAAGAGACAGCGAGCACGATATCTTTTATAACGACGGAATGCTTGGAAGTGGAGAAGATCCTGCAGTCTGCAGGCATCCCGTTTATTCAGACCCGCTCCTTGGAGCTGGATGAAGTGCTTCGATTATGGATTGACGGAAACATGCCTGCCAATGTGCAGAACTAGGATAGAGAGGGGTTTTTAGGAGATGCAACGATTGCAATTAGACAATGTAGTTAAGATTTATGCAGACAAAACGGCAGTAAACCGGATTTCGCTTCAGGTTGAGGAAGGTGAAATCTACGGGCTGCTCGGGGCGAACGGCGCCGGCAAAACAACCACCATGCGGATGGTGCTTGGACTGATCTACCCGGATGACGGAACGATCCTGTACAACGGAAAGCCGTACAACAAGGAACTGCGTCACATTATGGGTTACTTGCCGGAAGAGCGCGGGTTATACCCGAAAGTGAAGGTCAGCGAGCAAATTTCCTACTTGGCTCAGCTGCGGGGCATGTCCGCGAAAGACGCGGATAAGAGTTTGAAATACTGGCTGGAACGGTTTGAAGTTCCCGACTATTACGACAAGAAGATCGAAGAGCTGTCCAAGGGTAATCAGCAAAAAATGGGCTTTATCGCAGCGGTTGTCCATGACCCGCAGATTCTCATTCTCGACGAAGCCTTCAGCGGACTGGATCCGGTTAACGTCGAACTTCTGAAATCAACGGTAAAAGAACTCCGAGACAAAGGAACGAGCATTCTGTTCTCCACTCACCGGATGGAACACGTTGAGGAACTGTGCAAAAACATTACGATTCTCCATCGCTCCAATACGGTGGTAAAAGGGAATTTGAAGGATATCAAATCCAAGTATCCTCGTGAAGAGGTGGTGCTCGGTACGTCCGGTGAAGTTCGGGGTCTTGAAGCCCTGCCTGGCGTAACGGCGGTGGAGCGGACAGAGGACGGTTACTCCATCCGAATCAGTCAGGTTGATGCAGCGCAGAACATTTTGAATACGGCCATGTCGCAAAGCACGATCCATCGGTTTGAAGTGAAGGAACCGACACTCAATCAAATCTTCATAAAGGCGGTAGGTGAATCCAATGAATAATATGTGGACCGTTATCCGATTTACGTTCATGAATAAAGTAAGAACGAAGTCGTTTCTCGTTTCTACCTTGATATTTGCACTCATTATTACGATCGGGATCAATCTTCCTTTTCTGATCCAAATGTTTACGGGGGATAAGGCTGGATCCGACGAGACCACCCGCATCGGGCTGGTATATGGACAAGAACAAACGCTTGCCGAACAATTGGAGACCACTTGGAGCAGCTTACCCGCCAATTCCTACGAATTCGTCAAATACGAAACGGCAGATGAAGCTGCCCTGAATCAAGACATTAAAGACGGCGTAATCGAAGGCTATTTGAAATTTGAAGCACAAGATGGCAATACGTTCCCAACCGTGGTCTACAGCTCCGAAGACGAGGCCATGAGCCCGGAACTGCAATCCAATCTGCAAGCAGCGCTGCAGGTGGCGAAGACGCGCAGCATCGTAGAAGGACTCAATTTGTCCGATGCCCAGATCAATGAACTGAATATGCCGGTTCAGATTGACGCACGCAGCATAAGCACGAATCCGTCTGGCAATGCAGACGGGGCTTCGGATGAGAAGGAAGGGGCTTCCGAAGTTATTAACTACATTGTGGTGTACGCTCTGATTATTCTGTTCTTCTTCACCTTGATGGGTACGGGGAACATGATCGCCTCCGAAGTGACGACAGAGAAGAGCTCCCGTATTATGGAGATCTTGATTACAAGCGTATCTCCGCTGAGCCAAATGTTTGGCAAGGTCATCGGCATGTTCCTGTTGGGTCTGTCGCAGATCGCCGCATTCGGCATCGTGGCCGCCGTGAACCTGATGCTTCCGCACAACCTGGATACATTGAAGGACATGAATCTCGACCTGAGCGCGATTGACCCGATGCTGCTGGTGTTCGGTTTAATCTTCTACATCCTTGGCTATTTCTTGTATGCGATGCTTTATGCGGCCATTGGTTCGATCGTCAGCCGTACCGAGGATTTAGGGCAGGCGGTCATGCCGATTACGATGCTGTCGCTGGTGGCGTTCTATATCGCGATTTTTAGCCTGAGCGCTCCAAACTCGATGCTGATGAAGGTGTCCTCGTACATTCCGTTCATCTCGCCGACCACGATTCTGGTACGGATCGGACTAGGCGACATTACCGTATGGGAGATTCTTCTCTCGCTGGCGATCCTGATCGCGGCCATTCTCGTCTTCGGCTGGCTGGCTGCGAAAATCTATCGCACCGGTGTCCTGATGTACGGTAAACGCCCTACGTTCAAAGAGCTCAGAAAAGCAATGAAGGCTTATAAGATGTAAAGCAGTGGAAGTAGTATTAGGGCTGCCGGAACAAAAAGTAGAGTTAAAGGGGGGCGCCATACCGACATCGGTATGGCGGACATAACCCCATAAAATAAGTAGAGTACAGCACGGTTATTCTTTGCCGCATAAGACCACACCAACATAAAGGAGCTTACATACATGAAAAATTGGAAACGCATGCTCTTGTCTCTCACGATTTCGGCGGGATTGCTCGCCACGTCAGTGCCTGCCATGGCAGCGCCGCAGCAGCCGGCTGTGAAAGTGAATAACCAAGTTGTCGAATATTCGCTTGGCACACCGGTTATAGAAAAAGGCACGACGCTTGTTCCGCTTAGAAGCACGCTCCGGGCTTTGGACGTGAAGCTGACGGGAGCTGCAGATGACACCATTACTGCGGTGGTGGACGGTAAGACCATTACCCTGAAAGGCAAACTGAAACGAATCAATGGCGTAACCTATGCACCCATTCGGGTTGTCGGGGACGCAGCCGGCTATGAGGTCAAATGGAATGCAGCAACCCGTACCGTTCTGCTGGTTTCCAAGGCGACGGAAACCGCACAGACCGGCGGCCGCGGGTTTATGTGGGAAGTAGAGAGCAATGGGAATACTGTGTATCTGGTGGGCTCCATGCATATCGCGGATGACAGCTTCTACCCGCTGCGTCCGGAATTTGAGGAAGCCTTCGCCGAAGCAGATTATCTCGGCGTCGAGGTTGATGTCAGCAAAGCCGCTGACGAAGCGCAGCAGCAGCTGATCATGGATATGGGCATGTATAAGGATGGAACAGCGCTCAAGGATCATGTGTCCGGCGAGACGTACGCCAAGCTAGGCAAAATCCTGACGGAGAGCGGCATGAAGCCGAATGCCTTGGATGCATTCAAGCCATGGGTAGTGGAAACCACGATCAGCAGCTTGAAAGCGGTGAAGGCTGGCTACGAAGCCGCTGCTGGAATCGATCTGTATTTCGTCCAGAAAGCGATCGAGCGCAAAATTCCGGTAATCGAGCTAGAATCCTATGAATTGCAGCTCGGCATGTTTAATGGCTTCTCCAAAGAGCTGCAAGAAAAGAATCTCAACATCGCCTTGGATAATTTCGACGTGCTGGATGACGGTGTGGAGCAATTGGCTGAAATGTGGAAGACGGGTAATGATGAGGCGCTGCTGGAGTTCACCAACAGCATGGCCGTTGATGAGGAATACAACAAAGCGATGCTGATTGACCGAAACATCGGCATGGCCGAGAAAATCGACGGATACCTGAAGAACGGCAAAAAAGAAGAGTACTTCATCGTGGTTGGCGCAGCCCACTATCTGGGTGAGCATGGCATCGTGAAGCTGCTTGAGGATAAAGGCTATACCGTCGTTCGTAAATAGATAAAAGCCATCGCTTGCGAATTATGACTCGATTCTAACATTCAAAAAGCGAAAACCTTCCAATGATCGAATGACGATCATTGGAAGGTTTTTTGTTGTTTCCGTATTTTATTATTAAATAACTAGAAGCTGTTCGAACAGCCCTTACAGCAGCAATATGGCAGCGCCGATCATTGGGGTAAGGACCATGCAGGTTTTCAGCCAGACAACGGGTACGCGCTTCGTAAATTTTGCTCCGACGTACGAGCCGGACATCGTCCCGACCACAACGGCGGCGAGCAGTTGAACATCCAGGTATCCGATCGAGAAGTATCCGGCGCCTCCGGCCAGCGCAATCGGCATGATGACCAGCATGGTCGTGCCGGCGGCAAAGCGCATCGACATGCCGAGGACAAGCATGAGCCCGATCTGGATGAACGGGGTGGAGCCGATTCCGAACAAACCCGATAAGGCACCGGTGATCAGTCCGATGAGCAGCGCCTGCAGCCAGTATCGGAAACCCTGGACAACCGGTGGAGCCGAGACCTCGGAAGCCTTGGACCGCCGGGAGACGTACATCATCCTGAACCATAAGGCCAGTCCGGAGGCGAAGAGCATCCCGGATGTCATAAAGCCCAGTTGATCCTCGGGAATCAGCGAGGACCAGCCTGAGCTGACCCACGCCCCCGCCGCACCGGCTAAGCCGACGACGGCACCCGTTCTCAGCACCATATTCCCTTCCCGATAATGGCTGACCGAACCGGAAAGCGACGAGAAGAACATCGCCGCCAGTGCGGTACCCAGCGCGGTATGGATGGGATAACCGAATACAACCGTCAGGATGGAGATGATAAAACCCGATCCGCCTGCGCCCACGAAACCGAGGAGTAGTCCGAGCAGCACCATAACGAGGGCGATCTGGATCAACAACATCAGGCCATCCTCCAAACCTGATGGGGCACGCCGATTCCGGCGGGAACCGGCAGGTCCTCTCGAACGCAGCTGTTTTGGTCCAGTACCATGGTAGGGTGCCCGCTCCCATAGACGGGCCAAGCCGGCAACGCACGAATATTCGGCTCTCCGCTTTGTACGAATGCGACCCATGCTTCCCGCATGGCGCGTGCCAGCGCATAGCTCTCGGCGGCTACGGAATAGGGATCCTCATTGGAGTGCCATTCAGCGGGCATCACATTTCGGTTGAATGCTGCGCCGATGAGACTGCCTTCATACCCGTGTATCGCGCCGAGCGAGCCGCCGCATTGGAGCCGATACATCCATACAGGAGTTCCTGACGATGCCACGGCTTCTGCAAACTGCATCGCTCCGATCGTATAGAGATGTTCGGTCAATGCTTTGCTCCACGCTTCACCCGAAGCCATCGATTGCTCATAACAAGCATAAGCATTCCACGCCACAGCGGCATTCTCTCCGAAGAAACGTTCGAGCGTCTCGAAAGCCGGGCACTGAAGCGCCGGATCGTTATGGATAAAAATAGCCGCTTCATTCTCATTCGTGCCGATCAGCAGCGGCGGGAGGCCGGCGTTCCCGGCCAGACTCGCCAGTGGATCCAACGGAATGACATGGCCGTCGGCAACCGGGCCGAACATATGCAGGCTGCGCGAGGTGTCGGAGCCGATCGCCGACTGCGCTTCGATGATTCTCTCGGCAGGAAGTTCAAGCAGCTGATGCGCCTGTGCTTGCGGTAACCCCAGCTCTTCAAGCAGCCTAAGAGTCGTGACATTGGCGGTTTGGCAATCCCGTATCGACTGCGTTGCGCCGCTTTGGGCAATGGCCCGGTGAAATAAGCCCTGTGCCGCTTCCATCACGTAAAGGGTGGCGGTACATTTGGCCCCGGCAGAATTGCCGATGACGGTTACCCGCGACGGGTCGCCGCCAAAAGCGGCAATATTCAACCGAACCCACCGGAGGGCAGCCGCGATATCAAGCATGCCATGGTTTCCGGAGGTTTCATACCCGTTGCCGAGCAGGTCTCCCAAATACAAAAAACCTAACGCGCCCAGCCGATAATTGATCGATACGTAGACGATCCCATCCTCTGCTGCGTAACGGGATCCATCGCACTCCGCTCCGTTCCCCGACACGAACCCGCCGCCATGGATATAAACCATGACCGGTTTTAATTTCTCACTGACGCCCGTTGTCCACACATTTAAGTTTAGGCAATCCTCGGACTGTGCAAGTCCGGGCACGTTCAGGTTCGGCTGATGCTGCTGGGGGGCGATCGGCCCGAATTGCTTGCACGGCCTTACGCCCGTCCAAGCGAGCGGAGGGGCCGGAGGCTTGAATCTGCGATTGCCTACAGGTGCGGCAGCATAGGGGATGCCCCGGAATACATGCACGCCGTTTAAATCGGCGCCTTCCACTGTGCCTGATAATGTTTGCACGATCAAGTTGACCGTCTCCTATCCTTACAAGATGAGATTATTATATCTTGTTTCTATGATGAGCCCTAATATATATTAGATTATATAAATGATAACTGATGAGTTATGTATCAAAGAAAGTTGGAATGAGATGGAACTGTTGCAATTAAAATATTTTCAGACTGCTGCCCGAATGCAGCACATGACGAAAGCAGCCCATAGCCTTCATATATCGCAGCCGGCATTAAGCAAAATGATCGCATCGCTAGAAACCGAGCTGGGAACCAAGCTGTTCGAGCGGGAACGCAAATCCATACGTCTGAACGAGCATGGCAAGCTGTTTCTCCATCAAGTGGATATTGCGCTGCAGGCGCTGGAGGACGGAAGGCTGCAGCTGCAGGATGCCAGCGGCAGCACCTCCGCCGCCATCACGCTCGATGTGCGAGTCTCCTCGCATTTGCTGCCGGATCTATTGGCCGATTTTCGCAAAGAATGCCCGAATGCCGAGTTCCAATTGCAGCAGCACGTTTTGTCATCCGTAGGGATGCCGAGCTTCGATTTATGCCTGTCCGATGGCGCAGAGCCGCCGAAGGGAACGACCTCGGTGTGCTTGCTCGAAGAGGAGATCGTGGTTGCGGTACCCGCCGACCATCCGCTTGCGGATCGAGATCGGGTCAGCTTGCGGGAGCTTAAGGAAGAGAGCTTCATTACGCTGCCTCCGGGCAAATCGCTGCGCGAAACGACCGATGCGTTCTGCCGTCTTGCCGGCTTTACCCCCCGCATCCGATTCGAGAGCGACGACCCCGCCACCGTCCGCGGTCTCATTCGAGCGGGTCAGGGCGTCGCCTTCCTGCCGGTCGTGACATGGGGCGGATCAACCGGGCCCGATGTCGTCCAGCTGAGGCTCGAAGAAAGCTGGTGCAAGCGCTCGATTTCCTTGTCTTGGCCCAAGGACCGATACCTTATGCAGACGGCGGTGCTGTTCCGGGATTTCGCCATTCGGTACTTTGCTCGGCTGGCCGAATCGCACCGGCAGAACATGGCTCGGGGAGAGCTCTAGCCGGTACCGACCTGACCGCCTCCGGCGTGAGATTTTAGTGAATTCGAAAGCGAAAAGGAGCGTCACAAGTGGAAACCAAACAGCCTCCCAGGCTAACTAATGAGGATTACCAATTGCAGCCTCGCGCGCCTGTTCAAGTATTTCACGGCATTCATCCGGGGACGATTCCGCTGCATTGGCATGAATTTTACGAGCTGAGTTATGTAGTTGGGGGAGAAGGGGAGCATAGGCTCAACGGCTCCGCGTATCCGCTGTCTTCCGGAACCCTCTTCCTGCTGACGCCGGCCGACTTCCATGAACTGGTGTCCGTGGAAGACAAGCCTCTTGAAATATACAATGTCATTTTTACCGAGGCCATGATGGAGGATAACCTGTATCACTGGTTGTTCGGAGGCAAGCTGGTGCTGCATGCACAGCTCGAGGAGATGCAGCACCGGCAGATATTCGCCGATTATGAACGGATGAGGGTAGAAACCGGAGCTTGGCGCGAAGGCAGCGAGATCGCGATTCGGGCTACGCTTCAGCGGCTGTTGGTGGATCTGCATCGGGGCAGTACCGCAAACCGCGCTTTGCCCACGAACGGGCCCGGGAATCGGCAGCTCAACGTAAACCTGCAAAGGGCCTTGATCTACATTCACCACCACTTCCGGGAAGATTTGAGATTGGAAGATGCCGCCGCACAGGCCCAATACTCGGCAACGTATTTCAGCGAGTGTTTCTCGAAGTCCGTGGGACAGTCCTTTCAGCGTTACCTGCAAAATGTCAGAATGCAATTTGCCGAATCGCTGCTTCGGGCTTCCTCGCTGCCCGTCACCGAAATTTGTTACGCCTCCGGCTTCAATACGTTAGGGCATTTTGAGAGGGTGTTTCGTCAGCGAAAAGGGATGTCCCCCAGGCAGTACCGCCATCATGCAGGGATAGCCGAAGATATGCAGTATTTTTCCTAACGAATGCGCAGTATGGTGTCACCGTCCGGGATATAATGGCCTCAGTTCGTGAAATCCTTACTTGACTGGAGGTTATGATGATGACAACGCAAGCGCTTTCGAAGCAGGAAGTTGAGTTTTATAAGGAGAACGGGTATTACCTATACCGGAAACCGCTCTTTAGCGCCGAAAAAATGCAGGTACTGACCTCAATCTTTGAAGAACAGCTGGAGGAGAAGGGCAGCAAGCTATCGGACGAACTGGATACGCCGCATTTCCGTGACGAAAGGCTGCTGGATTTCCTATTGGCCGATGAGGTGCTTGATCTGGTCGAACCGATCATCGGGCCGAATATCGGGCTGTGGTCGAGCCATTTTATCTGCAAAGATCCGCATGTCGGACGCGCTACGCCTTGGCATGAGGATTCGGCGTACTGGAACGGAAGATTAAGCAGCTTCGATAAGATTATCACCGTATGGCTGGCGATCGACCGCAGCTGGAAGGAGAATGGATGCATGCGCGTCATTCCGGGCACGCATCATAGCGGGTTCTCAGACTATGAGGAGGTGGACGGGACAAAGAATTTGTTCGACACCCAAATCAAGAGCGGCTCGGTTGATGAGTCCCGGGCGGTTTATTTCGAACTAGAGCCAGGGGAATGCTCGCTTCACGATTCGCGCATCATTCATGGCGCGGCGCCGAATACAAGCCCGTACCGGCGCTGCGGGTACACCATGCGGTATTTCTCGACGGACGCGCTGGTTTATCCGGATAAGAATCCCGGTTTTAAGGTGTGGCTGGCCCGCGGAAAGAACATCGCCGGAACGAAATTCGTCAACGAATAACCCGGAGGGGATAAAGGAGCGTGCATGAATTGAACATTCAGCTGTATAAGGCTCTGTGGGGCATGGAGGGAAGCTGCAGGGACCAATTGACGAGGGCTGCACAAGCCGGTTACGCCGGGATTGAAGCTCCGCTGCCGGCAGCGAATCGGGAAGCCGAATTTAAGGATTTGCTGGAGGAATTTCAGCTCCATTACATTGCCCAAGTGACTACATCCGTCCCCCATCAAGAAACCTTTGCCGAGCAGGCGCGCCGGGCCGCAGCCTTCGGTCCGAAGCTGATCGTGTCCCATAGCGCCCGGGATGGCATGAAGATCGAGGAGCAATTGCGTTTTTTCGAGGCAGCGCTGATGATCGAGCAGGAGGTCGGCATCACCATCGGGCACGAAACCCACCGGTCGCGGGCGATGTTCACGCCGTGGACGACGCGCACCTTGCTGGAGGAGTTCCCGGAGCTGAGCATTACGGCCGATTTCAGCCACTGGTGCTGCGTGACCGAGTCCTTGCTGGAGGACTATGCGGAAGACATGGAAGCCGCCATACGGCGGACCGTCCATATTCACGCGCGCGTAGGCTACGCTCAGGGCCCGCAGGTTCCCCATCCCGGAGCGCCTGAATACAGCCGGGAGCTGACAGTCTTTGAAGCCTGGTGGTCACGCATTGTCCAATACCGAAGAGAGCAAGGGCTCAGTCACACCAGCATAACGCCTGAATTTGGTCCGCCCGGGTACATGCACACCCTCCCTTTCACAGGTGCTCCCGTCGCGGATCTCTGGGACGTAAACGAGTGGATGGCCAAACGCATTTCGGAACGGTTGGCGCCATAAATAAGAAACGAGAACAAGCCGGACCATATAAAGGTTCCGGCTTGTTATTCGTTTCTTTGGGAAAGCCATCCCTGTCGAATCACTCATACACCCGCAGCCAGCCATCCAAGCATGCCCCAGCACGCACCAGGCCCGCAGGGAGGGACCCGTGCGCACGATGTACAAGAGAACCATACTGGGATGCCGTTGGAGCCATCTGAAGCTTCCCGCCTCACCGTCAAGCGTTAGAATAAAACGATGCCGGCAGCGCCGGCCACAAGGAGAATCAGCAACGGGTGGAGTTTGTATTTGAGCAGGAGAAATAAACAAGCCCCGCAAATCAGCAGCGTGGGAATGAGTCCTCTTAAAGCCCCGTCGCCCTCATCGGGATAACCAAAATGAACGGCCGCATAGACGATGAGTCCGGTCGTAACCGGACGCAAGCCGTATAACGAAGATTTCACCCATGGATTCCCCCGCATGCGGTAGAAGAAGGCAGAGAGCATCACGATGACGACCAGCGACGGCAGGATGATGCCGACGGTCGAGACGACGGCCCCGGCATAGCCGGCGGTCTGATAGCCGATCAGCGTGGCGGCATTGGTGGCGATCGACCCGGGCGCCATGCCGGCCAGCGCCACGGTCTGCTGGAATTCCGCTGCGGTCAGCAGCCCTTTTTCCGTGATCTCCTTCTGAATGACCGGGATCACCGCATATCCGCCGCCAAAAGACACAAGGCCTACACCAATGAATATCATGAACAAGTCCCAATACATTTCCTTCGCCCCGATTCGTTTCGCTCAAATGTAATATTCCAATTCCGGGCAGCTGTCGGCCGCAGCCTTCTTCTCGGTATCCGCTCGAAGTCCCAGCCGTATTTTGATCTGGATGACGGCCATGCCGCCGAGCAGGCTAAGCGCAATCAGATAGAGGGGATGGACGCCGGTGAACAGCATCACGGATACGGTGGCAAGGGCGGTGATCGTTGTGGTGGCATCAAAGACGGCATATTTGGCCATCCGGTAAGCAGCCACCGCGATCAGCGCGATGATGGCGCCGTGCATCCCCTTTAAAGCCGCTTCAACCTTGGGCTGATCCCGGAAAAACACCGCAGCCGTGCTGATCAGGAGCACGATGATAAATGTGGGACATGTCACGCCCAGCACGGCCGAAACAGCCCCGGCCATGCCGGCTTGGCGGTGCCCGATCATGGCGGCGGCATTCACGCCGACGCCGCCGGGAGCGGAACCGGCAAGCGAGATCAGCTCGCCGATTTCCTCCTCGTTCACCCATTTTTGCTTGCTCACCACTTCGCGCTCAATCATGGGCAGCATCGCGTATCCGCCTCCGAAGGTGGAAGGCCCGATGCGAAAGAAGGTCCAGAATAGCCGGGTAAGCAGCATGAACCGTTCCTTCGCCCGGCTCAAGTACGCGTTCAGCTTTTCCATTAGGCGTGATGGATTCTCGGCATCGGCATCGGCTCCTTGCCAAGCTCGGCCCAGATATATTTAAGCAGCAGCTCCGCCTTCAGCTGCTCATATCCCGGTTCGTCCCACAAATTGTGCAGTTCTCCGGGATCTGCTTCAAGGTCAAACAATTCGCCGTAGGTTTGATTGTAATAAACGGTGATTTTATAACGCTGCTCGATGTACGTTTTTTGATGAATCGTTGAGGGCTCATGCCGAAATTCGCAGAGGGCGTGCTGCCTTGCGGTATCGACAGCCCCGAGCCACACGTCCTTTTGGTCGATGCCCGTCATCGCGTGCGGGACGGGTATGCCGCAGAAGGATAGGAAGGTCGGGGCCAGATCGACCAGAGACTGTATCGCATTCGACCTTTTCCCGGCGGGCACCCGTCCCGGATAACGCACAATGAACGGAAGCTTGATCAAATCCTCGTAATGGAACCCGCCCTTGGCTTGAAGGCCGTGCTGGCCGAAGAAATGTCCGTGATCGGTGGTGAAGACAACGATCGTATCCTCCGACAGTCCCAGTTCGTCCAGTCTATCGAGTATTTTGCCGATATATTTATCCATCATGCTGATCATGCCGTAATACACGGCGACCAGCTTTTTCTTGTCGTATTCCGTTAACCTGGATTTCGAGCCGTATTCGTAATAGTGATGGGAACGGTAACCGTGAATGCCGAACCCGGTCTCAGCGAGATGCGAAAAATCGGGCTCCTCTTCCTGCGTCAATCCGAAATGCGGCGGATTGCGGTCATGCTCTCCGGGCGTCAGGGACGGGATCGTGAGTTTCTCCGGATCATACATCGAATCCCAAGGCTCGGGCACCAAATATTCCGGGTGCGGGTCGAAGAAGCTTGCCCACAAGAAGAATGGCTCTTCCGCCTTCTTGTATTGGTCCAAAAGCGAATGGGTTCGCTCGGCGATCCAGGTATTGTAGTGGTATTTTTCCGGGATGGGCCATGTGTACGTTTGGGTAGGGTCCATGGTTCCCGTAGGCGGCAGGAAGTAATCGCGCCAATTGGCGCATCCTTGCTCCTCCAGCCATAGGGCATAATGTTGTCCGACATGGGCCTCGTTCGTATGGTTGCGCGCCAGCTCGACGTGATCGAAGCCGTAAAAAGGACCGTGAAAATTTCGCCAATACGCCAAATCCTGAAGGATCGGGTAAGCTTCGACGGACGGGTAGTCTTCCGTGGATGTTAACGGCTGAAAATGTGCCTTTCCCACCAGCGCGGTCCGGTATCCGGCTTCTTGGAAGCTTTCGCCGACGGTATGGCGGTCTTCCAGCAGCTTGGTCCCCAAGGTCCAGGCTCCGTGCTGACTCGGATACTGCCCCGTAATGATGGAAGCCCGGCTCGGCGTGCAGGTCGGATTGGGACAGTATGCCCGATCGAACGTCGTCCCTTGGCGCGCGAGGCGGTCCAGGTTCGGCGTAGAGATTTCAGGCTGAAACGCGCCGATCGTATTCCAATGCTGCTGATCGCTAGTGATTAGCAAAATGTTAGGTCTTCTCGACAAGTGTAATCCCCTCCTAGTATGATGATATTGAAAAATAGAGGTTATCAAAATAGCACCATGTTATATTTTTGTTGTCATTTTGTTATTCTTGATGAAAAAATGAAGGGAAGAGGGGAAGTCGAGTTGCAGGAGTACGAATACGAGTATGCCGAGTTTATCTACTATACGCCGGGATATTTGGATAAAGAGGCACAGATTTGGCCCGTCCGGGCTGGGCGAAGTTTAGCCAAGCCCAATTACAGGGTCGGGCCGAAACGGATCGAGTGTTACAGTCTGCACTTCGTGCATGAGGGAACGGTGCGGCTGGAGTTCGACGGCAAACGAGTGGATCTGCAGAAGAATGATCTGTTCTGCCTGTTTCCGGGCCGGACTTATTACTATCACCTGCTTCCCTCGGATGCACCGCTTCGGATGAGCTGGCTGGCATTGGACGGAAACAGGGTAAGGCCGCTGCTCGAGCTGGCCGGCTTGGTGCCGGAAAGCCCGTTCGGCAGACAAATGATCTCCTCCCGGGTCGAAAAGTCCGCCGAATGCGTGATTGATGCCTTGGCCGGCGTCGAGCGCTGGAAGCCGTCGGTATCGCTCGAGCTGCACGGTTTGGTTTATGGTCTGCTCGCCGGCATGGTTCCCGACACGGCTTCGGCAGAGCCGACGGAGCTTGCGGGATGGATTCACGAGTGTTTGGATTACATGGAATTGCATGCTACCGAGGGGATATCCGTGCAGCAGGTTGCCGAATTCGCGGGTGTGCACCGCTCGTACTTCTCCAATATGTTCACGAGCCAGGTAGGAATGCCCCCGCTGAAATACCTTCAGCGCATCCGAATGGACAAGGCCAAACGGTTACTAACGGAAACGGACGCCACGATTACAGAGATTGCCCTGTCCCTGGGTTATCCCAATTTGTATTCATTCACCCGGGCGTTCAAGATTTATTTCAAGGTGCCTCCCATAACGATGCGTGAAAATCCATGCTGATTTCAGGAAGCGTTATATACTTTTGAAAACGGTTACCGACCCGGTTCTACGGAACCGAAAAAAGGAGACACTCGCCATGAAGCTCTCTACGATTCAAAGATGGCTATCGCCCAGACGAAGCATTCAAGGGAAAATATTCATTGCGTTCAGTGCGGTGACGCTCCTGTCCATCGTCTCCATTACGGTCATCGTGTATATGAGCATGCGCGAGACGATCATGCAAAATGCCGTCACCTCGGTTTCGGACAGCATCCGGCAGGCGGATGAATCGCTGAATATGATGCTGGAGGAAATCGACCGGCTGAACACCGTCGTGGTGACCAACAAAAACACGGTGATCGACACGCTGCTGAGCCCCCATGAAGAGATTAGTTATGAATGGTTTCAGGAACAGAAGCGGATCGACGAGTTTCTCTCCGTCCTGATCGATTACAAGCCCTATATTTCGCGGATTGCGGTGGTCGGTTTGAACGGGAAGGTGTATTTCTCGGGCGGTCCGTGGCTGGACAAGACGGTCTTGGGCAGCCCCATGATGGATTACATGCTCCACAACGGATCGCGCCATGCGTATTTCAAGCAGTCGGGCGTATCGGATGCCATCACGATCGGCCGTGAGATTCGATATAACCGCGAAACGATCGGAGTGGTCATGGTGGATTTGAATTATGATTTTATCCAAAAAACATACGGCGTGAAGCCGACCACCGACAGCATGATTTATGTGCTGGACAAGCAGGGCGGTTTCGTCTATGAAGCCGAATCGGCGCCGGCCTTTGCCCCTTCGTTCGATAAGATTCTCCGCATCCATCAGGACCTTGCAGGAAATGGGGATGCCATCAAGCAAAGCATAGACGGCAGAGATTATATCGTCGTGAGCCGTCAATCCGGGTATACGGGATGGAGCACCCTGGCTCTGATACCAATGGACTCGCTGCTGAGCGAATCGGCAAGGCTCCGCAAACTGTTGGCGGAGGTATCCATCATCGTGTTTATCGTTGTCCTGATCGCTTCGCTGCAGGTATCTTCCCGAATCACCCTCAACATCCGGCGATTGAAATCCCTGATGATGTTCGTGAAGGAAGGGAATCTGACGTTCCCGAAAAAGGAAATCAAAAGCGAGGACGAGACCGGACAGCTGTACCGTGTCTTCATCAGCATGGTGGAGGATTTGAAGCGGCTGCTGGAAGGGATCCGGGTCAGCGAGAAAGAGAAGCGGGAGGCCGAATTAACGGCGCTTCAGGCGCAGATTCATCCTCATTTTTTATACAATTCGCTGAATACCATCAAGTATTTGGCCAAGATGAACGGCGTGCCGAATATCGAAGAGGTGTCCGGATCGTTGATCGAGCTCATGCGCGGCGTTTTGGGCAATTCGAGCGAATTTTTGACGGTGCGGGAGGAACTGGATTATGTGGAACGCTATATCTCCATCGTGAAGTACAGGTATATGGAGCCGATCCGGATGGTCACCCAGGTGGAGGACGAAACTTTGCTGGAATGCCGGGTCCTGAAGCTGATGCTGCAGCCCCTTGTGGAAAATGCCATCATTCATGGCATCGGACCGCTGGAGCAGGAGGGACTCGTGCTGATCCGCGTATGTGAAGAGGGAGGCGACCTCAAGATTGAAGTGATCGACAATGGCAAGGGGATGACGGCGGGGCAGCAAGCGCAGCTTCTGGGGGAGACGGGCAAGAACGGAAATACATCCCGTTTCAGCGGCATGGGGGTACGCAATGTGCATGAGCGGATCGTTCACATGTACGGAGATGGCTACGGCGTCAAATTATACAGTGAGCCGGGTTTATACACGAAGGCCGAGATCCGGCTTCCGAACATAGTGGAGAATAAGGATAAATCCCGACAAGAGGTGATATAAAGCCATGTTTCAAGTGCTGCTTGTTGACGACGAACCGCTGGTGCGGCATGATCTGCGAACGCTATTGGACTGGAATGAGCACGGATTCGAATTATGCGGCCAAGCCCATAACGGTATCATGGCGCTCGCGATGATCGAGCAGTCTCCTCCGCATATCGCGATTATTGACGTGAATATGCCGGAAATGAACGGAGTGGAGCTCAATCGGGCGATTAAGGCGCGGTTTCCGTCCATTCAGACGATCATGCTCAGCAGCTTTGATGATTATGACTACGTGCGGGAGTGCCTGAAGAACGGCTCCATCGATTATTTATTGAAGCATCGGCTGGACGGTGCGACGCTTGCTGCCTTGCTTAACAAAGCGGTCCTTGAATTGCGCCGGGCGGATCGGCTGCTGGAAGAGAGCGAGGCCCGCAAGGTTAAGACCGAGCGGATAAATCCCGTGCACATCCGCGACTACATCGCGCATCTGGTCAGGGGACGGAAGGAGGCAACCCTGGAGGTTGAGGCATTTTCGCGAGAAAACAGCCTGTACAGCGGTGCGTCAAGCTATGCGGCCGCGGCCCTGCAGATTGTTCCATTCCTGCTGCTGACGGAGTCATACAGCGACGTGCAGACGAATCGGCTGGTTCAGCAGGTGGTCGATATGATGCAGCAGAGCCTCGGCGATATCCGGGAGCGGACGGCAGCTTATGTGGAGGATGGACGGTTCATGATCGTGTTTGCGTTTAAGGAACGGAGCGAGCATGCCATAAAGAGCGAAATCGACGGACAGATGAGGAAGCTTCAGCATGCGCTTGAGCTGTTCCTCAATTTAAAATGCGTAAGCGCCGTCGGACATGTGTGCACCAGCCTGACCCAACTCGGAACAAGCTACGGCTCCGCCGAACGGTTACTCGATGCTTCCCGCTCGGAGCCGTCCGGCAGCAGCGCGGCCCCCAGGATGCCGGGCCGGGCCGGCGGGCTTGCCGATGAATACCACCAACGCGTGTCTCTAACGATCGAGGAACACAAACAGCTGCTGCTTTCGATTGAACGACTGGACATCGAAGGCGTGCACGGTTTAATCGACTCTGTTTTTGCTTCCATCCACCACCTGCCGATCCATTCGCATACGGTCCAGATGATGGTCAGCGAGCTCATGCAAACCGGGGACAAGGCACTGAAAACCTGGCTGCCAGGGACGGAAGACGCCAAGGAAAAGCTCCCTTCCCGAAGCGAGCTCGGAAGGATCGGCAGCGTCGGGGAGCTGGTGCAGTGGCTGCAATCCTTCTATGCAGGCTTGCTCGGACTGCTGAAGCAGCACCGGGCGGGAGGGCCGTATTCCCGGCATGTCACGCAGGCCATACACTTTATTCTGGAGCGGTACCCGGGTTACGTGACGCTGGAGCTTGCCGCGGGCGCCATCGGCCTGAATTCCTCCTATTTGAGCCGAATATTCAAGGAAGAGACGCAGCGGACGTTCTCGGAGTATCTGAATCGGGTTCGGATCGATGCGGGGCGCAAGCTGCTGGAAAGCGGCAAATACTCGATCAAGGAAATCAGCGGACAAGTGGGGTTTACGACCCATAATTATTTTTTCAAAGTATTCAAGGAAATGACGGGCCTGACCCCGCAGGAGTATTTGAACCGCCTGGGTAGAGGATAAGGATAAAACCAAGTATTCGGATCGGCAGGGAAACAAACTCGAAAGCCGCCTTGTTCTAAACCGTAAAATATGTGGAGTAAATGGTCAAATTTTTGTAACGGACCGTCAAGGCGGCTGAATTATAATAATCACACACACCAACGGTAAACGCTTACAAATAAGGTTGGTGAATAAGAAAATATGGGGGTAGCTGATACATGCGTAGACGCTGGGGAAGAAACGCGGTCATCTCCATGATCGTTTCCAGCTTGATGCTGGCCGGATGCAGTTCCGATGGAGGATCGAAGAAGGAAGCCGCACCCGAAGGTGCGGAGAATGTCGTACATACCACGGGGTTTCCGATCGTGGATCAAGCGGTGGAACTGAAAATGTTCACCCGGATTGCACCCGTGAACGGTCCGTTCAAGGAGATGCCGGTATTCCAGGATTACGAGAAATTGAGCAATGTGAAGGTTGAATTCATCGAGGCGCCGACGGACGGCTTCCAGGAGAAGAAAAACCTGCTGTTCGCTTCCAACGAGCTGCCTGACGCCTTGTTCCGTTCCGGGCTCTCGCCGCTTGAAGCCGTTCGCTACGGATCGGCAGGCCAATTGATTCCGCTGGAAGGCCTTATCGACGAATACGCGCCGAACCTGAAGAAATTGATGGAGGAATATCCCGAAATCCGTTCGGGCATCACGACGCCGGAGGGGCACATCTATGCGATTCCCGGCATTGTGACGCTGGGCGCGGCGCGTACGGATAAGAAATGGATCAACCAGATGTGGCTGGAGAAGCTGAATCTGAAGGTGCCGGAGACGACGGACGAACTGTATGAGGTGCTGCTGGCCTTCCGCGACGGAGACCCGAACGGCAACGGGAAGCAGGATGAGCTTCCGATGACGGCACGTGTCGGATTGTCGATCGTGGCCGCGATGAGCGGATCATTCGGACTGGATACGCAGCTCGGGTATAACATCAATATCGAAAATGACAAAGTGAGCATCTGGATGGGCAGCGACAAAAATAAAGAGATGTTGATGTATTTAAACAAGCTATACAAGGAAAAGCTTTTGGACTCTGAGATATTCTCCCACACGGAAGCTCAGTATTTGGCCAAGCAAGGGTCGGGAAATACGGGATTCTTCTTTGACCAGACCAACAATAACTTCTTGTCGATCCAGGATCAGTATACCGGAATCGCGCCGCCGGCAGGCCCGAACGGAGACCGGATGCAAAGCCAGGCCTTGCCGATTGCGCGGGACTTTGGAGCCTTTGCCATTACGTCCATCAACAAGTACCCGGAAGTCACGATGCGCTGGATCGATTATTTTTACAGCGATGAAGGATCTACTCTTCTGCGCTTCGGCAGAGAAGGAGAGCATTACGAACTCAAGGATGGGATCCCGTACTATACAGAGGATTTCCTGAAGGATATTACCAATCAGGCCAAAATCACGCCTTATGCGGGAGGAGGGGCCCCTCACATCATCAGCGAACAGGTTGCTTCGTTCATCAACCCGCCGCAGGTGCAGGAGGCGCAGCAGCAGCTGGATCCGTTCATGCCGAAGGTTCGTTACGCCGCCCCGATGTTTGACGAGCAAACCGCGCAGCAGGTCAACATTCTGCGCAACGACATCGACAAATACTACGAAGAGCAAAGCACGAAATTCATTGCGGGCGCGCTTAGCTTCGACAAGTGGGGAGAATTCCAATCCACGCTCCAAAAGATGAAGATCGGCGAACTGGAGAAATTGTATCAGGATGCTTATGACAAGATGGAGAAATAAAGCTGCCACATCATCGTGAAGGAGTGGATGCCCATGAAGAGCGCCAACGCCGATAAAGCGATGGTTCTGCCTCGAAGCGATTCGAGGCGGGGCCCCCGCCTCTTAAAGCAAATGGCCAAGCGGTATGATCTGTATCTCATGCTGCTACTGCCCATCGTCTGGTATTTGGTGTTTCACTACGGTCCGTTGTACGGGCTGCAGATTGCCTTTAAAAATTTCAATCCGGCCAAAGGCATTCTCGGCAGCAGCTGGGAGGGCTTCGGACACTTCGAACGCTTCTTCGACTCGTATTATTTCTGGCGGCTGCTGTGGAATACGCTGTCCATCAATTTGTTCTCGCTCTTGATTGCCTTTCCGATTCCGATCCTGCTGGCCTTAATCATCAGCGAAATACGCAGCAAGACCTTCAGCAAATGGCTGCAGAACATTACGTACATACCGCATTTTATATCGGTAGTTGTAATCGTCGGCATCCTGAATGTGTTCCTGTCGCCGACCAGCGGTCCCATCAATCTGTTGATCGAGGCACTCGGCGGCACGCCGATCCGCTTTCTGGAGGAAGCGGGCTGGTTCAAGACCATCTTTATCGGTTCTAACATATGGCAGAGCATGGGGTGGCAGTCCATTATCTACATTGCGGCGCTGAGCGGGGTGAACCCGCAGCTGTACGAGGCGGCGAAGATGGACGGGGCTTCAAGGCTGCGGCGCATTTGGCATATTTCCTTGCCGGGCATCGCGCCAGTCATCATTATTTTGCTTATTTTGGATATCGGCCATTTCATGAACGTGGGCTTCGAGAAAATATTATTGATGCAGAACAACTTGAATCTGGAATCAAGCGACGTCATCTCCACGTTTGTCTACACGACGGGCATTTTAAAAGGGGAATACAGTTATACGGCCGCGATCGGGCTGTTTAATTCCGTCATCAATCTGGTGCTGCTCCTGCTTGTGAACCGCATTGCGCGCAAGACGTCGGAGACGAGCTTATGGTAAAGGGGGGGATCGACATGTCCAAGCCATCGACAGTAAAGGAAGCCTCGAGTGAACGGCTATTCGACATCCTGATCTACGCGATCGCCGCTATCATTATCGTCATCGTGCTGTACCCGCTGTTGTTTATCGTCAGCGCTTCGTTCAGCGATCCGGCACGGGTATTGAACGGCGAAGTTTGGCTGCTGCCGAAGGGCGTGACGCTGGATGCCTATGAGAATATTTTGCACAACGACAAGATTTGGACGGGATATCGCAATACCATCCTTTATACGACCGTCGGCACGGCGATCAATATCATCATGACGATTTTGGCAGCATATCCGCTGTCGAGACCCGATCTTCCCGGACGCAACGGGATCATGGTACTGATCACGCTGACCATGTTCTTCAACGGCGGGCTGATTCCGACGTATCTGTTGGTCAAGGATCTGGGGATGGTCGACACGATGTGGGCGCTGATCATTCCCGGCGCAATCGCGACGTACAATCTGATCGTAATGAGGACGTATTTCCAATCGAGCATTCCCTGGGAGCTGCAGGAGGCGGCCCATATCGACGGGTGCTCCAATTGGAGGCTGCTGTTTAGCATCATCCTGCCCTTATCGAAGCCGATCCTGGCGGTCATGGTGTTGTTTTATGCGGTCGGCCACTGGAATTCGTTCTTTAACGCACTCATATACATCCGAAACGAAGATCTGCACCCGCTTCAGCTGGTGCTGCGCGAAATTTTGCTGATCAGCCAATCGGATGCCGTGGATGGCAGCGTGGGATTGGAAAAAAGCATCCTGCTGGCCGAAAGCATCAAATACGCGGTCATTATCGTATCCAGTTTGCCTGTACTGCTGATGTATCCTTTGGTGCAGCGGCATTTCGTGAAAGGCGTCATGATCGGCTCGATCAAGGGGTAACGCCGGTATGATCGCACGGCTCACCCTAAAATTCCATTGGAGGTTATATTCTTGAATACGAACGCAACGATTACCATTGATTGCAGCCGCAAGAGCGAGCATGAGATTAATCCGTATCTGTTCGGTCATTTTGTGGAGGATATCCGGGACCATATGGAGGCGATGCTCGCGTTTCCGCTGAAGGACATGGATTTTGAGAGCGAGGCAGAAACGATGACGCCGGTATCGGGAAGCTGGCGCGCGTATACGAACGGACGCAACACCCAGTACGCGATGGAAGCACCGGCGCCCCGGCATTCGGGAAGAGCCCAGCGCATCCGCATCCTGAGCGATGACGAAGCTTATGCCGGCATAACGCAGAAGGCGGCATTAAAGGGGCCGATGAACTATACGGTCCGGCTTGTCGCCCGCGCCTCCATTGAGCTTCAATACGTGATGGTGGAAGCTGTCGACCGGCGCACGGAAGAGACGCTTGGCCAGCTTCGCATGGAGCTTGGCAGCCATAACTGGCAGCACTACGAAGAGCAGCTGTCCATATCGCGCGAATGCACTGATGCCGAGATCCGGGTATATGTTCCTGCAGAACATCCAAGGTGGGTCGATCACGTGTCCACCGGCATGCTCTGGATCGATCACGTCTCCTTGCTGCCCGTCGACAGCATTGCCTTGGTCAAACGCGAAGTGGTCGAGATGACTAAAGATTTGAATGCGGGCATGATGAGACTCGCAGGCAATTACATCAGTGCTTACCATTGGGAGCATGGCGTCGGTCCCGTCCTGGAAAGGCCGGTCATGTACAATGAGGCCTGGGGAGGGTGGACCAGCAAATATTTCGGAACGGACGAATTCATCCGCTTTTGCCGAGAGCTGGAGGTGGAGCCCCTGATTTGCGTGAACGACGGATCGGGCACCCCTGAAGAAGCCGCGCAGTGGATCGAATACTGCAACGGGAGCGCGGATACGCCGATGGGGGCTTTACGTGCCCGGAACGGCTTCCCTGAGCCGTATAACGTCAAGTACTGGGAGATCGGCAACGAAGTGTGGGGCCAATGGCAGGTCGGAACTTGCACGGCAGAGCGGTTTGCGGAGCGGACGATATCGTTTGCCAAGGCCATGAAGGAGGCGGACCCCTCCATCGTGCTGCTGGCCTGCGGTCATTACGAGCAGAACTGGAATAAGGCCGTGCTGGACCTGGCCGGCGAGAGCATCGATTATTTGACGCTGCATTTGTATCACGGCTACGGCCCTTTCGGCATGAACCGGGATACGCCGGCGGAGGAACGCTATAAGGCGATTGCCTCTTATCCCGAGTGGACCCGGCACCATGTCCGGCAGACGACGGAGCTGATCCGGTCCCGCCCGGAGCACAGCCATGTCAAGCTGGCGATCACCGAATACAACACGATGTATTATCCGAATACGGTGCGAAAAGGGCTGCCGAACGAGCACACGCTGGGAGCCGCAGTGGCCAATGCCGCCAACCTGAATGAAATGATGCGCTGCAGCGACATGGTGCACATCGGCAGCTTCTCTGACCTGGTGAATGGCTGGCTGGGCGGCTGCATACGCGTCGGGGACTATTATGCGGACCAATACTGCGGCAAGCAGCCCGGCTGGAGCGGGCATCCCCTTACGATCTACGGGACGCCAACCTATGAAGTGCTGAAGCTTTACGCCAATCGGGACGTTCGGCGCGTCCTTCCCGTCCAAGCGGAATGCGGAACCTTCTCCGTGGCTTCGAGGAAGGAGACGCCTATGGCACTTGACGCGCTTCCAGACCTGGACATCGTGGCGGGGACGAATGACGACGGCAGCATCGTCACCGTGTTGATCGTAAATCGAAGCCTGGAGGCGGTTAGGGCCGTGCTGGATTTGAAGGCCTTCGAGGCTTCCGGGGAAACGACCCTTTACGAAATCACCGGCGATTCTTACGATGACATTAACTCCGTTTTCCAGCCGGAACGTATTATGTGCAAGGAAAGCAGGGTTCCGGCAGAGGCATGGAGCCAAGGCTACAACTTACGGCCTACATCCGTTTACGCGCTGGAATTCAGAGTGCAGGTGTGATGATATGAAGCTGTCCTTTTAAAATGAATGTTTTCGTGCGAAAAAGTCGGACTGCGCTTGCAGTTCCGGCTTTTTTTTGCGCAGGGAACGGTTCCGTTTCGGCCTGAATCCATACAGGAAGATCGTACGAATGGACACGAAATGTTACATGATTCATCGTTTAACTTATTTATGGGAAGTGTAATTAGAGACTAAATACAAGGATGGGGTGATTGAGATGGCAAACGGAACCGTTGTAAACCAGGAAGCGGTCGAAACCGTGAAGGAGATTATCAAGGATATCGAAACGGCCATGTTCTCCACGATATCGGAGGGCGGGATCAATGCCAGACCGATGCAGACGCAGGATATCGAATTCGACGGCGACTTGTGGTTCTTAACGAAGCGGGATACCAGCAAATACGAAGAAATCCTGGCGAATCCCAACGTGAATGTCGCTTATGTGGGCAAATCCTACGTATCGATCCGAGGCAAAGCCGAAGTCGTGGATGATCTGGAGAAGAAGAAGTCGCTCTGGAATGCGGCGTACGAAAAATTTCTGCAGACGTCCTACGACGATCCCAACATTATTCTGATCAAGGTGGACACGGACACCGCGGAGTATTGGGAAACCGGAAACAAAACGAAAACGGTGAAAGCCTTCTTCAAGAAAATGGTGGGCCAAGAGCCTAGGGGCGACTCGGAAATAAACAAAACCGTAGATCTCCATTGATAACGAGATTCGTTCATTAGCAGTGGCAGAACCGCAGGATCCAGCATCACGATCCTGCGGTTTTTTATGTTAGCCGAACCCGCGCGCATATCCTTCAAGACGGATCCCGTGTTGGTTATGAATGGATGAGCACCGGATGGGGTGGGCACTTTAATACATAACAGGGCATATTTAGCACTAAGAAGGAATATACCTCATCAAACAAGTGAGAATTATGTGAATTCGTGCTGGAATTCGCCTGCAAACCATAACGTGCAACTGGATGGTTTGATTACAGTCATGATATAATTTTTTCATAAATATGAAAAATAGATTCCAGGAGAGGAGGTAGTACATTGGGAAGGCGTTATTGCAAATGGATCAAATTGCGGAATTAGGTTGTAATATTCTCTTCTGCGAACTACCTCTTTTTCATGGAAATATCGTATATAGAATGACCTGTTCAGATGCAAAAGCACATGGCCTTTAATTCAATCTGGAGGTGAATCCCTCTGAAGAGGGAAATCATTGGACATTATTACCATCACTAATTTAATCATACTTGCCATACTGATTGCGTTGACCGCTTTTTTCGTGGCGTCCGAGTTTGCCGTCGTTAAAATCCGCATGTCGCGGATCGATCAATTGATAACGGAAGGAAACAAGAAGGCGGTTGTTGCCAAAAAGGTAGCCGGCGATCTCGATTACTATCTCTCGGCCTGCCAGCTCGGCATTACGGTGACGGCGCTGGGGCTCGGGGCCATCGGCAAGCCGGCCGTTGAGCGTTTCATGTACCCGGTATTCGATTGGTTTGACGTATCGGCTTCGACGGCCTCGATTGCCTCTTACGCCATAGCGTTCATTCTCGTAACCTTTTTGCATGTCGTGGTAGGAGAGATGGCGCCCAAGACCTTGGCTATTCAATTCTCGGAAAAGACGACGCTGCTCCTTGCAGCCCCGCTGTATTGGTTCGGCAAGCTGATGTATCCGTTCATTTGGGCGTTGAATGGAGCCTCGCGCGTGCTGCTTCGTGCATTCGGCGTAAAACCTGCGCCGCATGAGCAGGCTTATACGGAGGAGGAACTGCGCATCGTCATGGCGCAGAGCTTTCAGGGCGGCGAGATCAATGGGACCAAGCTGGCTTACATGGAAAACGTGTTTTCGTTTGATGAGCGCGTGGCCAAAGACATCATGGTACCGAGAACGGATCTGATCACCCTGGATAAAAGCATGGAATACCCGGACATCGTCCGTATCCTGGATGAGCACAACTATACGCGGTACCCTGTCATCGAGGACGGCAGCAAGGATCGGGTGGTTGGCGTCGTCAACGTCAAGAAGATGCTGCCCCACATCGTGGCCGGACGAGACCGCAAGCTGGAAGAATTCGTTCGGGACCTCCCGGTCGTGCTTGAAATTACGCCGATCCAGGATGCCATGCTAAAGATGCAGCAGGAGCAGATGCATATGGCTTTGGTGATTGATGAATACGGCGGTACGGCGGGGATCCTGACCCTGGAGGATATTTTGGAAGAGATCGTAGGGGAAATTCGAGACGAATTCGATGAAGATGAAGTAGCGGATATCCGGAAGATCGGGGAACGCGAATACCTGATAAGCGGACGGGTTCTCTTGGAGGAGCTTGAGAAGCGCTTCGGCTTGGTATTCGAGGATAACGAGGAGATGGATACGATCGGCGGCTGGATACAGTACCAGAAAGGCACGACGGCTCAAGACGGCGATGAGATCCAGCATGGCGAGCATATATGGGCCGTAGCGGAAACCGATAATTTTCAGATCAAACACGTCATTCTCAGACACGGATGATCTAGGGCATGGCATGATCCCGTGTACATTCAGACCATAACTTTTTTGGAGGTGAATCCCTCGCAAGAGGGAAATCATTGGACGGAATAATCGCGTTGAATTTATTTTTGGTAGCCGTGTTCATCGGACTGACTGCATTTTTCGTAGGAGCCGAATTCGCCATCTTGAAGGTGCGGCTGTCCCGGATCGATCAATTGATCGCCGAAGGGAATAAACGGGCGGTCACGGCCAGGAAGGTAGCCCATGAACTGGATTACTATTTGTCAGCCTGCCAGCTTGGAATCACTATTACGGCTCTCGTGCTGGGCGCGCTGGGCGAACCGACCGTCGAAAGGATGCTGCATCCGCTGTTTGAACGATTCGACGTGCCGGCGGCGGTGGCAACGGTACTCTCTTATGCCATTGCCCTCGGGATCATCACGTTCCTGCATGTCGTCATCGGGGAACTGGCGCCTAAAACATTGGCGATCCAATTTGCCGAGAAAATGACGCTGCTGCTGGCGTCTCCCTTGTATTGGTTCGGGAAGATCATGTATCCGTTCATCTATGCATTGAATGGAGCTTCGCGTCTCCTGCTTCGAGTATTCGGCGTAAAGCCGGCTGGGCATGAAACGGTCCATTCGGAGGAGGAACTGAAGTGGATCGTGGACCAGAGCTACGAGAGCGGCGAAATAAACCAGACCGAGATGGGATATTTGACCAATATATTTGCTTTTGAAGAGCGCACCTTGCGCGAAATCATGGTCCCGAGAGATCGGATTGTTACGGTAGAACGAGGGTGGCCGCTTGCCAATATCCTGGAGGTTCTGGGCGAGTACGACTATACCCGTTACCCGGTGACGGAATCGGGACGCGCGGAGGATTTTATCGGGTTTATCCATACGAAGGAGATGCTGACGGGTATAGCGGCGGGTAGAAACTGCAGCGTGAATGACTTTATTCACGACATGCCGCGTTTTCCGGAGTCGTCTTCGATCAAGGACGTCCTGATCAAGATGCAGCAAATCCGCGTGCATATGGCCGTCGTGACGGACGAATCCGGCACGGCGATCGGGCTGGTGACGATGGAGGACATTCTGGAGGAGATCGTGGGCGACATTCGGGACGAATCGGATCGCCGCGAGCTGCAGGGGGCGCACGCCTAAGCGATGGCGAACTAGCATCGGGCACGATTCAGGAATAGGGCTAAACGTCCTTGTGCCCACTCCTCCGTGGTGAGAGGGCATGGAATTGCCGAAAACATAAAAAGAGCAGCTTCTACACGAAGCTGCTCTTTTTGCATGTGTCCTATCGAGTAGGTCAGCGTGCTAGCGTGCTGCCCCCATCGTAAAGCCGAAGCTGTACGTGCGGTTGGAAGGCAGCGTGAATTCTTCATGGATCGGCGCTCCCCAGCTGTCGTCGCCGCCGACGCCCATTTGCTTGTAATTGATGCGCAGGACGGTTTTATCGCTTGGCGGGAGCTTGTACGCATGGTCGCTGCCCTCCAGCTCCTCCGGCGTCCACGGCAGTGCGCATACCTCCATGAGGGAGGAACTCTCGAATTCCAGTCCGTCCCCTCCATTCTCCCCGGTTAGCAGTGCGAAGCGCACATCCGTTTTATTCCCGCACTCTTGAGGCCTTAGATAAGGGACGAACTGATCGGCGACCTTGCCCTCGTATCGGCCGATTTTGGCTCCTGTCTTCCGGTCCCAATAATTATCATGCGGTCCCCGCCCATACCAGCTGAGCGTATCGAGTCCTTCATCCAGCAAGAACAGCATGCCGACTTCCGGAATGTCGGGCAGACCGGCGCCAGGGATCAAGGTTTCATGCACGCGGACAGTGCCGTCCGGATAGATTCGATATTCCAGCGTCAGGCTGGATACGGGATTGGTCTCGATCCGATAGTGGCTGGATACCACGACGGCAGGGCCTTCCGCATGCCAGCGCAAAGACAGCAGCTTTCGCCGATCATGGGCCGTTCTCCACACGCCGCTGCGTTCAGGGAGCCGGTTGCCCAGATCGTTGTCGGTGACGGCCCGCCAGAAATTCGGTCTTGCCGGCGTCAGCAGGCATTCCCTGCCGGACAGTGCGTAGGATGTCAGATCGCCGGTGCCAAGATGGAAACGCAACGAGACGGCAGAACCCCTGATGATAAGCTCTTCATCCGACTCGGCAGCTTCCAGAGCCTGCACGCTTGCAAGAGCGTCCGTTTCGGGTTGCTCGGCAATATACGGCGTCAGCACAAACTGCTCCCAAGCCTCCTCATGTCCCGCAGGCGCCCACTTGGTGCTCTCCTTCCGAACGAGGGAGACGGTGAGAATCGCTTCTTTTCCTTCGTCCTCCACGGGGGAGTACGGAACATGGATTTCCGTTTGCTCACCAGGCTGAAGCGAGAGCCCGAGCGTGCCGGATTGGCTGACTTTGCCGTTTAGCGTTACGTCCCATTGTACAAGATACGAATCGAGGCTGGTAAACAAGAAGCGGTTGCTGACCCGAATCCGGCTTGCGGCAGGATCCAGGCTTTCGAACTTGACGTTCTGGTAGCATTTTTTCACTTCGTCCAGCTTAGGGGTTTTGGTTCGGTCCGCGAAGATCAGGCCGTTCCCGCTGAAGTTGCCGTCATGCGGCGTTTCGTTGAAGTCCCCGCCGTACGCCAAATATGGTATTCCGTCCGCCGTTTGGGTGCGGATTGCTTGATCGATCCAATCCCATATAAAAGCCCCCTGCAAAATGTCGTACTTCTCAAACAACTCCCAATACAGGTGAAGCCCGCCGCAGGAATTGCCCATCGCGTGACTGTACTCGCAAATGATATAAGGCTTGTCCGGATTGCTGTTGGCATACTTCTCCACATCCTGCGGCCTTGCATACATGGTGGATTCCATGTCGCTGGCCGCTTCGGATGCCCTGTAATGAAAGATTCCCTCGTAATGAACCAGCCGGGACGGGTCGGCTTCCTTCAGAAAATCGTGCATCGCAATGAAGTTGTCGCCTCCGAACGATTCGTTGCCAAGCGACCAGATGATGACCGAGGGGTGATTCTTGTCGCGTTGGAACATCGAATTGCAGCGGTCCAATACGTTGTCGCGCCACTCCAGCTTGCTGCCGGGCACCGTTTCTTCCAGCTCCTGCTGCCCATACGTCCAGGTTCCGTGCGTCTCCAAATTCGTTTCATCGATAACGTATAACCCGTATTCATCGCAGAGGTCATACCATACGGATTGATTCGGGTAATGGGAAGTCCGTACCGCATTAATGTTATGTGTCTTCATCAGCTCAATATCGGTGATCATGTCTTCACGGCTGAGGGCCCGCCCGGTATCCGGGGAGAATTCATGCCGGTTCACGCCTTTGAACAGAATGCGTTGACCGTTGATTCGCATGAGCCCGTCCTTCAGCTCGAAGCGGCGGAATCCCGTGCGGCAGCTTACGGCTCCGCGGCAAGCTCCGTCCGTATTCTTCAATGCCAGGACAACGGTGTACAAATAAGGCGATTCCGCGCTCCATTTCTCGGGTTCGGGGACGTTCATGCTCAGGGTAAAGCTGCCCTCGTCAATGATGTAATCCGCAATGGTGAGCGTTTGTTTCTGGACCAGCTGCCGGTCCTGATCGTAGAGAAGCGCCTCCAGCTGGAGCGTGTCCTTGTCGATGGTCTCGTTATAATAATTCGTGACGGCTGCATCGATTTGCAGCTCGGCATGCCGGTACTCGTCATCAAGAACCGGGCGCACGAAGAAATCGGAGATATGGACGGCAGGGACCGAATAGAGGTAGACCTCGCGGAAGATCCCGCTAAGCCTCCAAAAATCCTGATCCTCAAGCCAGCTCGCATCGCACCATCGGTATACCTCAACGGCTAATTTGTTCTTGCCCTCAATCAGATAGGGGGTAAGGTCGAACTCGGCCGGCGTAAACGTATCCTCGCTATACCCGACCATCTCGCCGTTCACCCATACATAGAAAGCGGATTCAACACCTTGGAAGCTAATATAAACGGGCTGTTCCTTCCATGCTTCAGGTACCGTGAATTCACGGATGTAGGAGCCCACGGGATTGTATCGGGTCGGTGCGAAGGGGGCTTTCAATTCAGGCTCCGATTCGGCCCAGGGGTATCTTACATTCGTATATTGAGGATAGTCATAGCCTTGAAGCTGCCAATGGGAAGGGACGGGAAGATCGGCCCAGCTCCCGGAATCGTAATCGGCCTCGTAGAAGTTTTGAATGCGCTCTTCAGGCGTTTTGGCGAAAGCGAATTTCCAGGTCCCGTTTAATGACTGGTACCAGGGGGACATGGCGTGGTCAAGGCTCAGCGCCTCGGACTCCGTCGGGAAATTCATCATGTAAGCATGGGCTCTGTGACGGTTCAACTGAAAAATATTCGGATTATTATTCCATTCGGGATAACCGTTTGCAGGTGCCTGGTAAATGAATTTGGTACGCAATGTGCTCAGCTCCTCCTAGATTATGGTTTCCTTCCTTCTACTGACAGTATAGAGGTTAATTCCGCCCAAGAGTATAAGGAAGTTGCGCTATTTCTATCAAACGATCAACAAAACAGCGATATTTCGATCACTTAGATGGTCATTTGCATATCTTGCTGCCAGGGAAGCCGTTGTTTATGTCCAGCGCCATCAACATGACCAATATTACATTTACATGGAATAATGTTTATGAAATAATGGTTAGTGAATGATCATTCACTAACGATGGGAGGAACGCGCATGGTAAGACCTCGCGAATTTCAAGACGAGGTGATCTTCCACGGCATCTACCGGGCACTATGCAAAAAAGGGTACGGCCAGTTGGCCTTAACCGACATCACGCATGAAATGAACATCTCGCCGGCAGCCTTAATGAAGCGATTCGGGTCGAAGAAGAATCTGCTCCTGGCCTACAGCGATTATGTCATTGAATTAACCAAACAAGCCTTCCACGATGCGGACTTGTCCGGCCAATCCAGAATCGAGGCGCTTAAAACGGTGTTCAGGGATGCCGTCTCGCATATGAAGGATCCTGTGGAATTGGCCAACCATACCTCCTTCTATCTGGAAGGGACGAATGATCCGGATTTGCTGGAGAAGACCCGGTACCGGCTGCAGCTGATCGATGAGTTTACCCGAAAGATGCTGGATCAGGCGATCACGAACAAAGAGATCGTGCCATGTGACGTGGCACGGGTCAGCCGGGTGCTGCAAGCCGCGATCAGCGGCGCCATGCTGATCTGGGTCAAAGAGTCGGACCGAAGCTTGGACGAACTGTTTGACGAGTGCTTTCAGGTCATATTCGCCTCGCTCGTTCAAGGCGGTACGGAATAATGCCCATTTTATTATGGAGAGGTGGAGGGCTATGCCGGTTTACAAAGGAAGGGAAGTCGAATTGTATTATGAAGTGAAGGGAGAAGGGAAGCCGCTGGTATTTACGCACGGAGCTTCCTGGAATCATAAACAGTGGCAGCCTCAAGTCGATGCCTTCTCCCGTCGGTATCAAACCGTGGTGTGGGATATCCGGGGGCATGGCTTCTCTTCCTTGCCGAATGGCAAGGTGGATTCGGAGGATTTCAGCAGGGATTTGGCGGATTTGCTAAGCGAACTCGGCATTGAACAAGCGACGCTTTGCGGGCTGTCCCTGGGCGGTCATATTTCGCTGCAGACTGCCGTTCGCTATCCGGAGAAGGTTGCGGCCCTGGTACTGATCGGCACGCCGTTCACGAATGCGTTTAATTGGTTCGAGCGCATGTTCGTGCCGGTAAACCGCTTAACAAGTTATCTGATGCCGATGTCCTTATCCGGAAAAATACAAGGCAGGATGTTATCCAAATTTAACAAGAGCAATCAAGCCTATATTGAGCAAGCTTTTGGCTCCATTGCTCATTCCGATTGGATTCGGATATGGGATGCGGTGACCCGAATGGACAGCACGCATGATCTGCACAAAATCCAGTGTCCGGTATTGCTGCTTCAAGGCGAAAGCGACACGATGATCCGAAGGCAGCAGGCATACATGCAGGAACAAATCGCGAACGCGCAGTTGAAAATCATTCGAAACGCTCATCACGCAACGAATTTGGATAACCCCGACGAGGTGAACGAGGCGATCGCTTCATTTCTGTCGGAGCACGCGATCTAGCGGTATCTGAGCTCTTTCATTGACACCCCAAAACAGGGTTGCTACAATTTTAGGCATATATCCATCGGAATACAAGGGTTATCAAGGAGGGGACGAACTTGAATCGATTCGGTTCCACAGATCCATTCATACGTAATGAACGCGAAGCGGTGATCGCGGCCCGGGCCGACAAGCTGGGAGCGATATTCGCGGAAAGAGCACCTCAGCACGATCTGGAGGGATCGTTTCCGTTCGAGAATTTCGATGATTTGAAGGAGTCCGGTTATTTGAAGCTGACCGTTCCGGCAGCCTTTGGAGGAGAAGAAGCCTCCGTATACGAAATGGTGCTTGCCCAGGAACGGCTCGCCCGAGGAGACGGGTCTACGGCGCTGGCCGTAGGCTGGCATATCGGGCAGATACTGCAGCTGCGCCTTTCCGGGGCTTGGCCGGAGCCGTTATTTGAGAGATTGTGCAGAGACGTTGTAGCAGAAGGCACGGTCATTAATGAACTGGCGAGCGAGCCTGCGACGGGGAGCCCCAGCCGGGGCGGAAGGCCGGAGACGACGGCACGGCGGGTGTCGGGCGGCTGGCGCATCGCCGGACGCAAAACCTTCAGCACGTTAAGCCCGATCTTGAAGCAATTCGTGGTTACGGCCGGAATCGAGCATAGCGAGAAGGTCGGCGCGTTCCTCGTTCGCAGCGGGCCCGGGGTCAAGGTTGAAGAGACCTGGAATACGATGGGCATGCGGGCAACGGGAAGCCATGACGTGATTCTGGAGGACGTATTCGTGCCGGACACGGAAGTCATTCGGGGACCCGATTATGAGAAGCCTGAGTTTCCCGTGCCTACGGAAGGCATTCTGCTCCATATCCCGGCATGTTATATGGGGATTGCTTATGCCGCGCGGAATTTTGCCATCGATTTTGCCCGTCGTCATCAACCGAACTCCTTGACGGTGCCCATTGCCGAATTGCCGAATGTCCAAAGGCAGATCGCCCAAATCGAAGTGGACCTGCTGACGGCCCGCAGTTACCTGTACCAAACCGCCGACCGCTGGGACAAGGAAGCGGAGAACCGCGCCGCGCTCAAACCCGAGCTTGGGCTTGCCAAGTACGTCGTGACCAATGCGGCGGTCCGGATTGTCGATCAGGCCATGCGGATCGTTGGGGGATTGAGTCTCTCCCGGAAGCTCCCGTTGGAGCGTATGTACCGGGATGTCCGGGCAGGTCTTCATAATCCGCCGATGGATGATGTCGTGCTGACGAATTTGGCCAAACGGGCCCTTTCGGAAGCGGAGGAGAAGGAAAATCAGGAGCCTTGATCTGATCGGACGAGAGAATAGGCCACTTAGCAGGAAATAAGGATAGAAACCGCGGGAGAGCTGGCTCCGGCGGTTTTTTGCGCTTCGCGCGCCGGACATTCCTTATTGCGGCTCCATTACATAATCGCGGCATCTTCTGCAGCCTCTGCTTCATATACATACACTTAGGTTAGGATGGCGGGCTAACGGGTATAAAACCTATCAGTACGTACTATACGAGTCGATCGAAATCCGCTCATGAGGAATTAGGATGACAGGAGGTATGTAACCATGGATTCTGTGCTGTATTTGGGCTTGGCCGCTATATATGCCGTGCTGTTTCTGTATGGGTGCGTGCTGATGAGGCGGGATGCGTCACCAGGGCTTCGGTACTTGCTGCTGATCGTAACGGCCGGATTGGTCTGGGATAACGGCGTGATCGGCATCGGAAAATACATGGGGGAAGGAGATCTGCTGGAGGGGCTTAACGTTGCGCGTTTCTGGGTGCATGCGTTGGCCACGCCGCTGCTTGTGCTCGTGTCGTTCGACCTGATACGCAAGGCCGGGAGCCCTTGGACCAGCAGGCCGGCCGCCGCATGGGGGGCCTGGCTTTTCACCGCAGCGCTGATCGTGCTCGAGGTGGTGACGGAGACCTTGCCGCTCAAGCTCCAACCATCCATGGAGTACGGAGCGCTGCGTTACGTTTCGTCCGAATCCGGGGGGCCGCCGCTCATGGTGATCCTGATTTTGATCCCGCTGCTGACGGCAGGCATTATCGTATGGCGGAGAAAAAAGACGCCGCTGCTGTTCATCGGCACGGTGCTGATGGCTGCCGGGAGCGCCATACCGATCCCGATCGAAAGCTCGGCTGCCACAAACGTATTCGAGCTGCTGCTCCTCTTGTCCTTGTGGCTGACGGTACGCAAGCTGGCCTCCGCCCGTACGTTGTCTTTTCGCTAGTTCCTGCTGACACCGCGCTCGCCGTCCAGATGTGCGCTTTTTTGGCATGTCCCGCCTTCTTTCGCTTGTTAGCTCCCGCACCCATTTCCGACTAGCATCTGGATGTACCCCGCAGCTTCATGATGTACGTAAGCCGATTGGCATAGCGCCACATTCAGCAAACCTTCAGCTTAGCCTAAGCCTGGCATAACCTTCCCCTAAGACTGCTTTCAGATTCCGTCCCTATACTTCAAATAGCAAGACAAACCATGATTCTAGAAGGAGAGATGACGATGAATCCGATAAGCAAAAAAGTATTAGTAAGCAGTATGGCGGCAGCGATCGTGCTGGGGGGAGCCGGGTATCTTCAGAACAAAACCTTTGCCGCGGCGAGCACGGATACGGCAGCCTCGGCAGCTCAGGACGGTCAGACGGGAACGGACACAACGGCTTCGGATTCAGCGAAGAACCGGGAAGGGAAGTGGATGGGTCATAAGGCGGGCGGACCTCGGGGCGGCGGCATCGTGAAGGAAACGGCCGAAATCCTTGGGCTGACGGAGGCCGATATCCGGACGGCGCTTGAAGCGGGCAGCACGTTTGCCGAAATTGCCGAAGGCAAGGGAATGGCCCAATCCGCGTTCGTTCAGAAGCTGATCGAGCTGGAAACCGCCAAGATCGATGAGCGTCTGAGCGATGGCGGCATTACGGAAACCGAAGCAGCCGAGTGGAAAGAGGGTCTAAGCGACCGTCTTACCCAAATCGTAGAGAGCAGCGACGCCGGTTTGGGGAAAGGTCATGGCAAAGGAGGACGAGGGTTCGGCAAATTCGGCAATCCGGAGGAAATCGCGGCATTGCTCGGAGTGTCGGAGGACGAGCTGAAGGCCGGAATGGAAGAAGGACAATCGTTGTCCGAGATCGCGGCGGCGAAGGGAGTGACGGAGGATCAACTGATTCAGAAGCTGAAAGATCAAATGACCGAGCCCTTGAAGCAATGGGTGAACGAGAAGCATACGGACGCTGATAAGTCGACTGCGGCTGCGGGAGAAACGGATGAGGATACGGAATAACGATTGAATCGAGATTGGATTGCTGAAGAGACTGGATGGTATTCTATTAAGAATGCATTCAGTTTCTTTTTTTATATATAAAAAATTCATCATTTTTTTCTCACAAAGTGTTGACCTTAACGTTACGTAAAGGTGTACATTGAGTTTGTCAGGAGGTGAAACCATGGAATACACGGTGCAGAAGCTTGGGAAGTTGGCGGGAATAAGCACGCGAACCCTCCGTTATTACGATGAGATCGGGATTCTGAAGCCGGCCAGAATCAACTCGTCGGGGTATCGGATTTACGGGCAGGAGGAGGTTGACCAATTGCAGCAGATCTTGTTTTACCGGGAGCTTGGGCTGCAATTGGACGGTATCAAAGAGATTATGACCTCACCATCCTTCAATCGGACCAAGGCGCTCCAGGAACACCATGCGCAGCTCCTAGACAAGAGAAGGCAACTGGATTTGCTGATTACCAATGTGGAGAACACGATAGCCTCCGCCGAAGGGAGAAAAACGATGAGTGACCAAGAGAAATTCGAAGGATTCAAGCAGAAGCTGATTGATGATAATGAGAAGAAATACGGTAAGGAAATTCGCGAGAAGTATGGCGACGAAACTGTAAATCAATCCAATGCCAAGCTGAAAAATATGACGCAAGCGCAGCATGATGAAGTAACGCGTCTGGCGGAGGAGCTGTACGAAACGCTGGCCGAAGCGTTTAAGCAGGGCGATCCTGCCGGCGAGCTCGCCCAGAAGGCAGCCGATCTGCACAAGCGTTGGCTCACCTATTATTGGAATGATTACAGCAAAGAAGCCCATGCCGGCCTTGCCCAGATGTATGTTGACGATGAGCGGTTTACCGCCCATTATGACGAGAAGCAGCCTGGAACCGCCAAGTTCCTCCGCGATGCGATTCTGATTTACACGGGCACGAATCCTGCATCATTGTAAGCAAGCTGAGGCAAGCAGCCTTACGGATAAGACCCTTTCCTGCGCTCACCCGCGAGGAGAGGGTCTTTTTTTATAGGGGATCCATTGAAGGAGCTGGATCTGTTCACCCTGCCTCCCCTTCCACAATTAACCTCTTGTCTCCACGTGGGGAGTAATGGTTAGATGTAACATGGGCTATTTTTCACAAACCTACACCATGGGTGATGACATTTATATAGTGAGGGTAGAGAATGGATCAAATTGTACAGCAGGTAGTTACTATCTTTAACGATTTTCTATGGTCTAAACTGCTTATCGTATTGCTGATAGCGTTTGGCCTGTATTTTACGGTGGGCACCAAGTTCCTGCAGTTTCGCCTGATCGGCGAGATGTTCCGGGTCATCCGCGAACCCAAGAGCAAAACGAAGGGCAGCATTTCCCCGTTTCAGGCGTTTGCCATCAGCATGGCGGCCCGCGTCGGGACCGGGAACATTACCGGCGTTGCCCTGGCTATCTCGCTTGGGGGGCCGGGGGCCGTATTTTGGATGTGGATCATTGCGATCATCGGATCGGCCTCCAGCTTTATTGAGAGCACATTGGCGCAGATTTATAAGGTAAAGGATGGAGCGGGCGGATTCCGCGGAGGTCCCGCCTATTACATGCAGCAAGGTTTAAAAAAGCGGTGGATGGGCGTGCTGTTTGCGATCCTGATCACCTTGTCCTTCGGTCTTGTGTTTAACGCGGTTCAATCCAACACGATTACGATTGCTTTCCAGAATTCCTTCGGCACGGATCGTTTAACCCTCGGAATCATCATGGCGGTTGTTTTTGCGGCCATCATCTTTGGCGGAGTGAAGCGAATTGCCAAAATGTCGGAGCTGATCGTCGTGATTCTGGCTGTGCTGTATGTCGGTGCCGCGTTGTTTATCGTATTGGCGAACATCACCAAGCTGCCGGAGGTTTTTGCGCTAATCGTCAAAAGCGCGTTCGGTTATGAGCAGGTGGTCGGCGGATCGATCGGTGCCGCGCTCATGAACGGGATCAAAAGAGGCTTGTTCTCCAACGAAGCCGGCATGGGGAGCGCACCGAACGCAGCGGCGACCGCAACGACAAGCCATCCGGCGAAGCAGGGACTGGTTCAGGCGCTGGGCGTCCTGATCGATACGCTGGTCATATGTACAAGCACGGCATTCATTATTCTGTTTACCGGCGCATACCAGCAGACCGGACTTGATGGAATCGCCCTGACGCAGGCTGCCCTGGCCATGGAGATGGGCGCGTGGGCATCCGACTTCCTGGCGGTCATGATTTTCCTGTTTGCGTTCAGTACCTTGATCGGTAACTATTACTACGGGGAAACCAACATCGAATTTTTGAAGTCGAATCGGGTTTGGGTATGGATCTATCGGGTTTCCGTGCTGGCCATGGTCATCTTCGGCTCGGTGACCAGCGTGAAGCTGGTGTGGGATTTGGCCGACCTCTTCATGGGATTGATGGTAATCGTGAATCTCATTGCCATCGCGCTGCTATCCCGAACGGCCTTTGCCGCACTGAATGACTACTTGAAGCAGAAGCGGGCAGGCCTCGATCCGGTCTTCACTAAAGACAGCATCAAGGGGCTTCAGGATGTGGAGTGCTGGGATGGACATGACAGCCCAACCACGAAAAGCGCCATAATCGAATAACGTGGACGGAATCGCTACGGTAGCTGTTGTTCTAGCTGCTGTAGCGATTTTTGATTTTACCGTAACCTTTGCGGAATCAAACCGTTGTCTAAGTGAGAAGGGGGAGAAAATACGAATGCTGCATGTTAATCGGATGACCTGGCGGACAAGGGCAAGGCTGCTCTTCAATGCTTTATTAGCTGCGTTGGCCGTGTTTCTTACTTATGTCATGTATTATATAGCCGTCCAAATTTATTATGAAAAAAATGACCTGAACGATAAATTTATAAGGTCTGTCATGACGACGGTTGAATTGCATGAGAGTGGACTTATGGTAGATAAACGCGGCTTGTCTCTGGTAGAAGTGACGCCCTTCCTCACACAGAAGAAATCGCTGAAAGTGTATAAGGATGTGGGGGAATGGCAGCTGATTGTCGGAGAGCTTCACGCGAAGAAGAGGTTATGGGGAGAACTGACCTATTCCGTTGAAAAACAGGGGCCTTACCTGAACCGCGAAGAAAGGGACCCTTATGTTCTGCATTCTGCGCTTCTGGATGGTGGGAAGATTACAGACTCCTCTCATCCGAATGGTGCAATGAACCAGTTAGAGAAACTGGAGGACGGCAACGTAGCGGAATTATTCTTCTCGCTTCGAACGTTGAAGTCACCGGAGCAGGTTTTGGAGCTCCTGTCGGATTATGATGTTAGAGCGACCAATATGGCTGTTTATGCTGGTGAACTGAGGGAAATCAAACTGGGTACTTATAGCTCTAGCGGCGCTGGTCACACGATCCCCCATCTTACATTGAGGCCCAGAATTATGTTTGACGATAACCATTTCCTTTCTGCATGGCATACTTTTTTCTCATTGGAGGCAGGAATATCGGACGATGTGCAGCAGCTGATCGTCGACGTTGAATGGATGACCAACAATATCAAATACAACGGTGTAGATGATGACAAACAACGGCTGGCCTACTTGAAGAAAAATGGAGTTCAAGTTTATGGGGCAACCGTCACGGGACCTGTGCGGGAGCTGGAGAAGCTGAAGGAGGAGTCGGAATTCTGGGGATTCCGTTTGGGCCGCATCGAGGTGTGGAATTGGAGCTAAGCCAGCTTGCGCTGGCAACCTTTGCATATGTCCCCGGATTTCTTCATGCATTGAACCATTCCGAGAAATTGGGGGGCAACAGCGATGGGAGGAACGATTCGTACACGGAGCCTCTCCTAACAGAAAAAGGGGTTCCCGTCAGATCTAAGATCTTTTGGGTCCCCCTTTTGTTTAAGAATAAGTAATACTTGTCCATGCCGCTAAGCAGCTTATCTATATTACGTTAAATATTTATCCCGCAAAATATTCATATGATGAAGTTCATGCCCTGCAATGACATAGGCGGCCGCCCGGGCGGAGAGCGGGTAGTTGTTGAACGTGCCCTGACGCAGCAGCGCTTCCTCCGTCAAGCTTCCAACCAGCGTAATGGTGGACTGCCTGACGGCAGCGTAATCTTTAAGGGCTTCCCGCAGAGGAAGCTGGCCGAAGGGAGAATTCTGGACAAAAATCTCCCGGTCGTACCCTGAAAATTCACGGGCATCCCCGCGCGAAATGTAGAGAATGCGATAGCTCCATAAACGCTCTACATCGGCGATGTGGCCGATCACCTGCTTGAGACTCCATTTTCCTTCCGCATAGCGGAAATTAGCTTGTTCTTCCGTCAGATCGCTCAGCGATCTTAACGTCTCGTCATGCTGCCGCTGCAAGATCTCGGCAATATGGCCTTCAGGGACAAGCGATACGTATTTTTCGCCGAGGGGCAAATATTCGTTAGCATTAGGCCTTGTGTTCATAACAAGTTCCTCCATATCCATGATTAAGAGCTCATATTAAAATTATGCCGCCAGGTCCAAATGAATGTATGTATGAACGGTCAGGTTGCTTGGGCCCAGATCAGATGGATGATGCCGTTCCAATAGCGTTCCGTCTTGACGATGTTCAGATCCGAGGCATTCACGATATCGATCATGTCCCGGTTATAATGACACCCGGATATCCGCCGTGCCGCGGGGTTGACGAAATGCTGCACGGCGCCGAGCAGCCGGTTCGTGCTCATGCCGTGCTCCAGCAAATAAATGCGGCCGCCGGGTTTGGCCCAGCGGTTGATGTTGTTCAATGCCTTTACCGGATCTTCATAGCCGCATAGCGACAGGGTGGAAACCACGCAGTCGTAGGAACGTTCCGGCAGCTCCAGGGTCTCGATGTCCCGTTCCAGGAAAGTGGCCCGAATGCCAAGCTCGGATGCCATTTGGCGCGCCCGGGTTAACATCTCGGGACTGAAATCGACTGCCGTTACGTCCACCTTATCAGGATGATAGAAGGGGAAGTTGGCGCCGGCGCCGACAGCTACCTCGAGCACTTTGCCCTCCACTCCATGAAGCAGCCGCTGTCTCCATTCTCCGAGTCTGCGCTGTCTGGTGTTCCTTTCATATATAGGAGCTTGTTTATTGAACTTTCGGATGAGGGAATTCTTATTCACGCGGAATTCTCCGGGCAACCCCTGTCTTGACCGCTGCTTTCACGACAAGCTCACGAATGGCCTTTACGACGTTCTGGTTGAACACGCTCGGAATGATATACGACGGGTTGCGTTCCTCGTCCGATACGGCGGATGCAATGGCTTCGGCTGCGGCCAGCTTCATTTCCTCATTAATCGTAGTTGCTCTGCAGTCCAGGGCTGCACGGAAAATACCCGGGAAGCAGAGGACGTTATTGATCTGGTTCGGATAATCCGAACGTCCGGTCGCAATAACGCCTACAATATCTTCGACCTCTTCGGGTCTGATCTCCGGCGTAGGGTTGGCCATTGCGAATACGATCGGTTGATCAGCCATGGCTTGTACGTCTTCGCGGCGAAGCAGGCCGCCTGCGGAAAGACCGATGAACACGTCGGCACCTTGGATCACTTGGCGCAGGGAACCTTCGACTTTGTTCGGGTTCGTATGCTCTGCGTACCATTGCCACATACTATTGCTGTATTCTTTTCCAGCAACCAGCGCACCTTCGCGGTCGACGCCAATGATGTCCTTAACGCCGGCCGACAGGAGGATTTTACTGCATGCCACCCCGGCAGCCCCGATTCCGCACACAACGACCCGAACGTTATCGATGGATTTTCCGACGATTTTAAGGGCATTGATCAGCGCCGCGTACAGAACGACCGCCGTACCGTGCTGATCATCGTGGAATACAGGGATGTCCAGCTCGTCGCGCAGTCTCTGTTCAATCTCGAAGCAGCGCGGAGAGGAAATGTCCTCCAGGTTAATGCCGCCAAATGCCGGCGCCATCGCTTTGATGCAGGCTATAATCTCTTCCGTGTCCTGGGTGTCAAGGCAAATCGGGAAGGAGTCTACGCCGGCCAGCTGTTTGAAGAGCATCGACTTCCCTTCCATGACCGGCATGGCCGCATATGGGCCGATATTGCCCAAACCGAGCACGGCGCTTCCGTCCGAAATAACGGCCACCGTATTTCTTTTAATCGTGAGCGTGTAGGCTTTTTTCGGATCCTCCTGAATGGCCGAGCATACGCGGGCGACATCAGGCGTATAGACGCGAGATAGGTCATCGCGGTTTTGGATGGGGATTTTGGGCTGGGTTTCGATCTTGCCGCCGAGATGCAGCAGGAAGGTGCGGTCCGAAACATTGACGAGCCGAACGCCTTTTAAATGTTTTACTGTATTTGTAATTTTTTCGATATCGACGCTGTCGGTGACCGTAATGGTAATATCGCGTACGGTAATGTGGCCGCTGGCTTGAATGACGTCGATGGCAACCATGTCTCCCCCGGCTTCAAATATGGCGGATGCAACTTCACCGAATTTGATCTCTTGAGTATTCATTTCTAGTCTGAGGATAATGCTCTTTCCTCCGAGTCCGTTGTTTTCCATTGTTACCTCCAAATGTTTGATCGATTTCGTCATTCTCAGTGTATGTAGTTATGCAAAATGTTAACGTTATCATAGTTCGCTGAGCAGTGGTCAATTTCCTGTTTCACCGTAAAGAAACCGTGATATATATAAGAAGAATTTATTGGAAAAGGGGATTCCAAGGAAGTATAATCGAAAGCATCTTATTGCGAAGGAGAGAGCTGCCATGAATGCCAGAATCGAGGAGCTTGAAAAACGTTTGACCACCCAGCATCATAAGGATCTGTTCCTTCAAATGAAACATACGCTGCAGGCCGTCGACGATTTGGCCGAACAGCACCGGGTTTACCAGGCCGTTCAGGCACTTAGTGGCACACGCATCGTTGGAGCGGAGGAGAACGTGTATTTTGACACGTTGAATCAGGTCAAGGAACAGATTATTCATACCCTGGAGCTAACGATCGAGGATTTGGAGCATAAAGGGGATAAACATTACCAGAAGCATTTTAGGGACGGCGTGGAATAGAGCTGCTGCGCGGTCTGAACGGATCGAACAGCATGGATGAAAGCATGATTCCCCCAGGGGAGGCATGCTTTTTTTTGCGATTTTTTTCTGCAAGTTCCGTGTGTTTTCATAACATTTCAGGTTACATATTTATCCAATTTCATTGAAATGTGTAACAAATCGTTGATTAGTGTTATGGGATACGACTTCCAGATGCTTTAAAATAATGATAGTACTGGTAAAGCTTGGACGATGATTGCGGAAGATTTCCAAGTTCAGTCAAGTTATCTGTAAGTTAAGAGGGCAACTACTGTATCAAAGAAGGGGAGGTGGCCTGAGCAGCCGGAGGTTGTGTAAACGCTTTATTTATTATCTTTTATATTAAAGGAGGATTAATTGTATGACTTTAAGTTTGCCGAACAAAGCTTGGCTCAAGAATTTGATCATTGCTGGTTCCACGATGTTGTTGATGACCTTGTTCATGGTTTTATTTGCGGATAAAGCTTCTGCCCACGGATATGTCGATTCTCCAGGAAGCCGCGCCATTCTGTGTAAGCAGGGGCAAAACACCGATTGCGGCGCCATCGTGTATGAGCCGCAAAGCTTGGAAGCTCCTAAAGGCTGGCCGAACGCAGGTCCCGCCGATGGCAAAATCGCGAGTGCAGGCGGCGCGTTCCCTAAACTCGATGAGCAGTCCGCAACTCGCTGGAGCAAAGTAAGCATTTCCCCGGGAACCACGACGTTCCAATGGCATTTGACGGCCAACCATGCGACGGCAAGCTGGAAATACTACATTACGAAAGACGGCTGGGATCAAAATGCTCCGCTGAGCAGAGCTTCGTTCGATCTGACGCCTTTCTGCTCCATTAACTACGGCGGCGTAAAACCTCCGACAAACTATGCATCCACATGTAACGTTCCTGCCAAGTCCGGTTACCATGTCATTCTGGCGGTATGGGAAGTAGCTGACACGGCTAACGCTTTCTATAACGTCATCGATGTAGACTTCGGCGGTGGCGGAACTCCGAACCCAGGCGTTCCTGCACCGACGGGACTTACTTCCCCATCCCAAACAAGCAGCAGCGTATCCTTGGCATGGACAGCTTCCACCGGGGCTTCCAGTTATGAAATCTACCGTAACGGATCCCTTGTGGGTACATCGACTTCAACCTCTTATACCAACACGGGGCTAACCGCAGGAACGTCCTATACGTACACTGTGGTAGCCGTCAGCAGCTCAGGCAGTAAATCATCCGCATCGGCTCCGCTTACGGTTTCAACATCCGGAAGCTCCACGACCTATCCGGCATGGAGCGCAACAGCCGTTTATTTAGGCGGCAGCAAAGTCAGCCACAATGGCGTGAACTATGAAGCAAAATGGTGGACTCAAGGCGAAACACCTGGATCTGCCGAAGTTTGGAAGGTTATCCCTTAAATCGATCGTTTGACCGGATCCGGCGTCTAATGACTGCCGGATTTTTCTTAGGCTTTAGCCAGTTGCGTGCGTGAACCGCGCGAAACAAAGAACCACCCGCTATGCGGATGGAGGGAATGAGAGAGTGGGCGGTGGTATATTTCCTTTTTTTTACTTCCACTAACAAGTACAGAGGAGATAGCTTCTAATAAGCGTAGAGGAGATAGCTTCCGTCGGCTGCGCATTGACCCTGATGGCTTGGAATTACCTATAGTAATATTGTGGGTCTGACTGTCGATGTTCTTCCTTCTGTATGATTTCATGGCTTTTGCCAACTTAAACGGACCCTAGTTCCGTTATTCAAGATCATAACCCGATTTTTCACAATGTACCGGACTCCAGATCCGCTATTATGAGAAATACGGGAGAAAATACCGATTAAAACAGCAAATAAGGTCCGCTGGGTTCGCTAAAGTTACTAAAAGGGTTGTTTTCTATGAAATAAGGTATTCTGAGTCCGTTAGGAAGTCCTTATACCAAAGAACAAGTAGATCGTGCGGCACTGCTCCCTGTGCTCCCTGTTCTCCCTGTGTGCACGGTGCGTGGTCCGGGGCATGCTTGGATTGGCTGTCGAGCGTTAAGTTTTGGACATATTGAATGACATGGCGATTTATTTATGGACATTCCGTGAATTTCTGCTTATTGCTCTTTTGGTCTAAGCAGGGATCGCGAAAAAAGCGAGTATGGATGGTAAACATAGCAGTGGAATATAAATGAGCAAGCCGCTTGCGAGTAGCAGCTTGAAAAAGGCACCCTTCGGGGTGCCTTTTGTGCATTCTGCAAGAAGTATGTTCAGGCATGCCAGGGTGCGCAAAGGTACGAAAGTATGCAAAGGCATGCCAAGGTACGCAAAGGTACGAAGGTATGCAAAGGCATGCCAAGGTCCGCCAAGGTCCGCCAAGGTCCGCCAAGGTACGCAAAGGTGCCACGGTCCGCAAAGGTATGCAAAGTTTGCTAGCCTCAAACCCTGTAAACGGTGATGCCACGTTCCTGAAAAGGCTTGACATCCGAGTCGGAAGCCTCGCTGCCGGTAACGAGAGTATGAATGGCGCTGTTGGGAGCGACCGTATGCAGGGACAGCTTGCCGATCTTGCTGTGGTCGGTGACTACGACAATTTCGCCGGCGGCCTGAATCATGTTCTGCTTGGCAGGGACGAGCAGCGCCTCCGGATGCATGAGGCCATGCTGGGGATGCAGGGCAGGGGTGCCGATGAACGCTTTCTCAACATGCAGGGATTTCAGCACATGGTCGGTAAACATGCCGTTTAGCATATAGCTCGAGGGGTACAGCTCCCCGCCGGTCAGGATGACTTTGATGCCCGGAGCATCGCGAAGTTCGACGGCAACGTTCATATCGTTGGTTATGACGGTAATGTCCGAGCGGTGCACAAGATGCGTAGCAATATGAAGGGTGGTTGTCCCCGAATCGATGATGATATTTTCCCCGTCTTCCACGAGTGAAGCCGCGAGCTGGCCGATGCGTATTTTTTCGTCCCGATGAAAGTTCGTCCGTTCATTAAAGGATGGCTCGTTATGCGTCCATTGCTCCATGATGACCCCGCCATGCGTGCGCTTCAAAGCGCCTTCCTGCTCAATCTCCGCCAGATCGCGGCGAATGGTGGCCGTGTGGACGCCGAATTCGGATGCCAGGGCGGCAACCGTTGCCGTACGGTATTGCCTTACGTAATCAATGATCCTTTTCTTTCGTTCGTGTGCCAGCAATCGATAATTTCTCCCTTCCTAATTGGACAATGAGCAGCAGAGTGCGTTTGTACATACAATGCGCACTTTTGCTTTTTTATGCTTATGGGCTCCATATCTATCTAGTGTACTCCCGTTATGTTAATGCCATGTTAAATCCCTTGCTGCGAAGCGAATTTACACAATCCGTACGAAGGCCTAACACTCTCCTAATATTGCAGATCTACAATCGAATTAAATAAAAATGAACAAAAGTGATCATTACATGTGCATTTGATGCGTACTTATTATCAGGTGCATGTAAGGGATTTCATGTTATGGAATCGTTCATTTTTTCGCTTGTCATGACAGCATCATTACACATTGGTGAGGGGGATCGCTCTTGGCATCCATTGAATTTGTGAAAGTGAGCAAGTCGTTTGATCGTCAAACCGTCATACAGGACTTGGATCTTACCATCGAGGACGGAAAATTCACCGTGCTGGTCGGCCCTTCAGGGTGCGGGAAAACAACGCTCCTAAGGATGATTGCGGGCATAGACCCTCAAACCTCCGGTTCCGTTCTGATCGACGGCAAGGATGTCACGCGCATTGCACCGGGGAAGCGCGGCGTGGCCATGGTGTTTCAGAACTACGCCATTTACCCGACGATGTCGGTCCGCGAGAATATCGAATTCGGCCTCGTGAACAATAAGGTTCCCAAAGCCGAGCGTAAGCGACTGGTGGAAACCATAGGGGCAACCGTGGGACTGAACGATTATTTAGACCGCAAGCCCTCCACCTTGTCCGGCGGACAACGGCAGCGGGTGGCTTTAGCCCGGGCCATGGTTAAGGATCCGTCCGTCTTCCTGATGGATGAACCGTTGTCCAATCTGGACGCCAAGCTGAGGGTTCAGATGCGGATCGAGCTGATCGAGCTGCACAAGAAGCTCGGGACGACCTTTGTTTACGTGACCCATGACCAAATCGAGGCCATGTCGATGGCGGATACCATCGTGCTGATGAACAAAGGGGTCATTCAGCAGGAGGCGCCGCCCGAAGTGGTGTACCGCAAGCCCAGCAATCTGTTTGCGGCCCAGTTCATCGGGGTTCCTCCCATGAACATTGCGCCGCTGGGGGACGATCGCGCGACGTTCGGGTTCCGTCCGGAAAGCGTTGTGATCGGCACGGAACCGGAATCGTTTCACTACACGGCCAAGGGCGAGATCATCACGCGAGAAATGCTGGGCTCCGAGACGATTTATCAGGTGAAGACGACCGATGGTCATGCATTCATGGTGAAATGTCCGGATGACAGATACCATGTCGATCAGCAGGTCTGTCTCGGCGTGCCGGCCGACCAATTGTTTTTCTTCGGTTCGGATGAGAACCGGGTGGACGAGAAGGACAACCGCCACAGGGAGTTCATGGAGCGGCTGAGAGGGCTGGCCCATGGATAAGAGGAGGATCTGGGAAGGGATCAGGCCCTATGTGCTGATCGCGCCAGCCATGGCGGGTATCCTGCTGTTCGTGATGTATCCGGTAGGTTATTTGATTTACTTAAGCTTGTTCAAATACAACCTGATGAACAAAGACAAGAGCAAATTTGTCGGATTGGACAATTTCACGCAGATTCTGGGGCGCGGGGATTTCTACAAAGCACTCTGGAACACCTCCGTCTATACGGCCGGGGTCGTCATTTTGACCATGCTGCTGTCCCTGCTGATCGCCGTATGGCTGAACAAGAAAGGCCGTTTCAATTCGATCGTCCAGGCCGGGATTTTCACGCCGCACGTCGTATCCATCGTATCGATCTCGCTGGTCTGGCTGTGGCTGATGGAGCCGAATCAAGGACTGCTCAATTATCTGCTCAAGCTGGTTGGACTCCCGCCGTCGGCATGGCTTCAAAGCTCCAAGACCGCGTTGATATCGGTCATTATCGTGTCGGTCTGGCAGGCCATCGGCTATTATACCCTGATTATCGTGGCAGCCTTGCAGAGCATATCGCCGAGCATTTATGAAGCGGCCGCGCTGGATAATGCGAGCAAGTTCAAGGTGTTTTACAAAATCACACTGCCGATGATCTCGCCGCAGCTGTTTTTTATTCTCATCATCATGACGATCGGCTCCTTCAAGGTATTCGATACCGTTCAGGTGATGACAGGCGGAGGACCAAACAATGCAACGACGACGCTTGTGTATTACATATACGGATTCCGAACGACCAATATCGGTTATTCGGCGGCGACAGGCGTTGTGCTCATGGCCATTATCGGATTGCTCACGTTCATCTATTTCCGGCTGTTATCCAAGAAGGTCCACTATCAATAAGGCTATAAGGCTTTGGCCACGAAGAAAGGAGGCACGGTTTGAAGACCTTTGACTTAAAAATCGTATGGACGGCGCTGGGCTATTTGCTGAAGGCTGCAGTGCTCATGATTTTCATCTTTCCGTTCCTGTGGATGATCTCCACATCGCTCCAGACATTCCGGGAGACGATGACGTTTCCGCCGACGTGGGTTCCGGCTTCGCCGCAGTGGGGGAATTTCGCGGAAGCGATGAATGCGGGGCCTTTCCTGACCTATTTCAGGAACTCGGTTGTCGTCACCGGTTCCATCATCGTACTGCAGTTCCTGATCATGATTCCGGCCGCGTATGCTTTTGCCAAGTATAAATTCCCGGGAAAAACGCTGCTGTTCGGCATGATCCTGCTGGCCTTCATGATCCCGGGACAGGTTACGTTCATTCCGGTTTATCTGATGATGGCGGATTGGGGATTGGTCAAAACCCTGCTCCCGCAGATCATTCCGTTCGTTTCGAATGCCTTCGGCATCTTCCTGCTGCGGCAATACTTCATGCAGATTCCGGAGGAAATCATCGAAGCGGCCCGTCTGGATAACGCCAGCGAGTTCAAAATCATCCGGAAGATCATGATCCCCATGTCGAAGCCGGCACTCGCCACCATTGCGCTGTTCAGCTTCGTCAGTCATTGGAACGACTATTTCTGGCCGCTTGTCATGACCGATTCGGCAGCCGTCCGGCCGCTGACCTTGGGGATCGCCATGCTGCGGGAGACCGAGGGCATCAGCAACTGGCATATCATCATGGCCGGCAACGTGATTCTGGTGGTGCCCATCCTGCTCGTATATTTGTTCTGTTCGAAGCACATCGTGAAGGCTTTTGTTTATTCAGGCATTAAATAATTACAGGAAATGACAGGTTTCAGCCATTCATAATCGAATAATTAATGGAGGAATGAATCACATGAAATCCAAATGGTATACACGCCTATCCGTCATCCTGCTGTTCAGTTTGCTTGCCGCATGCGGTGGAGGAGGTTCGGCCGAGCCCGGCGAAGCACCGGGAAGCGGGGGAACCGAAGCCCCGTCCGAAGACAAGGGGAAAACCACGGTGCAGTTCTGGCACTCGCTGGGAGGCAAGAACGGGGAATACATGGATGCGCTCATTCAGCGCTTTAATGCATCCCATGAGGATATCGAAGTCGTAGGCACCTTCCAGGGCAGCTACGACGAAACGGTAACCAAGCTGCAGCAGGCGATTGCATCCGGCACCGGCCCGGATGTCAGCATGCTCGAGCGAGCCTACATCCAGATGTTCGCCGATTCGGAGGTCCTTGAGGATCTGACGCCTTTTCTTGAAGGCTCCGGCATCAGCCCAGACGACTTCACTGCCGGTTTAATGGGACACTCCACCTTCAATGATCAATTGGTGTCGCTGCCGCTGAACCGTTCCACCCCGATCCTGCACGTGAACAAGACCTTGCTGGATGAGCTCGGGCTTCAAATCCCGACGACATGGGAGGAAATGAAGGAGGTCGCGAACGCGCTGGTCGTCAAGGAAGGCAGCGAGTATAAGCGATACGGCGTCACGATGCCCTACGACACATGGTATCCGATTGCCATGATTTCGCAAGCCGGCGGCACGTTCTTCAATGACGACAATACGTCGATCGGCTTTTCGGATAACGGTGCCGGAGCCAAAATGTTCACTTACCTGAAAGACCTGCAAAGCACGGGCGCTTTGTATTATCCGCCTGCTCAGGATTCCGGCAACATCGTAAACAGCATGTTTGTGGAAGGCAAAGTCGGGATGATGTACCAATCCACGGGATCGATCGGCGGATTGTCCAGCGCGGTGGATTTCGATTACGTGACGGCATTCCTGCCTAAGGACGAAGTATATGCGAATCCGACCGGAGGCGCGAACGTCACGATGCTGTCTTCTTCCAAGAACAAGGAAGCGGCATGGGAGTTCATTCGGTGGATGGAGATGGAAGAGGAAGGCGCTCTTGAATTTATTTTGCAATCCGGTTACCTGCCTTTCACGAAGAAGATGGTGGAGTCGGAGAAGATCCAAGAACTGTGGGCCAAAGAACCGAACCGCAAAGTCGCCTATGATCAGCTGGAATTCGCTACGGATACCAATAAGGATGTGGCATGGCCTGAGATTATGCATGAGTTCTTCTCGGCCATGGAAGCGATCATGTATGACAGCAAGGATATCCCGGCGACGCTGGATACCTTCAAGAAAGAGACGGAACGGATTTTGGCCCAATAACAACAGGTAAAGGAGTGGCAGGACATATGATCGAACGACTACGGGAGCCATCCTCTATGATGGTGGCTGCACATCGCGGGTATAAATCGGCTTATCCGGAAAATACGCTGCTGGCCTTTCGCAAGGCATTGGAGTTAGGCGTTGACATGCTGGAGTTTGATCTTCGGCTGACGAAGGATAAGGAGGTGGTGGTTATCCATGATGCAACGGTTCAGCGTACGACCAATGGCGCCGGCGAGGTAAGGGATTACACGCTTGCGGAGCTGAAGGCTTTGGATGCGGGCGGCTGGTTTGCCCGGGAATTCGAAGGCTTGAAGATCCCGACGCTTGCGGAGCTTTGCGAACTGCTTCGGGAATACCCCGAGGTTCTGTGCAACGTGGAGATTAAGCCCAGTCCCGATGCCCAAGAGGCCGCCGACCTGGCGATTGACATGCTGAACCGGTACGGGTACCTGCCGCGCTGCGTATTCACCTGCTTCGATGCTCAGGTTCTGACCTATATCCATGAAACGTATGGCCAGAAGACTCAGGGGTTTCCGGGCGAGAAAATGTCCGGCTTTGACTTCGGGGAGGAGGGCACCTACGCCAAAATGTGGGGGATCGGCGTGGAGATGTCACTGCTTACGCCGGAACTCGTTGCCCGGTTCCAGGCACAGGGGCTGCTGGTCTGGAGCTATTGCCCGGACGATGAGCAGGGCGTCCGGTATTCGCTGGAGTGCGGGGTTACCGGCATGACCTGCAATGACCCGCTGCCGGCGATGGCGGTAACCGGAAAGAAGGGTACGCGGATATGACCTCCATTTTATCGAATGTCCGGAGTCTAGCGGCGGATTTACCGGCCCATCAGCTTGCGAATCTGGACGAAGTAGAGCTGGTTCAGATCCAGCACGGAGCGTTAGACGAGGTGGCGGGCTACCTTGAGACGAAACGGTGGACCTCGGTGGTCATGGTCGTGGACGATAATACCTATGGCCAGGCGGGCCGGAGGCTTTCGAATCTCCTCGCTAAATCATCGATTGGGGTCCAGGTCACCCGGCTGCTTCCGGACCGGAAGGGAGATGTCATCGCGGATGAAGTATCCCTGGTCCAGGTCATATTGGATATCCAGCATAGCGGGGCGAAGGCGGTGCTGGCGGTAGGCGGAGGGACGATTCACGATATTAGCCGGTACGCCGCCTATACCGCGGGCGTTCCGTTCATCTCCGTACCTACGGCCGCATCGGTGGATGGATTTAATTCCAAGGGAGCGCCGATCATTATACGGGGCGAGAAGATAACGATTCCGGCCATCGGACCGAGCGCGATATTCGCGGACGTCGATATTCTCATGGCTGCTCCCTCCGAGTTAACCGCGGCCGGATTCGGGGATATGCTGGGCAAGTACACATCGCTGTTCGACTGGAGGTTTGGCAGTTTGGTGGCCGACGAGCCCTATTTGCAAATTTCGGCGGATATGACGAAATCCGCGCTCAGCCAGTGCGTGAACGCGGTGGAACAGATTGCGAAGCGGAACGAGGAGGGCGTACGCATCTTGATGGGGGCGCTCGTCGAATCCGGACTGGCGATGCTGCTGTTCGGTCAATCCCATCCGGCTTCGGGTTCGGAGCATCACCTGTCCCATTATTGGGAGATGGAGTTTATCCGTCTGGGGAAGAAACAGCTGCTGCACGGTGCCAAAGTAGGAGCCGCTTGCGTGGAAATCTCGAAGCTGTATCATCGTATCGGAGAGCAGGGGATCGAGCTGAACGGAGGCTCCTCCCCGGGTGCGGAAGATATAGAACGGCGAATGGCGCTGCACTGGAACGACATCCGGTCGCATATTACGCATCTCCCGGAGCCGGAAGTGCTGGGCGATCTGATGCGCATGGTAGGCGGACCGGCCGGGGTGTCGGAGCTTCCGATCGGAGATGGGCTGCTGGAACGGAGCCTGGCTGAGGCCTACAAGGTTCGATACAGCCGCTACACGCTGCTCCATGCTTACAACGAACAAAGATCCTTATTTGTCCATTAAGGCAGGTTAAAGGTCGACGAGTGAAATAAGGCTGTCCCTCAAGCAGATCCTTCTGCTTCAATGGGGCAGCCTTTTTGGCTTTTCTGCAGCTGTGCTTTGATTCCGCCCGGCCTTACGAAGACGGCCAGCGCCCCAAAGACTGAGGGGGGTGCCGCCGCTGCCGATCGCCAACAAGGTCTAAAGATATATGTAATTTATTTCATTTGAATAGGCATTTAGAACTATCGCCCATCTATTTTTACATAAACGACCTAAAAGTCGAATTATGTAAAAAGTTTCGCCAAACTCTCAAATATTGGACAAATGCTACCGATAACTTATAAAGCGGAGTCTTATCTCCCCATTTTACACCAACATTTTTCGACATTGCCTGTTCGTTTTGTATGTAGAGAGAAAGTCCTTACAGAAAAAAGAGCACTTGCAAAAATTTTGGACGAATGATCGGATAGGACCAAAGCGCTACTTATTGGGGGAGGATTTACAGCATGCTAAAGAGTCTTAAGCAAAAGATGATTACAATGATTTGTTTGCTCTTGCTAGTCAGTCTTGGATCCGTTTTTGCCGTAACTTACAGTCGGTCATCTGACTTGCTGCAGGAGAGCTTGGACAAGGAAGCTCAGCTTAGCGCGGAGAAGCTTGCGCTTCAGATCGACCAATTTCTTGATGTGGAGATTGCCAAGGTGGAAAGCATCGGGAAATTCATTACGGGCAACAAAGAGCAGGATCTGCAGTTGATTCAGGCTGCGCAGGAAGTGAACAAGGAATTTGAGACCTTCTTCTTCTCGTACGATTTGACGGGGAAGAACGTCATTAACTTTCTGGGCGAGGTGACCGACGTGTCCGACCGCGTCCATTATCAGGAAGCCGGGAAGGGCGAAGGCAAGCTGGTCGTGTCGGAGCCGGTGCTTTCCAAACGGACGGGCAATAACATCGTTACGATGATCATTCCGCTGATGAAGGATGGAAAACAGTACGGCTACATGGGCTCCACCCTTCCGATCAACGAAGTTCAGAAAACAGTATCGTCCCAAACGTTCGGAGACACCGGATATGCCTTTCTTCTGAGCAAATCGGGGACGTTCATGTGGTATCCGCAAGAGGAACTTGTCCTTCAATCCAACGTGAAGGACGTTGACAGCGCCGGATTGACGAAGGCCTACGAAGAGGTCAGCCAGGGCAGACCAGGCGAGTTCGATTATGTATTGGAAGGTACCGAGTATTCGGCGGCTTATGCACCGTCCAACTTGAACTGGGGGGTCTTCGTGACGGCACCGACCCATGAGCTGAATGCTCCAATCAAGGAGATGTCGTTTACGTTAGTCATTATCTCGGTTGCGGCCCTGGTCGTATCCGCCGCTGCAGCAATTTGGTTCACGGCCCAGATCGTCCGGCCGATCCGCAGGCTCAACACGGCTGTGAAGGAAGTCGCAGCAGGCGATTTGACCAAGACCATTCAGGTTAGCGGCAAGGATGAGGTGGCCGTTCTTTCCAGCGATTTCAACCAGACGGTATCGCATCTGAAGCATCTGGTCCTCGGCGTGAACGATTCCTCCCGCCAGGTCATGTCGGTGACGGAAACCGTCTCGAGCGGGGTCGATACGGCCATGGACAGCGTGGACCGAATCGGATCCTCCATTCGCCAAATTGCCAGCGGAGCGCAAGCTCACGCCTCAAGCTCCAACGAAATCGCTACGTCCATGAGCGACATGGCCAGCGGGATCGTCAAAATCGCCGAGACGTCCTCTATGGTGTCCGAAGCCGCGCAGGAAGCTGCCAGCCAAGCGGAGACCGGATCGGTTGTCGTTGAGCAAGCCGTGAAACAGATCGGCAACATCGGCGAGGGTACATCCAAAGTCGGCACGGCGATCGAGCGTTTGAATGAGCGTTCCTCGGAAATCGAGCAAATTTTGAGCTTTATCACGGAAGTCACCTCCCGGATTCGACTGCTGTCCCTGAACGCCTCCATCGAGGCTGCCAGAGCGGGCGAGCATGGACGCGGCTTTGCGGTCGTGGCTGAAGAAGTCAAGAAGCTGGCGGGACAGTCCGAGGTTTCGACCGATCAGATAGCGAAGCTGATTACGGAAATTCGCGAGGACACAATCAACGCCGTACAGGTCATGGACGTCAGCCGTAAGGATGTACAGGACGGCATTGCGTTGATTGAAGATGTGCGCGAGAAATTCGATAACATTCTGAATGCGACCCGCAACGTGGCGGATCACATTCTGGAAGTATCGGCGGCATCCGAAGAAATGTCCGCTGGATCGGAACAGGTCAGCGCTTCGGTTGAAGAGCTGAAATCCATTGCGGATCTGACTTCCAATGATGCACAGAACGTGACGGCTGCCATGGAAGATCAGATTGCAACCATCAAGGAGATTTCAAACTCCGTAAAACAACTGGAGACGGTCGCCCAGGAGCTCAGCAAAGAGCTCGGCAAATTCAGTCTCTAACATTCCCTGGATCTTACGGACCGCGCGTAACGGTACTTGAGAGGGGGGATGCCTGGAAGGAAAACGGCTCAAATCGCAAGCGTGCAAGGCAGTAAGTCAGAGGAAGTACCGGCAAGAAGAGGTTTGACGTTTCAAGGCAGATCGATGCCGCTGCCCACTAAGGGGCATCACGAAGTACAACTAGAAGAAAACTGGAGGAAACGAAATCATGGCTAAAAATTGGAAAAAGGTATTACTGGCAGGGGTAGTCAGCTTATCATTGGTAGCAACGGGCTTTGCGGCAAACGAGGTCCTCACATCACCGGAGGTATCGGCTAAATCCGCCTCGACCAATGCACCTGGTCAACTGAAGAAGCAAGCGGCTTCCCAGCTTGACGAAATTATCGAAAGAGGCTACATCCGGGTTGGTATGACAGGGGATTACAAACCGTTTACATATTTGAATCCTGCTACAAAAGAGTATGAAGGTTATGACGTTGACGCCATGGAAGAGCTCGGTAAAGACCTTGGCGTGGAAGTACGCTACGTCAACACGACTTGGTCCAACATGATGAAGGACTTGCAAGCTGATAAGTTCGACATCGCAGTGGGCGGCGTTACCCGCAACACGGCTAGACAAAAAACGGCTTATGTATCCCAAGGGTACATTTCCTTCGGCAAAGCTCCATTGATCCGTGCAGAAGACAAAGACAAATACCTGACGGTTGAAGATATCAATAAACCTTCCGTTCGCATCGGCGTGAATCCGGGCGGAACGAACGAAGTATTCGTGCGCGAGCACTTGACCAAAGCGAATGTGACGGTTGTACCGAACAACCTGGATATCCCGCATTTGGTAGCAGACGGTACGTATGACGTGATGATCACAGATACAATCGAAGCGATTACTTATGCGAAGGCGGATTCCAGACTGTATGCCGCTTTGACGGACAAGCCGTTCACGAACAGCGAAAAAGGCTACATGATCCCTCGCGGCGACTTTGAATATGCAAGCTATCTGGAAATGTGGATCGACGAAATGAAGCTGCAAGGCAAGTTTGCGGACATTCATAAAAAATGGCTGGAGTAGGTTGGATCAGGCTATAAACAGATAGCCAATCCCTGCCAGCAGATCAGGTTTAAGAACCTGATCTGCTGGCTTTTTTGTTGTGTCCAATAAGGTGAAGAGAGCGTCGCCTCGGCGTCCGGGAGGTTTACCAACCAAGCAAATAGGGTAGTAAATTAACATGGACATCGACCATATAACATCAGGATAGGAAACGGGGGGCAGACCATGAAGCTAGCTAAATGGATCGCGGCGTGTTTGATGACCGTATGGATGCTGACCGCTTGCGGCGCTCAAGAGGAGTCAGGACGCGTGCAGATTGAGTTTTTTCAGAACAAGCCTGAAGCGAAAGGCTCCTTTGATGCACTCATTGAGAAATTTAACGAGTCCCAGTCCGAGATCAAGGTGGTTCAGGTAAATCCGCCGGATGCGGAGACGGTGCTCAAGACAAGAGTCGTCAAGAATGACATTCCCGACATTATCGGCATGGGTGCAACCGATACGTATTCATTGCTGGCCCAAAGCGGCATATTTACGGATTTGACGGATAACCCGCTGCTGAGCCGGGTGGATGAGACTTATGTCCAGATGCTGAAGGACGTAGCGGGCATGGACGAGGTTACGGGCATTCCCTATTCCACTAACGCTAACGGCGTCATGTACAATAAGGAAATTTTCAAGGAGCTGGGGCTCAGCGTTCCCAAGACCTGGGACGAGCTGCTGGCTACGGCGCAGAAGGCCAAGGATGCGGGGAAAATCCCGTTTTATTTCACATATAAAGACGATTGGCAGACGGTGCTGCCGTTTAACGCATTGGCTTCCAACCTGGAAGGCATTGAATTTTACATGGATCGGCGGGAAGGCACCGTAACGTTTGCCGAGAAATACCGGGAGATTGCGGAGAAACAGCTCGCGCTGATGGATTATGGCCATGGGGACAACTTCGGCAAAAACTATGCGGACGGGAACCGGGATTTCGCGAGGGGAGAATCCGCCATGTATATCCAAGGAACCTGGGCCATACCGGAAATCCGGAAGGCGAATCCGGATGCGCCGATCGGCTTCTTTCCGCTGCCGACCGGCGATCGTCCGGAGGAGAATAAACTGATTTCGGGCGTAGATACCTTACTGGCTATTTCCGAGGATTCGAAGCATAAAGAGGAGGCTCAGCGTTTCATTCAATTTTTGCTGGAGCCTGAGAATAGCAAGCAATATATAACGGAGCAAACGCTGTTCTCCACCGTGGAGGGCGTGAAGCAGGAGGATCCCGCCGTCGCAGAGCTGCTGCCTTACCTGGAGCGGGGCCAGGTCATCGATTTTGCCGACCACTACATTCCCGCGGCGGTGCAGCTGAACTCGGTGATCCAATCCTTCCTCCAGAACCGGGATATCGACGGGTATCTGAAGAAGCTGGACACCGAATGGGACAAGGTAGCTGACAGGCGTTAACGGGCGGAAGGCGGTATTTTCTTCACACGATATCCAAGAAGCATTGAGGAGGACCCAACATGAACAAGCGGCTTATGCCTTATTACTTGATGACCGTGCCGGCGGTCGTGCTGTTCTTCGTATTTCTGACGTTGCCGGCTTTGCAGGGGGTGTATTACTCCTTCACGAACTGGAACGGATTCGGCGATAACTTCGACTTCATCGGTTTCAAGAATTACGTCAATCTGTTTAAGGATGGCAACGTGGGCAATGCGTACTGGTTCACATTCAAATTCGCGGTCGTGGTCACCATCCTCATCAACATCTTCAGTCTGCTGATTGCCATGGGACTGAACGCCAGAATCAAGGCGAGGAATTTCTTTCGGGGCATCTATTTTCTTCCGAATATTCTGAGCGTGCTGATTGTAGGTTACATATTCAACTATCTGTTCTCGAATGTGTTCACCATTTGGGGACAGAACCTGGGGATCGGGTGGCTGTCGACCAATATCCTGGGCAGTGAACAGCATGCTTGGATCGGCATCGTGGTGGTCGCGGTATGGCAGGGCATTGCCTACAACACGATTCTGTATCTTGCCGGACTTCAGACCATTCCCGGTACGCTTTACGAGGCTTCCAACCTCGATGGAGCGAACCGCTGGCAGGAGTTCTGGAAAATAACGTTTCCTCTGATCGCGCCGTTCTTTACGATCAACATGGTGCTGGCGATGAAGAATTCCCTGATGGTCTTTGATCAGATCGTAGCCCTCACCAACGGCGGCCCGGGGCGGGCAACGCAGTCCATCTCCCACCTGATTTATACCGGCGGCTTCGAGGGAGGCGAGTTTGCTTACCAATCGGCTAACTCCGTGATCTACTTCATCCTGATTGCCACGATATCGATTGTGCAGATTCGGTTCCTGCAGAGAAGAGAGGGGGACATGTAATGCGGACGAAAACCAACTGGACGGTGATGATTCTCATCACATTGGGTACGATATTGATCCTGTTTCCGCTGTATATGACGATCACGATTGCGCTCAAAACGCCGGAGGACATGCTGGCATCGGTGTTCGGCCTGCCGAAAGACCTGCATTTCGAGAATTTCGCCAACGCCATAAAAATGACGAATTTCTTCCATGCGCTGGGCAACAGCGCCATGGTGACGACGGCAACGGTGGTGCTGACCCTGTTGACGAATTCGCTCGTCGCTTATGCCATTGCCCGCAATATGAACCGGAAGTTCTTCAAAGGCTTGTACTTCTATTTCATCAGCGCGATGTTTATTCCGTTCCCGATCATTATGCTGCCGCTGGTCAAGCTGACGGCCGGGTTCCATATGACGAATCTGGTCGGGCTCACCATCCTGCATACCGTCTATGCCTTGGCGTTTAACGTATTTGTGTACGTAGGTTATATCAAATCCATCCCGGTTGCGCTGGAGGAAGCGGCCCGAGTGGACGGCACGTCGACTTGGGGAACATTCTGGAGAATCATATTCCCGATTATGGCACCGATCAATGCGACGGTAGGCATTCTGATCTGCCTCTCGACCTACAATGACTTCCTGCTGCCGCTCATCATCATCAGCGATACGAATTCCTACACGCTGCCGCTGGTGCAGTATATATTCCAAGGGCAGTTCAACACGGACTTCAATCTGGCCTTTGCCTCCTACCTGATGGCGATGCTGCCGATGATCATCATCTATCTGTTCGCGCAAAAGTGGATCATCAACGGCATTACGCAGGGGGCTGTAAAATAAGGCGGCTACGCATTTCCTAGGAGCACTTAGTCCTCTCAGCCCTTCGCTGCAGCAGGGGGCTGCGGAGCCCGCAATCAGCAGCATGTCCTTGTGCGACCCATCATAACGAAAAGCTGTATTCCGGCATGATGTCATGCCTGGAATACAGCTTTTTTGCTGCCGCCAGGGTTCCAATCGGCGAAGGATCCCCTGGTTTATGGCGTGTCCTTATTATAATTTCAGCATGTTCCGCTTCTCCGCATCCGGGTCCTCAATGATCCTGCTGTCGTTGTTGAATATCATCGTTGAACGCAAAGCCGGATCATAAGCTGGCCACGGCAGCGCCTCGGTATCCGGCGAGCCGTTCCGCGCAAATGCAATCCAGGCATCCTGGATCCGGTCCGACAGGGCTTGCGTGGCCGCATCGACTTGAACGCCGATGTTCTCAAACAGCGCCAGCGTGTTGAATACAAACGGGATTTCCAGGGCATGCATCGCTTTGCCGAGCACCGGATGGTCCGGCAAGGTCCAATCGAACCGGTACATCCACACCGGCGCGTGTTTGCACTGTGCGGAAGCGAATTGCAGGGCCGAGCGCCAGAAGTACAGATCGGTCATAATCTGGGCATGTCCGTCGATGCTGTACGGGTATTCCTTGGTGATGGGGGCGGCATTCTCAATGCCGGTCATCATCTCCACGGTGCGGACTAGAACGTCTTCCTTCACAAGCGGCATGTCCGGCCGGAAGAACAAAGCCCCTTCATCGAGATTCGTCCCGATCAGGATCGGCACGTCCTTGACCCATCCCGATTGGATGGCCTGCAGCGGATCATGCGGCAAAGTGCCCGGATCCAGAACTGGCTGAAAGATCATGTTGACGCCGGGTCCGATCTGCTTCTTCAGCCGTTCCCCGGCTTCGAATATCGACTCGCCTGTCAGGGAATCCAGCTGATGGATGTTGTCAGGCGTAATGTCCAGCTCCTTAAGCAGGCCGGCCGTTATCATCCGTGCCTGTTCCGGAACCATGACCTGGGCAGCGCCGCTCTCCATGATCGCCCGGTGGAACAGTCCCTTGGCTGCAGGCATCGCCAGTAACGCCGCAATGCTCATGCTGCCCGCTGATTCCCCGAATACCGTAATCTGCTCCGGATCGCCGCCGAAGGCCGCGATATTGTCCCGCACCCATTCCAGGGCAGCGATCTGGTCCAATAAACCGGTATTGGAGGAATAGGCTTCGCCGTATGGAGAGAGATGGAGAAAGCCGAGGGGGCCCAGCCGGTAATTGAGGGTAACCACGATCACGTCTCCTCGGAGAACGAAGGGCGCGCCGTTATAGCTTGGCAAGCTGCCCGAGCCTGTGACAAAAGCGCCCCCGTGAATCCATACCATGACGGGCAGCGGCTCCGCCGGCATGTTCCGGGGTGCCCACACATTGAGATATAGGCAATCCTCGGATACCGTCTTGGTCACGCCGCCGCCAAGCATGCTGGATGTGGATTCAAGCGGCTGAAGGCACATGGGACTGAAAGCGGTGGTTTCTCTAATCCCGTCCCATGAATCGGGGGGCACAGGAGAACGGAACCGCAGCGGGCCAACCGGTGGCTTCGCATAGGGAATTCCCTTCCATACGCGCACTCCGTTTTCCGTAAGGCCTTGAATGCGCCCGTCTTTCGTTTGTACGACAAGTTCTGACATGTTCTCGCTACACCCTTTCTCTCTGCTCTATATATACACTTTACCAAGTTAGCGGCATAAGTTCAAAAAAGCACGAATCCTGAGGAATACAGGCAGGAATGTCATGTTACATGAAGAATGTAACAGGGTGGGCGGTATCGCGGACGGCGGATACGGCATCACCTGATGATCCATGTCATTATAGGCATACTGGAGGGATAAGCATGAACATAGCGATATTGGGCTGCGGCACGATGGGGACGGCCTATGCGCACAATTTGGCGAAAATGCCGGGAGTAACGGTGACGGGCGTGGTCGATATAAACGCCGAACGAGCGGAGCGCGCTGCAGCTTTGACCGGGGCGAAGGCATACACGGATGTAGAGTCGCTGTTTGAACAAAAAGATTTGGAAACGGTTGCGGTGTGTCTGCCCACCTATCTCCACAAACCGTTTGTACTGAAACTGGCCGAAAAAGGGCTGCACGTCATCTGCGAAAAGCCGGCAGCATTAACGCTGGAGGATGCGCAGGAGATGAAGGCGGCCTGCGAGAATCACGGAGTCCGGTTGTTTATCGGACATGTCGTCCGGTTCTTCCCGAACTATCACGATGCCTATCGGCAGGCCCGCTCGGGGAATATCGGAACGCCGAAGATGGCTCACTTGAAGCGGTACGGTTCCTACCCGCAGGGAATGGATGGATGGTACAACGACCCTGGCAAGAGCGGCGGCGTCATCATGGATCTGATGATTCATGACATCGATTTTGCCTGCTGGCTGTTCGGGGAAGTGGAGTCGGTATATGCTTCGACCGTGAAGCGGACCGAGCCGCAGATGGAGTACGCCCAGCTTACGCTTCATTTTAAAAATAGCGCCATCGCGAGTCTAACCGGATATTGGGGGTATCCCGGTCCATTTACGACGCAGTTCGAGATCTCGGGAGACCAAGGCATCGTACGATTCGACAGCAATCAGGTACAGTCCCTGGACTTGAAATTGGCTAGCGCCGAGGCCGGGGAGGGAGCTGCTGTGCAGGTTCCTTCCAGTCCGAGCCTCCATGACCCTTATTATAACGAGGTGCAGCATTTTATCGAGTGCATCCGAAACGGCAGCGAGCCGCTCGTCAGCATCAAGGATGCTTGCTACGCCGTTGAAATCGCTCAGGCAGCGGAGCAATCGGCACAAACTGGACAGCCCGTGATGATCGGAGGGACGGTTTCATGAAAAAGGTGAAAGTAGGGTTTATCAGCTTTGCCCATATGCATGCGGCAAGCTATCTCTTCGGCATGCTGAAGCGGGATGACGTCGAGGTGATCGGAATCGCGGACGAAGACGCGGAGCGCGTTCGCCCTTACTCCGTGGATCGGGGGATTCCGTATTATGCCGACTATAATGAATTGCTGGCACAAGAACTGGATGCCGTAGTCATCTGTTCGGAGAACGCGCGTCATGCGGAAATTACCAAACGCGCCGCTGCGGCGGGCAAGCATGTGCTGTGCGAGAAGCCGCTGGGCCTATCGGAAGCCGAGATGCTGGAGATGATTCAGGCATGCAAGGATAACGGCGTTCAGCTCATGACCGCTTTTCCTTGCCGATATATTTCGTCCGTACGTCAGGCGAAGGAAGCGATTGACGCAGGGCAGATCGGTGACATTTTGGCTATGAAAGGAACCAACCGGGGAACCATGCCGGGCGGCTGGTTTATTGAACGGGAGAAATCGGGCGGCGGCGCCGTATTGGATCATACGGTCCATGTGATGGACCTGATGCACTGGTTTACCGGCAGCAAGGCCGAGGAAGTGTACGCCCATGCGGAAACGCTGTTCAACGATACCGAGATTGACGACGCCGGCATGGTCCACGTCAAATTCGCGAACGGCGTCGTGGCCGTGCTGGACCCAAGCTGGTCCCGCAACCGCACCTTCCCGACATGGGGGGACGTAACGCTTGAGATCATCGGCACCAAAGGCGTGCTGAACATTGATTCTTTTGCCCAGAAGAACGATGTATACAGCGATGTGACCGGTAAAGCGTCGTGGAGCTTCTGGGGCGATGATATGGACGAAGGCCTCGTCAACAGCTTTGTCGAAAGCATCCGCGACGGCAAGCCGGTCGAAATTACCGGGGAAGACGGCTACCTCTCCGCCCGGGTTGCCATTGCAGCGTACGAGTCTGCAAGCACCAAGCGCACCGTTCAGCTGAAGCCGCAGTTATAGTGCGGTTTTGCCGATAAAGCCGGGGAGCGGGAAATTCCCGTTATGTAATGTGAGCGTGCAGGGATTCGTCCTTGAAGAATAAGCAGCAGCGCAATCGTCTTTAGGATGACACTTCTGCCTCCGGCCGGAAGCGCCGATGCCTGTGAAGTACGGGGCTATGCCTTTGTTAGAGGCGCAGTCTGGCCCCTTTAGGATATGAATTCATTCCATCTAGAGGATGGATTGATGGCAGAGAACCTTGCAATTTAAGCCCCTTCGATTTTCGAAATCGAGGGGGCTTTTTTATATGAGAACAATGGGACTTCAAGGGACTTCAAAGGATGAGCGTCCCTGAATCGCAAGCAGAGGGTCTCCGCTATCTCCGCAATTTTCCGGCAAGACCTCCGAGAATATGCGCGGACCAACGGTTTTCTTAAATTGGCAAAAAAGATCAAAAACGCTTTGCTCCCTTTTGGTATCCTTAATAACAAAGGAGGGCCTGACCTTGAGTACCCAGCGTATTATCCAAAAGAGCATCGCGTACATGGAGCAGCATCTGGAGGAGCGGCTGACCCTCGCGGATATTGCATCCTATGCCGGTTTTTCGCCGTATCATTTCCACCGATTGTTTCGGAGGGAGGTCGGCATGAACATCGCGGATTACCTTAGAAAACGAAGGCTCTGTTATGCGGCGCAGCTCCTGCTGCACACCGAGGCTGCGATTATCGACATTTCCCTGCACTGTCACTTCGAGAGCCAGGAGTCGTTTACGAGAGCATTCAAAAAATTGTACGGCATGCCGCCGGGGCGTTACCGCAAAATCTTTGCGGTTCATGCCCATCATTCACATTATCCAAAAGGAGAGGATCACATGCAGCAGCAAGCTCAATCCCCATTAAAAGGCTGGTTCCTAAGCGGAAGCCACCCTCAAGATTATGAGATCGGCGTCGATCGGACCACCGTCCACCAGGGAAGTACTTCGGGTTACTTAAGAGCACTCACGCCGATGGAGGATGGAGCTTTTGCAACCATGATGCAGCAGTTCAAAGCCGGCAAGTATGCGGGCAAGCGGATGCGCTTCTCCGGATTCGTTAAAACCGATAACGTGAAGGACTATTGCGGACTGTGGATGCGCGTCGACAATCGTGCCGAAGACGTGCTCCAGTTCGATAATATGAACAATCGGCGCATCGTCGGCAGCACGCACTGGAATCACTATGCCATCGTGCTGGACGTGCCTGAAGATAGCGCCACGATCTCGATCGGCGTCCTGCTTATGGGGACAGGCAAGGTGTGGGTGGACAGCTTCCGCTTTGAAGAGGTAGATCTCAGCGTACCGACGACGAACCTTGACGTTCACTATGAGCTGCTTGAGGAGCCCGCCAATTTATCGTTTGAAGAGTGAAGCATGCGGGGATGCGCCGTCTACGGAAATGATTGATCTTGGCTCGTCGCTGGATAGGGGATTCCCCATACAACCATTAGGCAGAAGTCTCTCCATACCGGAGGGCTTCTTCTTGTTGGATGAGTGGTTGCGTTGCACCATATTTACTCCTATGATGGTCTTGAGCCATTATCCCTATCATTATGACAATCATAGAGAGCATTTAGCGCATTAGAAACTTTTATCATCCTCATCTATTCTTGTCCACGATATTTCTGAAGAGTACGAGCATCTATTTACCAAAAGGAGGGTGTGCCATGCAGGTGATTACACTATGCGGCTCCACCAAGTTTAAAGCGCAATTTCGAGAAGCCGAAGCTTCGCTTACGCTTAGCGGACATATCGTCCTTAGCGTTGGATTTTTTGAGCAGAGGGACGGAATCGAGATCACAGAGGAGCAGGAGCGCAGGCTCAAAGAGCTGCACTTCCGCAAAATCGATATGTCCGACGAAATCTTTGTGATCGATGTGAACGGGTATATCGGCGAGAGCACGCGGGCCGAGATCGAATACGCCAATGGGCATGGTAAACAGGTGCGGTATTATTCAAAGGAGCGGTTAGGTGCAGCGACCCTGTAATCGTGCAGGCAGTGCAACCGATATTGCGCACTAGGCTGGTTATCATATAGGAGCTGCAAAAGCGATTCAACCTCCGGGTTACGCGGTCAGTTCGAAGATCGTTGCTACGATCGATCGGTTTAAGGCGCCAATACATGCCGATATGATGCGCGTGCTGCCTTCGGTCACGGTGCGAGGATCGTGATCTTCTGCAGGAGAATAGCTAATAGTTGATAGGCTATCTAATTAGCTGAGTCGTTGAAATTACCTAACGAAAGAAATGTACGATGAATCATGGACTAACCAAATATTCGGATGAATTGACTCATTATGTATCAGAGTAACTGAATTTATAATCTGGAATATAGAGTAACTGAATTTGTTATCGTGGAGTATTGAAGTAACTGGATCTTAGCTCATCAGGTACCAATAAGGGAAATAAAATGGAGTATAACCTTAAAGTAACTAAATAATCGATGGTTTGTACTTTAAAGTAACCGTATCTTTGATCATAACGTACCAAAATAGCCGAATATCTCACATTGCGCATCGCTAGCGGACACAGCGGACCTTATTTGATGAGAAATAAGGGGATTCGTAAATGTTTCGGACATGAGATCCGTTATTCTCTGAAAACAGGCGGATATCGAACCGGAATTCGTAACATAACGGATCTGGTGTCCGCTTATATTGAAATTCAGGCGAATTATTGAAAATAGCGGATCTCTGGTCCGGATCAGCCGCATCATGCGCACTGCTCCCTGACCCACAGTGCGTGGTCCCAGAGCATGCTGCTTGGACGTCTGTCGTCCAGCCGCTCGCCTGACACCATCCGGTTTTCACTCCTTCGTCGCCAACCCCGCCAAAAACAGTTGAGATACCCGCATCCGTGTCAACAGACTGTTCCGCTATGCCACCGTGGCAAAACCAATCGGCCTGTGTGGTCATGTCGCCGTAGACCTAAACCAATCGGCTCCGGGTCGAAACCACAGCAGGTGTCACGACTAATAACGAGCGTGCGGCAACGCGATAACAAAAGGCAGGTCAAGATATGAAATCTTGACCTGCCTTTTTTACCCCAAACACAGCTGCTATTATGAAGTGACGCTCAGCTCGAAGCAGCGGAGCATCTCCCAAACTCTAATGGTGCTGTAAGGCTGAGCTACTAATTACAGATAAAGCACCAACGCAATAATGGCAGCGAGCACGATCCGATAGATCGCAAACGGCACCAGCTTGATCCGGTTGATCAGCTTCAGGAAGAAGCGGATGGAGATCAAAGCGAAGACGAAAGCCGCCACGAATCCGGCGATGAAGAACGGAAGAGCCTCCAGCGTGAAGTATTCCCAGTTCTTCAGCAGCGACAGGAAGCTGGCCCCGAACATGATCGGCACGGCCATGATGAACGTAAAGTCCGCCGCCGCGCGGTGGCTCATGCCCAGCATAACGCCTCCGGAGATGGTGGAGCCGGAGCGGGAGAAGCCTGGCCAGAGCGACAGACACTGAATCAGCCCGACGCTGAATGCCTGCCTGTACGTAATTTGATCGACAGACACCACTTTCGGCTCTTTTTTCGAGCTGACCTTGTCGGCAACGATCATGAAGATGGCTCCGATCACAAGACCGATCAGCACCGTTTCGGTGGAAAATAAATGCTCGTCAATGAGGTCCTCGAACAAGACGCCCAGAACGCCGGCCGGAATCAAACCGACGATCACCTGGCTGAGTCTCAGTCTGCCCGTACCGGCCGGTACGCCGGCTTCGGGCTTTTTGCGCTTGAGTCCCAAGAGATCCAGGAAGCGGTCCTTGAACACCACGATGACGGCGAGAATGGAGCCGAGCTGAATCACGACCTTGAACGTGTTGGCTACGTATTTCGTCAGAAACTCCTCGGATTTCAGCCACATGTCATCCACGATGATCATATGGCCGGTAGAGGATACAGGAGCGAACTCGGTCAGTCCCTCGACGATTCCCAGAATAATTGCTTTGAGGATGGTTAAAAAATCCATGACCTGCGGTCTCTCCCTTACTTAAAAATGTAAAATGTAATGATATGAATGATGCATGGCATGAAATGCGTGGTTCCAGCTTAAGCCGATTTTCTCCGCTTGCGGAAGAAGAAGAACAGGAATGCGATCACGGCCACGGCTATTACAGCATAAGCGATATTGGAATAGACGTCCATGAAGGCGACGATATTTTCCCATGAATCGCCGACGGCGGCTCCGACGGATACCAGAATGACGTTCCAGATCAAGGTACCGATGGTCGTAAAGAGCAGGAACATGCCGAACTTCATTGTGGACATCCCCGCCGGGATGGAGATCAGGCTCCGGATCAGCGGAATCATGCGGCAGAACAGCACGGTCCAGTATCCGTATTTATCGAACCAGGCATCCGCCTTGCGGATGTCTTCTTTTTTGACGCGGAGGATATGCCCCCAACGGTCCACGATTTTCTCCAGCCGTTCGACATCGAGCAGGCGTCCGATCCCGTACAGGATGACGGCACCGACCACGGAGCCGATGGTAGCTGCGATAATGACGCCGGGCACCGTCAGTTTCGTGTAGGTTGTCATGAATCCGCCGAAGGTCAGAATGACCTCGGAGGGAATCGGCGGGAACACGTTTTCCAGGGCAATCATCAGCAGGATGCCGACATAGCCGAACTTCTCCATAATGTCCGTAATCCAGTTTTCCAAAAGTTACACCTCTTTCAAAAGATAAGGAGGCCTTTGCCATCCTTTATATAAGGGTCTGCTTCAGCTTGCGCAGATATTGGCTGCGGATGAAGAAAAAGTACAGGACCTGCATCATCAGGAAGCTGATCAGCACGATGCCCATTTCAGCCGCAATGGATAAATAGAAATAGCTTTGCAGCGCGATGAAGGCAAAGATGCTGTGCACGATCGCAAGTCCGATCGGTACAAAAAACAGCAGCGCGAGCTGTCCGGTAACGATTCGCCTGAACTCCCTGTCCGTCATGCCGAGCCGGGATATCGTGGCATAATGCCTGCGGTCAAAATCCAGATCGGCATAGAGGCGGAAGTACAGGAAACTTCCAGCCGCGATAAAAAACACCGTGCCCACAAGCAATGCCGCGAAGAGCAGCATGTTGTACAGGCTGTCCCGAAGGGCGAACAGCGTACCGCTGACCGCCAGCGCAAAGGTCCGGTCCATCTCATAGCGCACGGCACCGCCCGGAGCCAAATGGGGAACGATCCCCTCCGTCTCCGTAAAATCGTCCACGTAGAAGCCGGTGTACCGTTCCTGACGGACCGGATCCGTGACGGCAGCAAAGATGTCGTCGCTGACGACAAGACCGCCGAAACGGGAATCGTCATCCATCTCCGGCAGCAAGTATTCCGGCACGCCGACATGATCGGAATAACCGATTTCACGCAGCCGGATGCCGGAATCCCGAAGCCGGTAAGAAGCGTAATCCCGGTTGCGGGTATAAGCTCTGTCGTTTTGCGAAGCAATGAGGACAAGGGCCTCCTCTCCGCTCGGCGGCTGTTCGTCAAACGGCAGTCCCGCCATCACGACGGCCGCCTTATAGTCGGAGAACGCGATCAGCGTCAACGGAATCTCCGATGGACCGGCCTGTGCGGATGCCGGTTCGGCATCCGTATATTTAACGCGAAACGATAGCGTTTCAAACGGTATTTTCCTCGACTCCAGCTCCTGCCGGATTTCGTTCAAATGCTGCTCTTCGGAGGTATCTCCCGTTTTGGCGAGATAACCGATGGCGGCCGGGAAGTCCTCGTTGAACTGCTTCGTGAGCACCGGAATGGAGGCGAATACGCCTACCGAGCAAAAAGACACGGCCAGCACGATCGTCACCATCGAAAACATCTGGGCATGATCCTTCAACCGGTACTGCAGGCTTGATAGCGAGATCAGCTTGGTTCTTCTCCAGGTGAAACGGCGGCTTTCTTTCAGCCTGCGGACGAGAGCAACCCCTAACTGCGAATAAATCAGATAAGTGCCGATCATCGTCATCAAGGTAACCGGGAACATGCGCAGCGCGAGTGTCGATGCGCTTGTCGTGGCTGCCAGGCCGTAGCTGACAAGCAGCAGGACAGCCGCCAATATGGATAACCACGGCGATGTTCTGGGCGCGGTTTTCGGCCGCTGTCCGGACTGGAACAAGTCGATGAGCGCTTTGGGCCGCAGCAGCCAGGACGTGCACAGCGAGATGATGAGAAATAGCAGCGCGTAACTCGCGATCGTCAGCCCGAGCGCGCGCAGACTCAGCCGAAACGGCAGGGGCGGGACTCCGAGAAAGGCCGAGCCTGCCATCAGGAACAGCTTGCCTGTAATGATGCCGAACAGGATGCCCGTGGCGATCGCGCTTACGCCGATGATCATATTTTCAAGAAACACCATCTTGTTAAACTGGCGGTCCGTCATGCCGTGCATGAACAGAATGCCGAACTCGCGCTTGCGGGTCTTCAAGAAAGCCCCGACGGAATACAGCACGAAGAAAAACGAGAATACGTACATAATCAGCTCTGCGCCAACCATCGCCTGGATCACAACCGGATAGAACATCTCGTCCGTGATGGAAGGGTGAAACAGGAACAGCGCGCACACAAAGAAAATCATGACGGAGAATGCGCTGCTTAAGAAATAGGCCGCGTAGGTCCGCTTGTTCCTCAGGACATTCCTAAAAGCGAATTGTCGAAAGGTCATGACTTCCTCCTCCCAGCAGCGCCAGCATGTCGATGATTTTCTGGAAAAAGGCTTGGCGGTTGTCACCGCAATACATTTCATTATATAGTTGACCGTCCTTGATGAACAAGACGCGGTCACAGTAGCTGGCTGCCACCGGATCGTGAGTGACCATGAGAATCGTTGCGGAAGCTTCTTTGCTCGAAGCGGAAAGCGTCTGCATCACTTCTTTGGAGGCTCTGGAGTCCAGGTTCCCCGTCGGCTCGTCAGCCAAAATCAGGGAGGGCTCCTGAATGAGCGCCCTCGCGATGGCGGTGCGCTGCATCTGCCCGCCGGAAATCTCATAGGTGTGCTTGTGCAGAATGGACCCGATCCCGAGCCGGTCTGCGATCCGGTTCAGCCGGATGCCCATTTCGTCCAGCGGCATGCCCTCCAGCGTCAGCGGCAGGACGATGTTTTCCTCAACGGTCAGCGTATCCAGCAGATTGAAATGCTGGAAGACGAAGCCCAGCTCCCTGCGCCGAAACAGAGCCGTATCGCTCCTGCCGAGCAGATGGGGATTGCGTCCGCCTATGATCACTTCCCCGGCCGTGGGCTGATCAATGGTCGCAATCAGATTGAGGAGCGTCGTTTTTCCGCTGCCGGAGGGTCCCATAATACCGACGAATTCGCCTTTGGAGACGTTGAAGTGAATATTGTTCAGCGCTTGGAACGCCACTTTGCCCTCATAGATTTTGGATAGATGCTTCACGCTCAGGATGGGCATATCTTCACTCCTCTATAACGATGTTATCATTGTAAAAGATTCGTTTGCGTCCATGCCATATTCGTAACTTACAGTTACCTTACAACCTTGTAAGGTTTCTTTTGCCCGCGTAAGCAGATCGGGAATAAGCCGCAGCGGACTTAAATAGCTTGTACTGCCGAACCCTGCCATCTGCCGGTGGAATTCATTGTGCGATATGGCCCGCAGCATCCGCAAAAATGATGCGGACCGTCGTTCCTTCATCGACCTTGGATTCGATTTCGAAGGCATGTCCAAGCTTGTCGCATATTTGTTTGACCAGAAACAGGCCCATGCCTGTCGATTCCTGGAATCGGCGCCCGTTCTCTCCGGTGAAATAAGGATCGAACACCCGCGGGAGATCGCTTTGGGGAATGCCGATGCCTTCGTCCCTTATCTCAAGCACGACTTGATTCTCCCGGGTGTAGCCGTTGAAAAAGAGGGTGCCTTGTTCCTTCAGCGTATATCGAACCGCGTTGGTCAGCAGCTGCGTCAGCACAAAAGAGAGCCATTTCTCGTCCGTGGCCACCGTTAATCCGGAATCGATCCGGATGGACGGGTACATTCTCCGCCGGATAAACAGCCGCTTTTGCTCGGACGTGACATGTCGGACGATTCGCTGAAGCGGCAGGTTTTCCACATGGAAATCGCGCTCGAACGTATCGAGCCTGGCGGTATACAGCACGAGATCGAGCCCTTTTTTGAGGCGGTCCAGCTCGTCGCCGATCGCGGCAAAACGGGGGTCGTCATCATCCTGGAGAATCAGGTGAATGACCGAAATCGGCGTTTTCATCTGGTGGGCCCATTGGTTGATGAACTGCAGATGGCCTTCAATTTTATGCTTATAGTTATGCAGATCCGTGGTGTAATGCCGGAACTGGGTTTTCAACAGCTGATGAAGCGCTTCGGCGAGCGGGGTGTGGGAGGATTCTGCCGAGGATTCGCCTGTGAGGGATTCTCCCGGAAGCGGCTGCTCCAACCGTTTATAGAAGGAACGGTTGGCAATGAAACGGAAGGCGAGATAGCCGACGAGCAGCAGCAAGCTGATGATGCCCGCGTACAGGCTGACCGTCAAATTGCGATAACCGTCCAGCCTATAGATCAGGGTAACGACAAGAAGCTGGGCGATGTAGACAATCATTAAGGGACGCTGTTCTTGCAAAAATAGTCTCATGCTTCGTCCCTCCAGCTCGGTACCAGTCGGTAGCCGCGCCCGCGCACGGTTTGAAGGCCATCCTCGATTCCGAGGGCGGCGAGTTTCTTACGGACGCGGGTGATGTACACATTCAGCGTATTATCGTCCACAAAGGCCTGATCATCCCATATTTTCTCCAGAAGCCGGTCCCTGCTGACGATCTGCTCGGGCTTTTTCATTAATTCGTCCAATATTTTGGCTTCGGTATGGCTGAGCTCCGCTTGGGTCGGTCCGAGCGAAACGGAGAGACGCTCAACGTCAAGCGTGAGTCCGGCGATGCTGAGGACCCGCTCATTCTGACCGGCAGCATAGGACCCGTAGGCCCGCCGGAGCTGGCTCTTGATTTTGGCCATGACGATCTCGTAGTCAAAGGGTTTGGTTATATAATCATCGGCACCGTTCTCCAGCGCCATCACCTGATCCATTTTCCCGTCGCGGGCCGAGATGAAGATGATCGGGCAGGTGGAGAGGCTGCGGAACTGCCGGCACCAATAATAGCCGTCGAATTTAGGCAGATTGATATCCAGAAGCACAAGATGAGGGTCATACGATTCAAATTGATCGCGCACCGTCTCGAAATCATGAACGGACTGCGTCGCATAACCGAATTTATGAAGATATTCTTTCAGCAGGCCGACCAGCCCGGCATCGTCTTCGACAATGAAAATTTTGAACATATCGATCATAGTCCCTTCATTTGACATTCTCGTACCGTCTGTATTGTACCAAATTGTCAGGATATAAGGAAAAATTGCGTGAGCGGAGACAGCAGGGCTTAGGAAAGCTCGGAGCGAATGTCTCGCTTTGTTAAGCGATCCCTCCGAAAAATAATCTTGACGCTTGTGCCATCAGCTGATAATATACTTGATAATTCCAATCGAATAACTATGATAAATAAATTTGAATCGACCAGTCTGCTGGAGATCATGAGCATCCTTCATGATCTCCTTTTTGTCGTATGGACCTCGATTTACTATCAACCAAGGAGCGGGGGGATCAACGATTGCGTGCACAGGATGAATTGAAACTGACGGCGGATGTCCTCGTCATTGGCGGCGGTCCCGCAGGGGCTTGGGCAGCCTGGAGCGCGGCGTCCCAAGGTGCCAAAGTCATATTGGCCGATAAAGGGTTTCTGGGCTCCAGCGGGGCAACGGCACCCGGAGGAACCAATCTGCTATATTTGCCCCCTGACCATAAGCTGCGCGATGAAGCCGTAGCCCAGCGGATGAAGGAGGGCGGTTATTTATCGGAACCGGATTGGATCCATCGCGTGCTGGATCAGGTATACATCAATCTGGAACGCGTGGAGGCATGGGGATACCCGTTTCGCCGCGATGAGAACGGGGTCCCCATGCGAGACCATTTGCAGGGCCCGGAATATATGAAGCTGATGCGAAGCGCGGTCAACCGGGCGGGCGTACGGATCATGGATCAGTCCCCGGCGCTCGAGCTGCTTGCCGACGAGCATGGGGTCGGAGGAGCACGAGGCATATGCAGGCAGAAGAACAAGAATTGGGAGGTACGGGCACAGTCGGTTGTCATAGCTACCGGCGGCTGCGCCTTTCTGAGCAAGGGCCTTGGCTGCAACGTGCTCACAGGCGAAGGACTGCTCATGGCGGCGGAGCTTGGCGCCGAGCTATCCGGTATGGAATTCAGCCGCCAATATGCGCCGAGCGCGGCGTTTGGCACGGTGACCCGGGGGCGGCTTCTCAACTGGGCGACGTATTATGACGAAGACGGGAATACGCTGTACAGCCCCGGAGGGCCCAGGCCGCATGATTTTCTGCCGACGATGCTCCGCAAAGGACCGGTATACGCCATGCTGAATCATGCCGACACGGAAGAGAAACGGCGCATTTTAAGGCAATCGCACGCCATCTTCTTTGTTCCGTATGATCGGGCGGGAATCGATCCCTTTAAGGAGCGTTTTCCCTTGACCCTCCGCTATGAAGGGACGGTCCGCGGAACCGGAGGCATCCGGATCACCGGCGAAGATTGCGCGACGACGGTACCGGGTCTGTACGCCGCCGGCGATGCCGCAACCCGGGAGCGGGTGACCGGTGCCAAGTCGGGCGGAGGGGCTTTTAATGCCTCTTGGGCGATTTGCTCGGGAACGTGGGCTGGCGAATCGGCGGCGAAGCATGCGCTGAGTGCGCGTTCTTCTGCGGACGGCCGTCGCCTGCAAGGTGCGGGGCGGGCCGGAATGTCCCATCCATCCGCAGCGCATGGGCAGGGAATGGATGCATCCGGCCTGATTCAATCGGTACAGCGGGAGGTGTTTCCGCTGGATATCAATTATTTTCGCAGCGAACCGGTCCTGGAGCAATCGCTCGAACGGCTGAATGGGCTATGGCCGGAAGTGTACGCTAAGGTAACCGGGGGTTCGCGCGAGCGGATCAAGGCAAGGGAAGCGGCGGCCATGGCGGCAACGGCAAGATGGATGTATGCGGCTGCGCTGACCCGGCGGGAAACCAGAGGGATGCATACCCTTCTGGAATACCCGGATCCGAATCCGGACCAGCAGCATCGTCTGACCGTAAGGGGGATCGATCATATCCAGGTGTATCCTGAGGGGCGGCCGCCCCGGCAGGCAAGTCGAGGTACCATGGACGCTTGCCGACACTATGGTGGTTCAAGAAATATGGGCATTGAAGCCGTGGGGGCTGCTGCCTGGATCGCGGCAGCGGCCGGGGAGGTGGAAGGCTCATGATCGAGGTTGTCAGTCAGCAGCGGTGCATCGAGTGCGGCCTGTGCGTCAAGGTCTGTCCGACCAATGTATTCGACCGGACGGAGACGGGGCTTCCGGTCATTGCCCGTCAGGAGGATTGCCAGACCTGCTTTATATGCGAGGCTTATTGTCCTGCCGATGCTCTGTATGTTTCTCCCTTTGCGGATATGGAGCAGAAGGTGACGGAAGAAGAGCTGATCGCGGTAGGGATCATCGGAAGCTGGAGGGAGACGGTCGGCTGGGGACGCGGGCGGACCCGGCTGGCCGAGATCGACGAGACCCCGTTCATCGATCGGATTCTCCCCCGGCGAAGTTAAAGCAGGAACTATACCAATAGCATTCATACTGTCAACCATTCTAATGGAGACATTCCTTCGGAATTTCGAAGAATGTCTCCTTTTGTATTCGAGGAGAGAGGTGCGCTTATGAAACGGGTTTGGCTGATGTTCAGGTTAGATGATGAAAGATTTGCGTTTCCCGAGCCGGAGCGTGATCGCAATGAGTGACCATGCACGATTGTACCGGCACGACCCTCCGGCTCCGGTCCACGGCAGCGAGTCGCCGGTACCGGAGCCCGCCGCCGGGCAGCGGCAGAGGCTCTCCCCGGGCGAAGCAGGTGCCGGGATATGGAGGAAGTCGCTGGGCACCTTTGCTGCGGGCGCGGTTCTTCCCGTGTCGCTGCTGGTTTTATGGCAGGTGCTCGGCGACCTTGGTTACATCTCGGAGCTGCTCTTCCCGACGCCGCTTCGCATTGCGGAGGCTTTTGTCCACTTGGCGGGCTCGGGTGACCTTGGCGGTCATGTGCGGATCAGTTTGGTTCGTGCCGCGGCGGGTTTCGCCCTTGGAGGGGCTCTCGGCCTAGCCTTCGGTATTCTGGTCGGGGTATTCCGCATATCCGAGCGGGTGCTCGATCCATCCATTCAGATGGTCCGCATGATTCCGCATTTAGCGGTTGCGCCGCTGTTCGTGCTTTGGTTCGGAATCGGGGAGTCGTCCAAAATACTGCTGATCGCCAAAGGGGCTTTCTTTCCGCTCTATATCCAAACCTATCTGGGCATCCGCGGCGTGGATAACAAATGGTTCGAAGTAACAAGGGTTCTGGGTTTCACGCGTATCCAGCAAATCTTCAAGCTGGTCATTCCGTCCTCCCTGCCGCATATCTTCCTCGGGATCCGGCTGTCCCTCGGGCTGGCCTGGCTCGGGCTGGTCGTTGCCGAGATCATGGGCTCCACGTCCGGCATCGGCTATTTGATGACGGATGCCAGACAGTTCAGCAAAACCGCAACCGTGTTCGTGTGCATCGTCCTGTTTGCCGTCATCGGCAAAGCAGCAGACGCCGCGGTTAGGCTGATGGAGCGCAGGCTGCTGAAATGGAACGACAGCTATGAGGGCTAAAGCACGGCTTCTGATTCCAAGAGAGAGGAGGAGACACGATGAATAACGCGAACGAACTTGCGCTGCCTGCGGCGGGGCAGCCACCCGCTGTATCGCAGCCGCCCGATCCTGCTGCCGCGCGTTCCAATCGCCGGCGTGCATCCTTACTACGGGCCATTGCGCTCGGATCGGCCCTTCCGGTTCTGGTGCTGGCCATATGGCAGCTGGCAGGCAATCTTGGCTGGATCGATGCGTTCTTCCTGCCGACGCCGGCGGCGATTTTCGAATCCCTCTGGAATCTGATCGCCTCGGGCAAGATGGCGACCCATCTGGGTATAAGCATCGGCCGCGCCGCTGCGGGCTTCGCCCTGGGAGGCAGCCTGGGCTTGATATTCGGCCTGCTGACGGGCTTCTCGCGCAAGTCGGAAATATTCCTGGATCCGACGGTGCAGATGCTGCGGATGATCCCGCATTTGGCGATCGCCCCGCTTATTATTTTGTGGTTCGGATTCGGAGAAACGTCGAAGGTGCTGATCATTGCGAAGGGAGCTTTTTTTCCGCTGTACGTCAATACGTTTCTCGGCATCCGGAGCGTCGACAAAAAGCTGTTCGAGGTATCGAGGGTGCTGCAGTACAGCCGGGTTCAGCAGATCATCAAGCTGATCATCCCGTCTTCGCTGCCTAACCTGTTAATGGGAATCCGGTTATCGCTGGCGGTATCCTGGCTCGGGCTCGTCGTTGCGGAGCTGATCGGTTCGCAGTCGGGGGTCGGGTTTCTCATCAATCTTGCCAAGCAATCCTCGTTAACGGAGCAAATTTTTGTGGGTGTATTGGTTTTTGCCGTCGTCGGCATGATGGTGGATCTGTTCGTCCGTTCTCTGGAACGCCGCTTGTTGAAGTGGCGGGATAGCTACAAGGGATGATCCGGCTTCGTGAATGAGAGAACAGAGGGACAATGATGATTAGGAGGGGAACATGCATGAGTTCACGTATTCAAGGCAGCACGCTTCAGTTGGAAACGGATGTGCTGGTCATTGGCGGTGGCCCGGCCGGAGCCTGGGCGGCTTTAACGGCCGCGGCGAAAGGCAGCAATGTCGTGCTGGCGGATAAGGGCTTCTGTGGATCAAGCGGGGCAACGGCGCCGTCGGGCACGGGCGTATGGTACGTGGAGCCTGAAGGGCGGCAGCGCCAGGAAGCGAAGATGAGCCGGTATTTTATGGGCGGACGCTTAGCCGAGAATGAGTGGATGGATCGGGTCCTGGATCAAACCTACGAGAATATGAACCGCCTTGAAGGCTGGGGGTATTCGTTCCCGGTCGATCCGGATGGCGGCATATTCCGGCGCGGCTTGCAGGGACCGGAGTATATGCGTCTCATGCGCAAGCTGGTGAAAAGAGCCGGCGTCAAAATACTCGACCACAGCCCTGCGCTGGAACTTCTGGCGGATGATCACGGAGTGGGGGGCGCCGCTGGCATAAGCACGCAGGGCGGCGATCCCTGGAGAGTCACGGCGGGTGCCGTTGTTATCGCAACCGGCGGCTGCGCCTTCCTGAGCAAAGCGCTGGGATGCAACGTGTTGACCGGTGACGGCTATCTGATGGCGGCCGAGGCCGGGGCCGAAATGTCGGGCATGGAGTTCTCCAACGCCTACGCCATATCGCCAACGTTCTCCTCGGTGACCAAAACGGCGTATTACCGTTATGCAAGCTTTTACTACGAGGACGGCACGGTGGTAGAGGGAGCGGGCTCGACCAAAGGACGTTCCGTCATTGCCAAAAAACTGCTGGAGAACCGACAGGTATATGCCCGATTGGATCAGGCGCCCGCCGATTTGCAGCCGCTGCTCCGGGTGGGGCAGACGAATTTTTTCCTGCCGTTTGACCGCATGGGCATCGACCCGTTCAAGGATATGTTCCCGGTCACGCTTCGGCTCGAAGGGACGGTGCGCGGGACCGGTGGCATTCATATCGTGGACGAAACGTGCGCCACGAAGGTCCCCGGCTTGTATGCCGCCGGAGACGCCGCAACGCGGGAGCTGATCTGCGGCGGATTCACCGGAGGCGGCAGCCACAATGCCGCCTGGGCGATGTCTTCCGGCAGCTTTGCGGGCGAAGGCGCGGCGGACTATGCCAAATCGCTGGGACGGCATGCCGCTAGACGCGAGGTGCACGGATTGTCTTCGGCTCCGCTCGTGTCATCCGGTACCTACGGATCGCTGCAGGAAAAGCCGCCGATTGCCGCGGAGGAATACATTCGGGCGGTGCAGGAAGAGGTCATGCCTTATGACCGGAACCTGTTCCGTACGGATGAGGGACTTCGGGATTCGTTGCAACGGCTCGACGGCGTATGGAAATCGATCCGGCAGGAACCCATCCATCTTGATTATCAGGCGGTGAAGAAACGCGAGGCAGCGGCCATGGCTGCAACGGCCCGCTGGATGTACCGCTCGGCGCAGGCCAGGACGGAAACGCGGGGAATGCATAAACGGGTTGATTATCCGGAGCTGGACGAGACGCAGCATTACCGCCTGATTACATCCGGGTTGGATGAAATCAGCGTCCGGGCGCAGCGCGTGAGCGAGGAGGCGGTTTCCCTTTGATTGAGCTGATCAGCGATGCCAGATGCGTGCAGTGCAATCTGTGCGTCTCCGTATGTCCGACCAACGTATTTGATAAAGTCGATAACGATGTGCCTGTCATTGCGCGCCAGAACGATTGCCAAACCTGTTTTATGTGCGAGCTCTATTGTCCGGCGGACGCGATGTACGTCGCGCCTCATCCGGACCGGCTCAGCGGGCTAAGCGAGGCGGAGCTGGAGCAGGCCGAGCTGTTGGGGGGCTACCGCGAGAAGGTGGGATGGGGACCCGGCCGAACGTCCATATCCAGCCATGCGTTTCTGGCTCAGCTCGCGAAGCGTTCTGTTCCTTGATCGTCAGTCTCCCCCCTTTTTCAGGCAGCTCCACTCTTCCCGTCTGCATGGGAAGCACGATCTGCGGGCTCATTGATGCCAGGGTTTGCCGGGGATTCCATGAAGCCCCGTAAGAAGCAAGAGGCGTAAGAAGCGAAAGCGAGGCAATGTCATATCGAGATGGGATCTGTGAGGGGAGAGAAATCGAATGGAGAATCGAAACGTTAAAAAACACAAGCGAAAGCGATACGCGATTTTATTGACGCTGGTGGCGGCGGCGCTTGCTTTTTCACAGGGCTGCGGGACCAAAGATCAAATAACGGAAGCATCAAGCTCCGGCGTGCCGAAGACGCTCAATTACGGATATATAGGAACCAATGCCCTGAATGTGCCTGGAGGCGCCGAGGGCTGGGGGTTCCATAAGGGCATTATTCAGGAAGAGCTCAAGAAGCACGGGATTGAAACGGTAAACCTGACCGCCTTTCCGAACGGTCCGGATTTGAGCGAATCGCTGATCAGCGGTCGCCTGGACTTTGGCAGTTTGGGCGATACGCCGGCCATCCTGTCACGCTCAACGGGAGCGAAGACCAAGGTGATTACCCAAGGCTCGACCGACAGCATCGGGTACCTCGTGGCGAAGAAGGGTGGCCCGGCTTCCCTGGAAGAGTTAAAGGGAAAAACGGTAGCCACTCAAAAAGGTTCCTTCCACCACCGATACTTGGCCGGTCTTTTGAAGAAAGAGGGGCTGGCTGAGGATGTGAAGGTCATTCACCTGCTTCGCGTGGATGCGGAGGCTGCCCTGGCCCGCGGGGAAATCGACGCGATGACCAATACCGGCGTCTATACGCTCAAACAAATCGATGAAGGCTATACGCTGCTGGACGATGCCACCAAGCATCCCGAGCTGTATGGGACCAGCGTAACCGTAGTGTCGGAGGATTATCTGGCGAAATATCCGGATTTCGCCAAGGCGTGGAATGACGCCCGTTCCAAGGCGCTAGAGGATTTAAAGCAGCATGAGGAAGAGTACTATGCGTTTCTGGCCGAATTGCAGAGCACGAAGGTGGAGTACGTGAAGAAGGTTAGCCCGATCGAGCTGATCAAAGAGGTTCCTTTTACCGAACAAGGGCTGCAGCTGCTGGAAGGAACGAAGGCCTTTCTGATCGAAGAGAAGCTGGCGGAAACCGATTTTGCATTGGACGAATGGCTGATCAAGCCTTAAACCAAGCCTTAGACCAAGCCGCATTACAATAACCCGCAAAGGGTAAGGAGAGATGATCGTATGACCAGACCTGATCCAACCGTAATCGTATCAGCCCTGTCGAAGAAGACGATGGCGGAACAAACGCGCCGTCCCGAATATCCGGTGCATGCCCACTTTGTGAATCGATGGTCTTCGAGGGCCTTTGACTCCCGTCCGGTCGAAGCGGATGTGCTGTATACCGTCTTGGAGGCGGCCCGGTGGGCACCCTCCTCGGGCAACGGGCAGCCGTGGCGGTTTATCGTTGCCCGAACAGAGGAGGAGCGGGAGCGATTCCGGTCTTTTATCCGTCCCGGAAACCGCGTGTGGAGCGATCGCGCGCCGGCGCTTGTCCTCCTCGTTTCCTACACGCTGAATGCCAATGGGGAACCGAGCGGCAGCCACGCGTTTGATGCGGGGGCCGCTTGGGGAACAATCGCTTCGCAGGCTGCTTTGCTTGGGCTGAATACCCGCGCGATTGGCGGCTTCGACCATGAGCTTGCCCGCGAAGCCCTGCATATTCCGGAAGAATATGATCTGCATGCGGTCATAACGCTTGGATACCACGGGGATAAATCGGCGCTGCCGGAGACGCTGCAGGAACGGGAGGTCCCTACGGACCGACGATCCTTGAATGAACTGGTGCATGAAGGAGTATTTCAGGCTAAGGCATGATGCCCGGCCACTCCGCACGAAAAACCGTTCCTTGGTTAACCGTGCTGTCCACGCTCATTTGGCCGCCATGCGCGTTCATGATGGACTGGGTGATGGACAGTCCAAGGCCTGCACCGCCGTGCTGCCGGGTCCGGGATTCATCGATGCGGTAGAACCGCTCGAACAGATGGGGCAGATGCTCCTTCGAAATCCCGGCTCCATTGTCGCTGACCAGCAGTACGGCATGGTCCTTGGTTTTATCCACCGCAACGGTAATCCGCCCTGTGTCGGAATCGGTATGCTGTACCGCATTATGAAACAGGTTGTAGATGACCTGCTTGATCTTGTCGGAGTCACACCGGCACAGCACGGCTGCCGCTTGAATCGTTACGTTTCTGCCTTGAGCGAGCATCCTGAGATGAGGCTCCATCTCAAGCAGCAGCCGATCCAGCCGGGTATCCTGCAGATGAAGCTCCGGCTTACGGTCAAGTTTGGCCAACAGAAGCAAATCCTCGACCAATTTCTTCATGCGCTTCGATTCGCCGTGCATGCTGGACAGTGCTGCATGGAGCTGCTCCTTGTTGTCGGCGGCGCCGCGGCCAAGCACCTCCAGAAAGCCGTGAATCGAAGTAAGCGGCGTGCGCAGCTCATGGGAAGCATCGGCAATAAACCTCCGCATCTGCTCTTTCGCCTCGCGTTCCGCTTCAAACGCTCCCTCAAGCCTTTTCAGCATGCCGTTAAACGATTGGGCCAAACGGTCAATCTCCTGCTGACCCTGCATGGCCGGAAATCGCTCCGCCAAGTTTCCGGCATCCGTTCGTTCCACTGTTTCGACCATTCGGCTTAGCGGGTTAAGCGTCCTGCGCAGCAATGGCAGGTACAATGCGATCCCGCCAGCCATGGCAAGCAAAGCCAGCACGGCAAATATCAGCAGCTGCCGCAGCAGAACGGCATGGAGCGGCTGCGTATCCATTCCAAGCTGCAGTATACCGGAAGGGCTGTTAGGGCTGCCGTAAGGGCGAAAGACAACGATCTGCTCGGTGCCTTGGGCATCGTCAGTCACTTCGTACGGAACGGGCATACGCTCTTTGAATTGCTCCAGAATCGAGGTATAAGCCTCTGCTGCCAGCTGCGGAGCAGACAGACCGTTGTCACTGGCCAGGTCGGTGTAGCTTCCGTTCGCTGCGATCTTGGCAAGCGACATATTCGGCAGAAAGAGCAAAGGTCTATTCTCCTGGCGGGGCATGCCCGCATGGGCGTCGTTATTCGGAACAGAAGGCCGGTTATGTTGCACGCGATCAGGCTCCCACATCTCCACGGGGATAGAGCGGACCTGAAGCGAAAGCGCCTCGGCTTGATTGCGGAACAGGGCGTTTTTCATCAGTACATATTGCAGCGCCCCGATCAGCACGAGCAGAAGCGCCAAGACGAGAAGGGAACGCGACAGGAGCTGCGTGCGCAGAGACGTTGGCCGAGATGCGCGTATGCGGTTTCGGAAACTCATGGCAAATCCACCCGGTAGCCGGCTCCGCGAAGCGTGCGGATGACCCGATGCTCCTTGTCTCCGAGCTTCTCTCGCAGGGATCGGATATAGACCTCCACGATGTTATCCTCTCCCCCAAAATCATAATCCCACACAATATTCAATATGTTCGATTTGCTCAGAACGCTGCCGTGTTTGGTCACAAGCAGTTTGAGCAGTTTATATTCCGTAGGGGAAAGCTCCAAGGCTTCCCCCAGGTATGAAATTTCTTTCTTGCGGTCATCGATGGTGAATGGCCCAAGCCGGATTTCGCCCAGCAGGCTCGGGAACTGATTGCGGAGCCGAGCTTGGATGCGGGCCAGCAGCTCTTCGAAACTGAAGGGTTTGGCCATGTAGTCGTCCGCTCCGGTCATAAGGCCCGTTACACGGTCATCGATCTCATCCTTCGCGGTAAGCATAATGACCGCAACATCCCTGCCTTCCTCCTTCAAGCGTCTGCACACCGCAAGACCGTCCATTCCCGGCATCATCACATCCAGAACGATGACATGCGGCTCGAAGCTGGCTGCTTCCCTTAACGCACATTCCCCATCGGAGGCCGTGCGCACCTCAAACCCTTCATTTTGGAGACCAAGCTCCAGAAATTGCAGGATGTGCGGCTCGTCATCCACAAGCAAAACGCGAATACGATGCATGGATCCCATGACACAAAACTCCTCTTCTTTCATTCCTTCAACTTTATCATACGTGCCGTAGCTGAATGAAATCTGAACGCGAACTGAAAATAAACTGAAAAATGATTCGCAAATATGCATTCTCAAATCAGGGAATTTAAGGATGTTGATATCTGTTCGGTTATCGTTGATACTATCTTAAAGCCAAGATAATCAATGCAGCACCTGTTCAAGATCCATCATGGATGGGTGAGAGGAGGAGACTGGACATGATAGGAAATGTATATCCACCCGAGAATCAGGGCAAGGGCTCACTCGATGGAGGAAGGATAACGGAGTTGAAGCCGATCGGTTTCTCCGGGGAAGGGTCAGCCGTGACCCGGGTAGGGCCGCTTTTCTATTGGTCCTGGTTTCGTTCGCCCGTCGAAGGCTATATCGCGCCTCATCCCCATCAGGGTTTTGAAATCGTGACTTATATGATTCAGGGAAAGTGCGACCATGAGGATTCGCATGGTACGCACAGCATAATAGGGCCAGGAGGCCTGCAATTGATGAGGGCCGGTTCCGGACTTACGCATGAGGAACTTCTGACCGGGCCGGATGCAGAAGGATTCCAAATTTGGTTTGAGCCGTATCTTCGCGATTCATTGAAGCAAAACCCTGCCTGTCGTCAGTATCGTCCGGACTCCTATCCGGTAACCCGTATCCAGGGGGGATTGGTCAAAACGATGATCGGCGGTTCCGCGCCAACCGATCTGTCCGTGGACGTGAGGATGCTGGATATTCAAATTCTGGCCGGGCACGAAGCACGATATGAACTGAAAACCGGCAGGCGTGCGGCTGCGCTTGCCGTAAGGGGAGCCGGCAGCTTTAGCACGGAAGAGGATAGCCTCCTGTTTCAACATCGGGACTTTATGGTAATCGATACGGTGCTCGGTGAGACGATAAGCCTTAAGGCGCAAGAGAATGTCAGGGTCATCCTGATTGACGTACCGGAAAACCCTGGATATCCGCTCTATTCCAAGCGGCCATAGGGTCAAAAGTTTACAATATTGTAGTGGAATGAAATTTAGAAGGTACGATAAACTAGAGTCTGTCAGATGGGGTATCCGTCTGTACAGGCTTTTTTTAAAAAGCGTGGCAGGGAACCAAAGGTCATCTTTCATGCAGCAATTGCAAGGAAAAATACATATATATGGTAAGCAGAAAGACCCAACAAAGAAATCCGGACTTCTTTAGGCCGGATCGGTTGGGTTATTTTGGCATGTTTTTTTGCTATAATAATCTATTTATACTAAATTCAAGTATAATAAGAGACTAAAGTCCTCCTCTTTACCAATAGTTGGCATGTGTTTTTGTGAGGATGGTAGCATGCGTCCCGAGACACAGCCTGTCTATAATGATTGCGGGATCACGAAAATGACATTTTCGTCATTCCACAATCAAACGAGATGGGGGAGATCGTTATTTTCTCGAAAAAAAGATTTAAACAATTGATGGCCGGAGCGCTGTTATCAGCAGCGGTTCTTGGTTCTTACGGATATGGGTCTGTGAATGAAGTGTCTGCTGCCAGCGTGCAGTCTGTAACCAAAGGTGTAGCAAGCTCGAATGTGTACATGCGCAATAAGCCTTCGACTTCGGGTAAAGTCGTTGACCGCGTGCATAAGGGTGAGCGCGTTCAAATTCTGGGCAAGAGCTCAAGCTGGTATAAGATCAAAACTTCGGACGGCAAGCAAGGATATGCTTCGTCTAAATATATTAACCAAAGCAGCGGATCTTCTAACACTTCCGGCAATTCGGGAAGCACGGCGCCTTCTGCGAGCGCAAGCGTTGAAAAAGTAATCAGTGCAGGCATGAAGTATCTGGGCACGCCGTACGAATTCGGTTCTAACCGCAATTCAACGAGCACCTTTGACTGCTCGGCATTTGTCCGCCGCGCATTCATGGACGGTGCTAACATTACGCTGCCAAGCGATTCCCGGAAGCAAGGGCAGTACGTCAAAGATAAAGGAACGGCTGTATACAACGTCAATCAATTAAAGCGCGGGGATCTGGTATTCTTCATGAGTTACCGAGGTTCATCGGCATCCGCTTATGCGGGATTGGACAAGTCCAAACAGCGGATTACGCACGTAGCGATCTATCTGGGAGACAACAAGCTGCTGCATACGTACTCGAAACAATCGGGCGGCGTCCTCGTAGGTAACTTCGGCGATTCTTGGAAACACCGCTTCATGCACGGCGGAAGCGTACTATAAAACATCGTTCCATGGATAAGATTCATCCATGGTTAGAATAAAAACAGAAGGACTGTCCGGTTGGGAGATCTGAACGATCTTTAAACGGGCAGTCCTTTGTGTTATGCGATTTGCATTTCGCTTTCGATTTCAGTAAGGTGGACAGTAGGAACGGGACAACAGCATGAAGACAGGAAACAGGAGGGACGATGATGAACGGTGGGCAGCGTTCCAATATCAAACCGGGGCTTGAGGTTGATATCGTACTGAAGCAGGACCAGAGAACGGGCAAATTAACCCGCGGCGTGGTCAAAGATATTTTGACCAATTCGCCCAACCATCCGCACGGCATTAAAGTACGTCTTCAGGACGGCCAAGTGGGACGGGTAAAGAACATTTACGAGACATAACATTCGATGCAGTCCGAGACTGCGGCCATAGGCTGCGGGATATAGCAAACCAAAAGCCGCATCCAAAACTTCGCAAATCTGAGGAGTTTTGGATGCGGCTTTTTTGCATTTCTATGCAACATTGCTCCCAATCCATCCGTCTGGAGGTTGAGGTGAACAAAAAAGATGAGAAGATACCTTTATATGGGATTTATCTTGATGTTGATGTTAACGGGCTGCGCGAAGCAGGAGATGCAGGGGGCAGATCCGACTGGACCTTCATTGAATAAAGCTGCCAGGGGAAATCAGGCGGAAATTACCGACGGGGACTTCGTGTATCGACTCGTTAGCGAGAAAGAAGAGTATGAACAGGGAGATCAAGTTCAAGTATACGGGGAGCTGGAGTATATCGGCGAAGAGGATGAGATTACGATCGGCCATGCGGCCTCCGCTTTTTATTTCCCGATGAAAGAGCTCACAAGAGACTACAACATCAGTTATGCCATGAACGAGCCCTATATTACAACCAAGCTGAAAAAGGGCGAGCCGCTGCGCGAATATTACAAAATCGGCGGTGGATACGACAGCAGGGACGACAAGACATTCAAAGATTTCATCCGTTCGCTGAAGGATGGTTTTCCGGGCGGGCGCTACGTCGTCTACGGATCCGCGGATTTCGTGATTGATTCCATGTCGCAGGGCGCGAGTCAGAGCGGTTCGAACGGGGAAGAGCCAAAGCGCTATAAGATACAAGCCGAGATCGAATTCAGCGTAAACGAAGAGAAGGAATAAAGCAATAGAGGGGGTAACCCGCAGATTCTAGGAACCTGCGGGTTACCCCTTTTAGCATGCTTATTGGAAGCCTTGGCCCTGATGTGTGTTAGGAAAACCTTGTTGGCCGTATGAAGGCTGAATATGCTGTGTTTGGTTGTGGGCTTGTACAGAATACTCCACTTGTTTAACGATCTGGGAGATTTGCTGATACTGCTGCATCGCCTGTTGATGGCCTTGAAGGGCCGTTTGGATCATCTGCGCCGCTTGACGCTCACGCTGAGCGAGTTCCTCGAGTCGGGCCGCATTTTGCTGCTCTTGCTGCATCAGCTGCTGGTACATAGCCGAGCCCTGCTGCGTTTGCTGGGTCAGCTGCTGAAGAATTTGCTCGCACTGACGAATTTGCTGCGAAATTTGCGAGTTGTTGTTATTCATTGGATACATGGTTGTGTATTCCTCCTAAGAATTGTGGTTTCAATCCTTGGTTAGTGTACGGAAGAATACGTCAAATCATCCTGAATTATAATGTGAGTTGGCCTTCCAATATATGGACGAATTCCTCCAAAAAGGCTTGATCCTCTTGATCGAAACGGTTCTTGAGCGGACTGTCGATATCCAGAACGCCATATAATGCGCCATCCACCATCATGGGCACCACAATCTCGCTGTTCGAAGCCGCATCGCAGGCAATGTGCCCCGGGAACTCATGTACATCGGCTACAAGCAGTGTCTGCTGTTTAGCCGCAGCGGTTCCGCAAACTCCGCGATTCATCGGAATCCGGATGCAAGCGGGCAGTCCTTGGAATGGCCCGAGCACCAGCTCTTTGCCATCATAAAGATAGAAGCCGACCCAATTCGTATCGGACAGAAACTGATTGAGCAGCGCAGATGCATTGGACAAGTTGGCAATGGCATTCGGCTCGTCGTGGATAAGTGCTTTCAACTGATTCAGGACCTGGGCGTATTGCTCGCTCCTAGTGCCTTCATAGGGTGTGTTTTGAAACATTGGATATCCGCCCTTCCTTCATTTGCGTTGATTCATTCACATTAGTATAAGTATATGATATTCGTCAAGGGACAAGCCATGGGAAGAAAGGCTCCGGCGAATCCGGCTGATTCCTGACCATGTCGCAGGGGTAATGTATGACATGACCAGGTATCAATTCAATCAGGTGGAGGGAGAGAAGATCGAATGCGCGCAGACGTTCAAAATTTGTTTATCGGTATTCATATGCTCTATCACGCCCATGAGCGGGACCTTACGATCAGCGAGATGCAGCCCGAGCTGGAGCGTCATGGATATAAGGTCGGCGACCGGGAGGTTAAGCATGAACTCGAACGCTTGACCGAGGAGAACTTCCTAACGGCGCACGGTGAGGGGTACAGCCTCACGGGAGCCGGGATCGAGGAGTTCAAGGAAATCCAGATCAGGCTTAAGGAGCTTTGCGATGAAGTGCTTAAACCGGTGAACCCGAAAAAGGCCGATTCCATGGCGTAGGGCAGATAACAGCATAACAATTGAAAAAAGCCCCCGACTCACGCAGATCCAGCGTGCAGTGCGGGGGCTTTTTGAGCCGCCGTCCTATACTGTCTCAAGGGATCCGTCCAGCTCCAGTTGGAAGGTGCTTTGGGCTGGCGCTGCTTCCGGCTGCGCTGCACGGGCAGCTTCCGGCAGCGGTGCCTGGACGGGTTGATCTATATGTTCACGAAGGAAAGAGTGCACGCCTTCCCGATATTGCTCAGGATCCACATGATAAGCGTTCGCATGGATAGCGCCTTCGATAAGAAGAAGTTTTTTCGGGTCCGGTTTGGCTTCGTACATCTCGATGCTCATTCGGGTAGGCACGTAATTATCCTTGGTGCCATGGATGAACATAACCGGAAGCGTGCTGTTCCGAACAGCACGGATCGGGCTGACCTGATCGAGGCTGAACCCGGCTTTACGCCGAATTCTGGCGTTCACCCAGGACAGGAACGGCACGGAAGGGATTTTGTTGATGCGCGTGAGCTGATGCCGCATTAAATCCGTCAAATCGGAATACGGGCAATCCGCGATGACAAGCTTGACCTGCGGATCAGCGATGGATAAATACTCCAGCACGGTTCCGCCTCCCAGCGATTGTCCATGAAGCCCGATCGCCACATCCTCGCCGTATTTGCGGGTAATCCAGCGCACCCACGCCTGCACGTCGTGTTTCTCATAATAACCGTAGGTGGTATAGCGTCCTTCGCTTCGTCCATGCCGGCGCTGATCGATCAGGAGCACGTTGTACCCCTCTTCCGTAAACAAATCAATGAATTGGGTGGATACGGCTCGCGAACCGGTATAGCCGTGGGCAAGAAGCATCCAGTGCTTGGAGCCGGGATTGTTTAGAATGGCTGCGCCGCACAGCTTCAACCCGTCAAAGCTCTTGATCGCCACTTCGTTCTTTTGAAGCGATTCATATTTCTCTCTGCTGTACAGTCCGGCTTTTTCCAGCACCGTGAACAGCTTGAGGTCATTCTTTACGCGCATCCGCGTAATCTGCAGATATCCGATTTGCGTAATGGCAGCGGCAATGACAACGACGGTGAACAGCAAGACAATCGCGATATACATACTCAGATGACTTCCTCCTTCTTCCGCACTGTACAAGGGAGCCGTGACAAGCATATTGACGGAAGCCTCCCGAATCCATCAATATATATACATCCAGCTCTAAGATGTTGATGGGGGACCAGGATACGGATTGATTTTCGCTATACTCTTTTATACACGCACATAGTATCACCGGAAACAGCCGATGCAAGTCAGTTTTTTTGCGAGAGGGTGGAATACCATGTACAGATGCGAAGGAATCGTTCCGGGAATGAAGGGGCGGCGGATCCGGCTGCGAAGGATGGAGACGGAGGATGCGGAAGCGATGCTGGGCTGTTGGTCCGATCCCGCCGTAGCCGCCTTTCTGGATATGCCCGTCATGGATTCAGCCGAGGACGCAAAGGCACTGATTGAGTGGCTGCAACGGCTTGCCGAGCAGGACGAAGCCATTCGCTGGGGCATCGAGATCACCGAAACAGGCCAATTGATCGGCAGCTGCGGATTTAATATTTGGCAGCTGGAGGGCGCGTTCAAGGGCGAGTTTGGGTGTGAGCTGGCAAGCCGTTATTGGGGGAAGGGCTATATGACCGAGGCGGCCGAGCTGGTTGCGGCTTTCGGGTACGCGTCCATGGGACTAAACCGAATCGAGGCTTTCGTCGATTCAAGAAATGAGCGTGCATGCCGATGGTTCGCGAAGCACGGTTATATGCGCGAAGGAGTGCTTCGCGATTATCGCCATACGTCCGGCGGTTATGTCGATGCCGTCGTTTTTTCGCGATTGAGAAAAGATTGGAACACGCTATAAGAGAGGCAGTTGGTGGAATATGCTGATTCAATATGAGAAGGGCGGCACGCTTCTTCATCGATATGATCCTTTAAGCAAGCTGGTGATCCTGTTCTGTACAGCGGTAATCGCCATGCTGCTCGACCAAGCCTGGCAGCAGGCGTTGTTTCTCCTGTTATGCATCGGCCAAGCCCGATTCGCCGGCCGGGTGTCTTTCAAGCGTCTGCTGGGAGGGATCCGGCTCATTGCAATCGTTGCGGTACCCTACTTCATTCTGACCAGCTTGACGGTCCAAGGGGACACCGTATGGCTGCAGTGGGGGCCCATCGCCCTGACGGTTGAGGCTCTGAACGCCGCGGGTGCCATGTCGCTCCGGATGTTTACGTTGTTTCTGACCTCGATGGCGTATATCTTGACGACGGATCCAAGAGAACTGGTTGCCGAGCTGACCAGACGTCTTCGAATCCCTTACCGGTTTGCGTTTGGCGTATCCGCTGCGCTGACCTTCATTCCGCTGTTGGAGGAGGAGGGTGCCCATATTCTGGCTGCCCAGCAGGTAAGGGGCCATCGACCGCCCAAGGGACTCGGAAGCCGCATCGGCTACGGATTGAAGTTTGTTTCGGCTGTCCTGCTTAATGCGCTGCGTCGTGTTCAGCAAACGGCGGGCGCAATGGAATCCAAAGGATTTGGCGCATACCCGGACCGAACCTATCGCACGGAGGTTAACATTCCTTCATGGGCGGTCGCATCGGCAGTTATGTATGTACTGGCAACGGTTTTCGTCTGGTGGATTGCCTGAATTGTTAACCTGAATCAACAAAAAATGGGTTGACGTTAAGAGCGGAAGTGTGCAAAATATGAAAAGAAGCGTTGACGAACGCTAGCACAGCCGCCGACGGCGGCTGGTATGAAGGAGGACTACCTTTGAATTCATCATCACAGAAAAAATGGTTTGCTTTTACGACGCAGGAGATTATCCTGATGGCGATGCTTGCTGCCGTTAATGCCGTTCTCACCGTATACATAGGGCCGGTTAACAAGCTGTTGAACAGTCTGGGCGGACCCATCGCCACTTCAACGACGACGGGAATCTACATGGTTTATGGACTCTTGGCTTACTACATCATTCGTAAACCGGGAACGGCGGTTGTCACGTTTGCGATCGGCGGCACGATTCAGGCTCTGACCGGTACGGTATACGGCATTGCTTCGTGTTTTGTGGCCGCGGGCTGCTACATGATCGTGGCGGAGACGATTTTCGCGATCTACCGATACAAAAAATGGAGCGCCGGCGCTCTCATGCTGGTTGGCGGGGCGATGGTACCGCTCTGGTTCCTGTTCGCGGCCAACATGTTCGGGTATACGTCCTGGCCGATCGAAGTGCTTGGCATTGCGCTGGCGGTGCGTATTCTGAGCGGCGTTCTCCTCTGCGGCCTGTTAACCAAGGTTTTAGGCGAAGCGTTAGTGAAGACGGGCCTGCTTCGCCGTTTCGCCGTCTCCGTTAAGGGATAGCCCGATGTCGGGAACAAGGGTGTCATGCCGGGGACTGGGATTCCTCTATGACGGAGAGGAACGTCCGGTTATCCACGATATGAATCTGGACATAGCGGAGAACGATTGGGTCGCGATTCTTGGTGCCAGCGGCAGCGGGAAGTCGACGCTGTGCCAGCTGTTATGCGGCCTTCTTCCGCGGAGCGGCGGAGGCGCAAGAACGGGGGAAGTGCTGCTGGACGGCATGGATCCTGCAGCGGCGCCGATAGCCGACGTAGCGGATGCGGTCGGGGTGCTGTTTCAGGATCCGGATGCCCAGCTCGTTCAGGGGATCGTAGAGGACGAAGCAGCCTTCGGCCCTGAAAATATGCGGGTTCCGCCCGCGGAAATCGAGGAGCGGGTGGTGCAGTCCCTTGCGGCGGTCGGGCTGCTTCATCGGCGGACCGATCCGGTGCGCAGCCTGTCCGGCGGACAGCGGCAGCGCACGGCCTTGGCCGCGGTGCTGGCGCTGCGCCCGCGGCTCTTCGTCTTCGACGACGCCTGCGCCAGCCTGGATGCCGCGGCGCAGGCGAACTTCCTGCAGCTGTGCCATAAGCTGCAGGCGGAGGGCCGGACGCTGATCACCGCGTCCGGCCGCTTTGACGATGTCGCGCGCGCCGCGGGGCGCGTCATCGTCTTGGACGGCGGCACCGTCGTGCAGGACGGGCCGCCGGAGGAGCTGCTGCACCGCTGCGGGGAGCAGCTGGTGCAGCTGGGCTTGCTGCCTCGGCCCGCAGGCGAGGCAGCGAGTGCCGCCGCCGGGGACAAGCCTGTCCCGGCAACAACTCCCCCGCATCCGGCAGCGCGCCATGCGGAATTGCCGGTCCCCGCAGGTTCCGCGCGTGCGGCGGTATCCCATGCGGGCAAGCCAGTTCCTGCAGGTTCCGTACCTGCGGCGGAATCCCATGCAGAAGGCGCCAGGCTGCCTGCCGTCTCCCCGCTGCTCCGGATCGATTCGCTGACGTTTGCGTATCCCGGCGGCCGGGAGGCGCTGAGCGATATCAATGCGAAGATTGAACCCGGCGACTGGGTGCTGCTGACGGGGGAGAACGGATCGGGCAAAACGACGCTCAGCCGCCTGATCATGGGCCTGCTGCCGTCTCCGGCAGGCAGCATACGCTGGCAAGGGGAAGATACGAAGGGAATGGCCGTCTACCGCAGGGCCGAGTCGATCGGCTACGCGTTCCAGCAGCCGGAATATATGTTTACGGCCCCGAATGTTTGGGAGGAGCTGATCTACAGCCTCCATGGCGGGATGTCCGTGAAGAAGCGTCCGGAACTGACGGCCGGCCAGCAGCAGCGGGCGAGGTTTCTGTTAGAGATGGCGGGACTTACGGATCGTCTTCAAATGTCTCCTTATTTGCTTAGTCAGGGCGAGAAGCGTCTCTTAAGCATCATCAGCCAATTGATGCTGGAAAGACCGCTGTATATCCTGGACGAGCCGACCTCGGGAATGGACTATGCCGCCATCGATAAAGTAACCGAGCTCTGCCGTTATGTCATCGGGGAAGGCTCGGCCGTCCTGATGATCACGCACGATCCCGAGCTCATGAAGCGGCACGCCACTTCCTTTATTCATCTGCGGAACGGGAAAATGTCTGTGCAACCTTCGCGGTAACCTTTATAATAGAAATGTTACATGATGTGAAAGCGCTCCTGGTATCGGGAGGCGCTTTTATGCTGTTGGCCCCGGTTTTGTCCTAATAGGATCGGCAGGGACAGGAGTCATGCCGGGGCCGTCTAGAGTAAAGGGGACGAAGGAACGTGGGTGTATTAAGACAAGACAAACGCAGTTATATCCTGGTCGGTATTCTGTTATCCACCTTTATGGCTGCGATCGAAGGAACGGTTGTCGGTCCGGCGGGTCCGGCCATTATCAGCAGCTTCGGCAGCGTAAGCCTGATGAGCTGGATTTTTACGGCCTATCTGCTGACGATGGCCGTTACGACGCCGATTTTCGGTAAAATAAGCGATTTATATGGACGCAAGCCCGTATTTTTATACGGCTCGCTGATCTTTCTCGCAGGCTCATTGCTGTGCGGGCTGTCGCAGAACATGACGCAGCTGATCATTTTCAGGGCAATCCAAGGGATCGGAGCCGGTGCGGTTATACCGGTGACCTTCACGATTGTCGGAGACATTTACAATCTGGAGGAACGAGGGAAGATTCAAGGGATGATCAGCTCCGTTTGGGGAATTTCATCGCTGATCGGACCGCTGCTTGGCGGGTATTTCGTGGATTACTTGTCCTGGCACTGGATCTTTGTTTTTAATGTTCCGTTCGGGCTGTTATCGATAGGGCTGATTTTCCGTTATTTCAAAGAGGAGCGCAACGCCCGCGAAGTATCGATCGATTACGGGGGGGCGGCCCTGTTTACCGTGGGAATGACCGCGCTGCTGTTTGCGCTCGCGGTCGGCGGCGGGGAGAGCTATTCCTGGAATTCTCCGTTCATGCTCGGTCTGATGATCGGTTCCGTGGTGCTGCTCGCTGCGTTCCTGGTGGTGGAGAGCAGGGTGAAGGAGCCGATGCTGCCGCTCCATCTGTTCAAGATCCGGGATATTACGGTATCGACGATAGCCAATATTCTGGTAAGTGCGCTTATCATCGGGTTGACCACGTATTTGCCGCTGTGGATTCAAGGCGTTCGTGGCGGCAACGCCACCTTGTCGGGTCTGACGCTGGCCCCGATGTCGATCGGATGGCTGATCGGCTCGATCATCAGCGGTCGCCTGATCGTTAAATCCGGTTCCCGGAAAACGGCGCTGATCGGCGTCGTGCTTCTAATCATCGGAGCGGTGGGATTGGCGTTCATGCATAAGGATACGGCGCTGGGCGTGCTGCTGGTCTTTACGTTCATTTATGGCGTCGGCTTCGGTTATATCTCCACCTTGTTTCAGATCATTGCGCAATCCTCGGTCGGCTATGAGGTTCGCGGAGCTTCCACGGCGCTGAACTCCTTCATCCGGACGTTCGGTCAGACCGTGGGCGTAGCGGTGTTCGGATTATGGGTCAATGCGGGAATCGCGGGCAGGCTTGCCGCTGAGCCGGATGCGGCCGGCATTACGAGCGACGACATTAACAAATTGCTCTCCCCGCATGGAATGGCCGAACTGCCGGAAGGGTCAGGCAGCCTGTTGAGCGGAATACTGGAGGGAAGCCTTAATTCCCTGTTCGTGGTGATGGCCGTGATGGCGGTGATCTGTATGTTGATCGTGGCCGCCTTCCGCAATGCGCCCCCTGAACCTGAGGCGGGAGAGGAACAACCGTCAAGCCATTGATCGATGGAAGCATGTAAGGCATATATTTCATAATAAAAATGTAACAGGACCCCGGTCTCTTTGAGGCCGTGATCCTGTTTTTTTGTTGGATGCGCTCTTTGTGACTGCGCAAACGTCCATGTCGTAACAATCCCTTCGAAAGTGCCCGAAATCTTGCTTTTATGCCCTACACGGCACAGGGCGAACTCCGATATAATAAACATATTTCGCTATAAATGACTTCTCACACTACATAAACCAAGGGGCTGCCGATGTATGTCCAAATTTAATCTGTTCCGAAAAATCGTCCTGTTCATTTTTCTGATGTTGATTCCGATTGTCGGCCTCTATTTCTATTCGAACCAAACCACGACGAACGTGCTCAGCAAGGAGCTCAGCCAATCGAATACGAACCAGCTTGTTTTTTTTCAGAATCAGGTGAATACCAATATCGATATTTTGGCATCATGGCCGAATTTGCTCCTGCATGACCCGGACATCTCAAGCTTTCGGGATATATATTTGGAGGATAAGTATCTGAACCTGGACGCGATTAATCTGGTGAAGCAAATTCAGACGAAGCTGAGCATACAGGAGAGCTCTTCGAACTGGCGGAGCCATCTGGCCATTTATTCCCCATCCCTCGGGCGGGTGGTCACCGAAAGCGATGCCGGGTTTTATTCGCCCGAGGAGCTCGCGGAGGACGTGAAGCCGGGGTGGCAGGTCACTCCTTATTACGAGGGGAGCGACCGGCGTTTCCTGTTTGTCTGGTATTCGGTGGCACCGTATTCCACCCAGCATCATACGGGCAAGTCGAATACCGTGATCAAGGTTGAATTCGACAGCACCAACATCCAGGATATGCTGGACCGCTTTAAGAGCGACGGAAGGAGCGATCCGTTCTACTATAAACCGGATTCGGGCGTTATCTACAACCGTACCGCGGACCAGGAACTGATTAACCATATGATGGCGGAGCTGGATCGGGAGCCGCTCGAAGACGTGGAAAACCGCGTGAAGGAAGTGGGCGGCAAAACCTATTCGGTCAGCATCGTGTTATCGGAAACGACCGGATGGTATTTGATAGACTATATTCCGCTATCGGACATTATGAAGCCGATCCATACGTCGAACAGGCTCTTTTATATTTCGATCGCAGCATTGCTCCTGATGAGCTGCCTCGCCGCATATCTGCTGTACTCCCAGGTTCAGGTTCCGATCAAGCAGCTGGTTTATGTGTTCCGAAGGCTCCAAGCCGGGGATTACGGGGTGAGGATGAAGGTAGCGGGCCGTAACGAGTTCAGTTTTCTGGCCACGAGATTCAACTCGATGGTGGAGCAGATTCAGGAGCTGTTCGAGCATGTATACATGGAGAAGATCCATGTCAGGGAAGCGAAGCTGAAGCAGCTGCAGTCCCAGATCAATCCCCATTTCTTCTACAATTGCTTCTCGTTTATTACCAGCATGGCGAAGCTTCGGAAATACGAAGCCGTCGTGGCGATGTCGCACAGCTTGTCCCGGTATTTCCGATATACCACGCGTCAGGAACGTGAGCTGGTTCCCTTGTCGGACGAGGTGGAGTTCGTTACGCATTATCTGGAAATCCAGCAGATGCGGATGAGGCGTCTCCAATATCATCTTGATTTGACGGAGGAAGCTGAAGGCATGGAGATCCCGCCGCTGGTCATTCAGCCCTTGGTGGAGAATGCCGTGCTGCATGGCATTGAGCCTCACTCGGGCGACGGTGAAATCAGGGTAACCTTCCGGATTGTGAACGGTCTGGCCTGCATTCAAGTGGATGATAACGGAATCGGCATGAACGGGGAGAAGCTGGCCGAGCTGGAGGCCCGGCTGAACAGGCCGATGGATCAGGAGATGGGCTGCGGCGTCTGGAATGTTCACCAGCGCATGCGGCTGCGTTATGGCGAAGAAGCCGGCTTGCGGTTTGCGGCATCTCCGCAAGGCGGCGTACGGGCTGTACTCTACTGGCCATTGCCGGAACGCTTGGGAAGAATCAATCAAAGTCAGGGCAGGGGGCAAAGAGTCGATGAATATCTTATTGGTTGATGACGAGAGTTATGTTACGGAAAGCTTATATCAGACGATACCATGGCGTGAGCTGGATATTGAAGAAGTGTATCAGGCTTCTTCCGCCCTGGAGGCGATCGACCTGCTGGAGGAGCAGGACATCGATGTGGTGGTTACGGATGTTCGGATGCCGGTGATGACCGGCCTGGAGCTGATGGAGACCATAACCGAGCGTTGGACGCATATCCGCTGCATTTTACTTACGGGTTATTCGGATTTTGAATATGCCAAGCAGGCGATTCGGCTGCAGGCATCCGATTACATTTTGAAGCCGGTGGACGATGGTGAATTCATGCGGAGCGTGAGCTCCGCCTTGGCGTCGATCCAGGAGGAGCGAAAGGAGCTTGGGCACTACCATCAGCTGATGTACAGCCGCAAATCGGATCTCGGCATTCTGCGAAACAGCCTCATGCATGATCTCTTGCTGGGACGCGAGATGCCGCGTCATTCGCTTGATCACAAGCTTCATGAATATGAAATTCCGCTCCGAACAGACCAGCGGACGATCATGCTGCTGATCCAGCTAGGGCAGAGGTTTACGGGAATGGACGACTATTCAGTGGGACTGATGGAATATGCCATCGGCAACATTGCCGAGGAGGTATTTGCCGAGCTGCTCCATGTGTGGTCCTGTAAAACGCCGCATCATTGTTTGATTCTATTGGCTCAGCCCAAGAGAGTGCCGAACGCTGGAGATATGGAAACATTCGCGGATTCCCGCGAATTGAAACGGTATATAACCCAGTTTCAACAGGATGTGGGCAGCTATTTAAAGGGAAGCATTTCGGTTTTCGTGTCAGACTCCTTTGATTTTCCGGGGGACCTGGGATCCGTTTATCGGTCGGGACTAAGCTCGCTTTATCTCTGGGGAAACGGAGATCATGAAGCTATCCGATTCGCGGAAGACCATGATGACCGGCTGCATGAGCCAGTATGGGACGTTACCCAGGCGTTTGCAAAGCCGCCCAGCCTGCTGCATCTGCTGGAAACAAGGCAGTGGGACGCCGCCCGGGACAAAATAGAACAAGTTTTTGCAGAAGTTGAAACCGCATTCATCGGGCAGACGGCGTTGTATGAAATATTTTTATCGGTTGCGAATGCCTACATGTATCTTGCTCACAAGCAGGGGCATTACATTCATCAGCTGGACCAGGCCGGCTGGGACCCCTTATATATTCAGCAGGTGGTTCAGTCGGCTGCCAAGCTGCGCTCCTGGTCGATTGATATGCTGAATAAACTTCATGATATCTCGTCCGAACAGGAGACAACGAGCAAGAGCCATATCATCAAGCAGGTCCAGGAGATGGTGACTGCCGATTCGGGTCACGACCTGTCCGTCAAGACGATTGCGGACCGGGTATTTCTGCATCCGGTATATTTATCCAAGATTTATAAGAGCGAAACCGGAGAGGGACTCGGCGATTATATCATCCGCAAGCGAATGGAGCGGGCGTTATATCTGCTGAAGCATACGAACAAGAAGATTTATGAAATTACCGCTGAGCTCGGATACCAGAATCCGCAGTATTTCAGCAAGATGTTCCGGAAGCACTACGGAATGACCCCGAACGAATACAGAGACCAAGGATGTTGCTAAAGGTGCAGAAATCTTCGATTCGTGACATAGGATGCGGCTGCCGGCCCCTCTATAATTAAACATGTAATCCATAAGGTGGTAGAAGGGGGATTTAACGATGACCGCTAGAAGAAAGAAATGGTTCCCGATCCTGGCCGCGTCCTTGCTCCTGGCCGGATTCTTGGCCGGATGCTCCGGCGGCGAGCCGAAACCGGAAGCGGCGCAGCAGCCGGCCGAATCCAAAACTGAAAACGTCTACAAAGAGAAATACGATCCGGAAGTTACGATTACGACGGTGTGGGGCGTCGATCCGACGCTTCAATTCAAGAATGGGGAAACGATCGAGAACAACGTGGCTACGAAGTGGGCCAAGGAGAAGTTTGGCATCAACATCAAATCGTTGTGGTCCATTACGGATACCAACGGCGCTTTTGCAACCAAGCTGCGGCTGGCCATGTCCTCCGGACAGGAAATGCCGGATATCGTCACGCTCGGCACCGAAAATCAGCAGCTGGCCCAGGATTTGATCGATTCCGGCATGTTTGCCGAGGTCGGCACGCTGTTTGACCAGTATGCATCGGAAACGTGGAAGAACGCGATGAATCTGGATCCCAACGTGTGGAATCAGTACAGCCGGGACGGTAAGCGAATGGGGCTTCCGGTTCTGGATTTTGCCTATAATCACGACTATGTATTATGGATCCGGCAGGATTGGCTGGACAAGCTGGGGATGAGCGCACCGAAAACGATGGATGAGCTTGAGCAGGTGATGGATGCTTTCAAGAATCAGAACCCGTCCGGTCTTGCTCCGGATAAAGTCACGCCGCTGAGCATCGGCTTCAAAACGTCCATGAGCACCTGGATGGGCGATCCGTCATGGATATTCGGCGCTTACGGAACGCTGCCGCAGCAGTGGAACGTGGCTGAGGACGGAAGCCTGGAATACGGCTCGGTCCATGCGGGCATGAAGCAAGGCTTGGTGAAGCTGAACGAGTGGATGAATAAAGGATACATTCCGAAGGAAGCCGCATTGTGGGATGAGAACAAAACGGCGGAGCCGGCTGTAGCCGGAACGGCCGGCATCATTCCGGGGCCTTACTGGATGAGCGGCTGGCCGCTGATCGATACCGTGAAGAATGCGCCGGAAGCCGTCTGGAAGCCTGTCCAGATTCCGGCTGGCCCTGACGGCACTGCGATGCGCCATGGAACGCAGTATACGAACGGCGTTACCCTGATCCATAAAGATATGGAGCATCCTGAGGCCTTCTTCACGTATCAAAACTACTTGTTCGATAACTTTGCCGTATCCAAGGAAGGCGGCGAATTTGCCAACGGGCTGTTCGAGGGCTACGACTTCGAGCTCGATGCCAATGGCGAAATGGTGCCCAACGATCAGATCCAAGGCGGTTACGTGAATGTCGTCCGTTACTTGCTGGTCCGCGACGGTGCCCGCATTCCGGACGAGCAGATGAAAGCGCTGCTGAAGCTGGCGAAAGGCGGGAAGCCGGAGAGCCGCCTCGAAAAGGACGTTGCGGTCAACTATGGCAAGGATACCCCTGCCGCTGCGGAAGTGCTGCTCTCCCAAGAGGAGATCTCCAAGAAGAACATGTTTACGGGACCGGTAACCGCCACCATGAAATCGAAGTGGGATTATCTCCTGAAGATCGAGAACCAAACCCTGAACGAGATCATTTACGGCAAACAGCCCGTTGAATCGTTTGATACGTTTGTGGAAACGTGGAAAGCCGGAGGCGGGGAACAGATCACCAAAGAGGTTAACGAATGGTATCAAAGCGTGAAGTAGTTGTGGTTACCGAGTAATGAAGGGCGGCCTGCCTAGGCCGTCTTTTTTGTTCCATGAGAGACGCTGCAAATTGATTGCTATCGTGCCATGAATATTGGTTTTGTGGGCTACTGCGCCCCGTGGGACGGGTCCTATAATCAAGAGGTAGATTGATTTAACGGGAGGATCTTGGATGAAGAGGATGAAAAAAACGTGGCCTTTCCACGTCATGCTGCTGCCGGCCCTTATCTGTCTGTTCTTGTTCAGTTATTTGCCGATGGGCGGCATCATTATGGCTTTTCAGGACTATAAGCCGTGGGAGGGCGTTGGCGGCTCCGCATGGGTGGGCTTGGACAATTTCCGATACTTGTTTGAAAGGCAGGACAGCATGCAGGTCATATGGAACACCTTTGTCATCGCGGTGATGAAAATCGTGTTCAATCTGCTGATTCCGTTCGTGTTTGCCATTCTGCTGAATGAAATCCGAAAAACGGCGCTTCAGCGGAGCATCCAAACGATGGTGTATTTGCCCCACTTTTTGTCCTGGGTCATCCTGGGCGGAATTTTGATCGAAATGCTCGCCGTCGACGGCTTTGTTAATCGAATTCTGGCCGCTGTCGGCATCGATCCGATCTTTTTTCTCGGAGACAATAACTGGTTCCGGTTCACGGTGATCGTATCCGACGTTTGGAAGGAGTTTGGCTACAATACGATTGTATTCCTGGCTGCGCTGGCCGGCGTTAGCCCGACCCTGTACGAAGCCGCGGAAATCGATGGAGCGGGACGCCTGAAACAAACGCTTCATATCACGGTCCCTTCCATGACTCCCATCACGATCGTTGTCGGGACCTTGGCGCTCGGCAACATCCTGAATGCCGGGTTTGACCAAATCTTCAACCTGTACAATCCGCTGGTATACGAGAAAGGCGATATCATCGATACCTTTGTATACCGAACAGCGATCCTGAATGGCGAGATGGGGTTCGGAACGGCTATCGGCTTGTTCAAATCCGTGATCAGCATGGTCCTTATTCTCGTATCCTATCGGCTGGCCTACAAGTGGGCGGGCTACCGTATATTCTAGCAGAGCGAAAGAGGGAGAGCCATGTACTATAAAACGATGGAATACCGCATATTTAACGTGTTTAATACCTGCTTGCTTGTCGCGCTGGCCATTCTCTGCATCATTCCGCTGCTTCATGTGCTGGCGATTTCGTTCAGCTCCAAAGCCGCTGCCGACGCCAGTCTGGTGGGATTATGGCCGGTCGATTTTTCGCTGGAAGCTTACAAGAAAACGATCAATAACCCGGCATTTCTACACTCGATCTGGATCTCGATTGCACGTACGGTACTGGGAACGGCTTTGACGCTTGCCGTGACGTTTCTGGCCGCATATCCGCTGTCCAAAGAGAACCGCGTCTTCCGCAGCCGCAGTGTTTATTCCTGGCTGTTTGTGTTCAGCATGGTGTTCAATGGAGGCCTGGTGCCGTTCTATATCGTGATTCAGAAGCTGGGCCTGATCAACTCCTTCTGGGTGCTGGTGATCCCCGGCACCGTGAACACCTTTTTGGTGATCCTGATGCTGAACTTCTTCAGGGGAATTCCGAAAGAACTGGAGGAAGCGGCTTTCATCGATGGAGCCGGCCATTTCAAAACGCTGTTTAAGATTTATTTGCCGATCTCGCTGCCCTCGATTGCCACGATTGCGCTGTTCAGCATGGTGTTCCACTGGAACTCGTGGTTTGACGGGCTGCTGTATCTGAACAATGCCAAGGATTTCCCGCTGGCGACCTTCCTGCAGACGGTCATTATCCAGCGGGACATGAGCTCGATGAGCATGAGCCCGAAGGAGATGGAGCTGTTGTCCCAGACGACGGTGAATGCCGCACAGATCTTTATCGGCGCGGCGCCCATCCTGCTGGTTTATCCTTTTTTGCAGCGTTTTTTCGTTAAAGGGATGACGCTGGGTTCTGTCAAAGAATAAGAGATGCGATCCTATCAGGAAACAGGAGGTTTAACTTACTATGAAACGAACGTTTAATCCGATTAGCTCAAGCGTTCCGCACATGCTGCATGGCGCCGATTATAATCCGGAGCAATGGCTCCGTTATCCCGAAGTGCTCGAAGAGGATATCCGGCTGATGAAGCTGGCGAATTGCAACGTGATGTCCGTCGGCATATTTTCATGGGTTTCATTGGAGCCCGAGGAAGGGGTATTCACGTTTGATTGGCTTGACGGCGTATTGGACCGCTTTGCCGCCAATGGAATTTATGCTTTTCTGGCAACGCCAAGCGGCGCAAGACCGGCCTGGATGTCGGAGAAGTATCCCGAGGTGCTGCGCGTAAGCGAGAGGCGCGTTCGTAACCTGCACGGCTTCCGTCATAATCACTGTTATACTTCGCCGGTCTATCGGGAGAAGGTCCATACGATCAACAGGAAGCTTGCGGAGCGGTACGGCAACCATCCGGCCGTGATCGGCTGGCATATCTCGAATGAGTTTGGCGGCGATTGCCACTGCGACTACTGTCAGGACGCATTCCGGTCTTGGCTGCAGGCGAAGTACGCCACGCTGGATGACCTCAACCATGCCTGGTGGACCGCATTCTGGAGCCATACGATTACGGATTGGAGCCAGGTTGAATCTCCGTCGCCGCACGGGGAGACGCAGGTACATGGAATGAACCTGGATTGGAGACGGTTCGTAACCGATCAGACGGCGGATTTCATCCGGCACGAAACGGAACCCCTCCGCAGGGTCAATCCATCCCTTCCGGTGACGACCAACCTGATGGAATATTTTGAAGGACTGAATTACTGGAAGTTTGCCGATTTGCTGGACGTGGTATCCTGGGACAGCTATCCGACCTGGCATGATCAGGGCGGGGATGAGGCCGCGCAGGCAGCCCGCGTTGCCATGATGCACGATATCGTCCGCTCGATCAAAGGCGGGCAGCCGTGGATGCTGATGGAGAGCACCCCAAGTTTGACGAACTGGCAGCCGGTGAGCAAGCTGAAGCGTCCGGGTATGCATTTGCTGTCTTCCATGCAAGCCGTTGCCCATGGTTCGGATACGGTGCAATATTTTCAATGGCGCAAGAGCAGGGGATCGAGCGAGAAGCTGCACGGCGCCGTCGTCGATCATGTCGGTCATGAACACACGCGGGTGTTCGGCGACGTGGCTGAGGTCGGGGACTATCTCAACAAGATGGATGCCGTTGTAGGAACGGGCATTCCGGCGGAAGCGGCGGTCATTTTTGACTGGGAGAACCGCTGGGCCATCAACGATGCGCAAGGTCCGCGGAATAAGGGAGTCAAGTATGAGGAGACCGTGCAGGAGCATTACCGGGCTTTATGGAAGCAGGGAGTCCCGATGGATGTCATCGATATGGAGCAGGATTTCTCCGGATATAAACTGGTGGTCGCCCCCATGCTGTACATGGTGCGCCCAGGCGTGGGCGAACGGATTCAACAATTTGTGGAAGCGGGCGGCACATTTGTTGCGACGTATTGGTCGGGAATCGTCGACGAGTTTGACCTTTGCTTCCTTGGCGGATTTCCGGGTCCCCTTCGTAAGACGCTCGGCATATGGTCGGAGGAAATCGATGCTCTCCATGATCACGATGTCAATGGGATCGTAACGAATGACGGAGGGGGGCTTGGCTTGGCCGAGGCCTATGAAGCCGTTGAGCTGTGCGACCTCATTCATCTGGAGACGGCGGAGGCGCTGGCCGTTTACCGGTCCGATTTCTATGCGGGACGGCCAGCATTGACGGTCAATCAGCTTGGGAAGGGCCGGGCCTATTATATCGCCTCCCGGAACAAGGAGCCTTTTCATTCCGATTTTTACAGGAAGCTCGTTGAACAGACAGGCGTCCGCCGGGCGCTGCCGGTGGAGCTGCCTTCGGGCGTAAGCTCATCCATTCGTACGGATGGAGAGTCGGATTACATTTTTGTGATGAACTTCTCTGGCGAAGCGAAGCGGGTCACGCTGGACGGAGCCGATTACCGTGATTTTATCTCGTGCGAAGCCCTAGGGGCAGAGCTAGAGTTGGCGCCTTACGGAGTGAAGGTGATGAAAAAAGGGGCGGGTACGTAAGCCGGCTCAGCCTTCCAATGTTCCGATTCGTTTCAAAACATGCCTCTTCCAGGGACAGGTGCCTTCGTGCGATGCCTGTCCCTTCATCATGCACCGCGCCGCTCATTTGCCTATTCCATGTGATCGTCCTTTCCGCACCGGATCTGACATTTCGGCCCCTTGCGCCGGGTTCATTTTGCTTGGAAAAGGACCGGATATGTTGGCATTATGCCCTGTTGCTTCATATGGAAAACGCTTACAATTAGAGTGTCGCTTGCGCAGTGAACGAAAAACCAAGGAGGTATCGTAATGACTGGAGTCGCGAAAGGAGTTTGGTTCAGAATGTTTCTTTGCATGTCAATGCTTGCATTAACGTTCGGCTTTTCGGGTAACGACGCCGCCGAGGCGGCACCTGCCTTTGCAAAAGGTGCGGACATCAGCTGGGTTCCAGGTATGGAAGCTCAAGGGTATAAATGGAAGGACAAGACAGGGGTTCAGCGCGATATTCTGGACATTCTGAAAAACGATTACCAGATCAATTCGGCAAGGATCCGTGTCTGGGTCAATCCCAACATGAATGATTACATGAACGGTTATCTGAATGCGGAAAAAGCCGCCGAGCTGGCCCAGCGTGCCAAGAATAAAGGCATGAGCATTATGCTTACGCTGCATTACAGCGATTCCTGGGCGGATCCGGGACAGCAGAACAAGCCCTATGCTTGGCGTAATTTTACTTTTCAGCAGCTGATGGATGCGGTCTATTCCCATACCGTCTATGTGATGAACACCATGAAGAACAAGGGCGTGACTCCGGATTGGGTACAGGTCGGCAACGAAACCAACAACGGAATGCTGTGGGAGGACGGCAAGGCCTCAGCGAACATGAAGAATTACGCATGGCTCGTCAATACGGGGCATAACGCGGTGAAGTCCGTCAGCAGCCAGACCAAGACGATCGTTCATTTATCGAATGGCTACGACAATGAATTGTTCAAGTGGAATATTGGCGGCTTGATCAGCAACGGCGCGAACTTCGATATTATCGGCATGTCGCTGTACCCGGAAGCGGGCGATTGGTCATCGAAGGTCGATCAGACGATAGCCAATGCCAAAGACATGACCGCCAGATATGGAAAAAGCATCATGATCAGCGAAATCGGCATGGATTACAATCAGCCGGCGGCAGCCAAGAGCTTTATCCAGAGCATCAAGACCAAGGTGAGAGGCTTAGCGGGAGGTACCGGGCTGGGCGTGTTCTACTGGGAGCCTGAAGCTACGCCGGGATACAATGCGGGATACAACAAGGGAGCCTGGCAGGCGGACGGGAAGCCGACCATTGCCTTGGAAGGCTTTAAAGACTGAGCGTTTCTAACCGGTACATTGAGCAAGAAGAACCCTGTTTCCGAGAAGGAGGAAGGGTTCTTCTCTTTGCTTTTTCAGCCCTGCTGGCGCACGATCTGCACCTGTTCCGCATGTTTTCCCATTTTGCCCAGCAGCCCGATCAGCTGGCGCTTCTCTTCCTCGTCCAATCCTCCCAAGGCATGCTGGATGTGTTGTTCATGCAGCGGGTACAGCTTCTGCATCAATTGCTCTCCGGATGGAGTCAGCTCGGCATAGATCACTCGTCTGTCCTCGGGGCAGGGTCTGCGGCGCACGTAGCCTTTTTCAACCAGCTTATCGACCACGTAAGTTACGTTTCCGCTCTGCAGGAGCAGCTGTGCCCCGATCTGCTGGATGGGCTGGCGGCCTTTATAGAACAGTACTTCCATTACGGCAAAAGAGGTTGGATTAAAGCCTTCGATTTTACTGCCATTCACGACATGTTCGTTGACGCTCTTGAATGACTTGGCAAACACCCGATACAGGTGCATCGCAAGCTGTGTATCGCGTTCATGTGACACCTTCATACATTCTCCCGCCTTTGGTATGGACTCATGTCCTGAATTACTTCAAATCTAAGATTACGCTGAAATGTACAAATGCAACATGTGATTTGTCACAATGCGGACGAAACATTTTTCATCCTCCGGCTCCGGCAGCCACGATGCCTCCAGCCCGATACGCCCTCCGTGCGCCGATCCTATAATGAAATTCAAATGGGAAGAAAAGGGTGGGGGACATGAAGCAAGCACAAACCGCAGAATCCGCGGGGCTCAAACCGCTGCTGCTGTGCAAAGGCAGAATCGACAGGAAAGATGTTGCCGCTGCAGCAGGGAAAGGTGTCCATATGGTCCCTGAAACGACTACGATATAATGCAAGAATGTTTCGCTAAATGCAACTAATCCTTGCCCTGATGCGTAATACTGGGAATAGAGACAACGGATGGGGTGTTAGGATGCATAAGATTCAAGAGAATGGACTTGGGCCTGAACCGGTGCTGAAGGTGGATATTCAGGAGGCAGGATACGAACCAAGCCGCCCGCGCATACGGGATATATCGTTTCAAGTGGTGCCCGGCGAGCTTCTGGGTTTGATTGGACCGAACGGAGCGGGGAAAAGCACGACCATTAAGACGGTGCTGGGGCTTCTTAAAGATAGCAAGGCCGACGTCTATATTGCGGGCAGTCCTCCGCGATATGCTTACGTTCCCGAGCAGCCCGTGTTTTACGAGGACTTGACGCTGTGGGAGCATTTGGATCTGGCAGCCGCTGCTTTTGGAATGGACGATCAGCATTTCGAGGAGCAGGCCGCCCAGCTGCTTCGGCAGTTCGGCATGGAGTCGGTACGCCATGAACTGCCGGGAGGCTTCTCCAAAGGAATGAAGCAGAAGATGATGCTGATGATCGGCTTTCTCTCCAAACCCGACGTTTATATCGTAGACGAGCCGTTTATCGGTTTGGATCCCCGGGCAACGCGCGATTTCCTGAATTTGCTGCTCGAGGAGAGGCGCCGCGGCGCCGGTGTATTGATGTCTACCCATGTGCTGGACACCGCGGAGAGAATTTGCGATCGATTTGTGCTCATATCCGGAGGGCGGATTGCCTCGGAGGGCACGCTGGACCAAATCCGGCAGTCCGCTGAACTTCCCGGCGCATCGTTGTTTGACTGCTTCGATGCGCTGACATGAGGGGGATGATGGATATGGAACGATCACATCACTTCAGACATCCGGGCTCCCTTTTATGGCGAAGGGTGACCGCTCATTGGAAGAATCAGCGCGACAATCTGGCGACCGTGGTCGACTGGGTCGTGATGCTCTACATTATTGTCCCCGGCCTTCTCTTGGGAGGCGGGTTATACCGCGAGTTATGGACGAGCCCGCTTCCCGGATGGGTACAATTCCTGCCGCTGCAAGCGGTGGTAGCGATCCTGCTCTTCATGTTTTCCGGCAGAGTGCTGTTATTCTTTGAAGAGGCCGACACGTTGTTTCTTCGCCAGCAGCGGGAATGGATGAAGGGATTAATGATCGGAGGCATGGCGTACAGTCATGCGGTTTCAACGATCAAGGGTTTGTTCATTTCGGTGCTGGCGCTGCCGATTCTCGTCAGGGAACATGAAATTACCGGAACTGCCCTGGTCACATTGCTGGCGGTTACAGCCGTATGCGCATGGTGCGCCAATCTATGGACGGCCATGATTCGTTCCTGTTATAAAGGCTGGCGGAAGCATCTGATGACGTATGTTGTACGCTGGCTATCATTCGGACTGCTGACGCTGCTTGTTACATTTTGGCTTCAGTCCTATGTTGTGATATGGGCGGCCGTCTTGCTTCTGCTCATGCTGCTTTTTTTTCTCAGCCGAAAGCGTCTTGCCATGCAGGGGACCTTCCTGGCCGATGCGCGCGAGGATGCAAAGACTCGGGTCCAGCTGACGGAGAAGCTGTTGGTTCAAGCCGTCGGGAAACCGCCCAGCATACGAAGCAAAACCTGGTTTATGCGGAAGTCCGGCCGATTGTTCAAAGGCACGGCGGAGAAAAGGCTCGCCGACGCGGGGCTTAAAGCGATTTTGCGCCAACCTGAGAGCTTGTTATTGTACGTTCAGATTACGCTGGTCGGCATTCCGGCCGTCTGGCTGCCGCCGCTGATCATCAAAATCATCGTTTATGCCGCCCTTGTCTTGATGATGTCGTATTGGCTGAACACAAGATGGGCGTTGTTTGCCAAAGCCGAATTCATGCATGTGCTTCCGTTTACGAATCAGCAGCATCGAGCCGCCGGCATTGTTGCGGTACGAGCTTTGCTCGCCGTCCCCGCATTTCTTTATTCGCTCGTGGCAGGGTTAACGCTTTTTCAGGGCGTAATGGGATGGCTCGCCGTGCTTGCATTGACCGTGCTTGCTCTCATGGTCGCGCCATCGCTCATGTCTTGGCCGGTATACAAGGAGGAGAAACGCCAACCTCAGGAATAATCAAAGCGCGCCGGAATGCTCCCGTCTACAGGGCATTCCGGCGCGCTTTTTTAATCGGCTATGTGCGATACGGACTCGGCGGCATGCTTGCCTGCCGTATATCCGGTCGCAAAGGCGGCCGTGATGTTGTAGCCGCCGGTGTATCCATGTATATCCATAATCTCGCCGCAGAAGAAGAGGCCGGGCATCAGCTTCGATTCCATGCTTTTGGGCTGGATTTCCTTGAGGCTGACGCCGCCGCCCGTCACGAAGGCCTCCTTCAGCGAACGGGTGCCTGAAGCGCGGAACGTAAACTTTTTAAGAACGGAGGCCAGGTTTTCCTGCGCGGCTTTGGATATGCCGCTGCAGATCATGTCGCTATCGATGGACGATTTGGATAACAGCAGCGGGATCATCCGCTCCGGCAGCATGCCCTTAAGCACGTTCTTGATGCTCTTTCGCGGCTCATCCTCCAATCGCCCTTTGAGCTCGGCCGCAAGCTCCGTTTGAGAGCGCTCGGGGAACATGTCGATGGCCATGTCCACGTTGACGACATCGAATTTCCGCTGCACCTGGCGGATGAACTGACTGCAGCGAAGCGCGATCGGTCCGGACACCCCGAAATGGGTAAACAGCATATCTCCCCGGTGGGCAATCACTTTTTTTCCTTTCGGATTCCAGACGGACAGCTCCACCTCCCGCAGTGACAAGCCCTGCAGCTCTTTAGAGGCAATAAAAGGCTCGGTAGACACGATAGGCACCTCGGTCGGATACAGCTCCGTTATCGTATGGCCTGCGGCTTCAGCCCATGGATAACCGTCTCCCGTCGAACCGGTCTGGGGCACGGATTGCCCGCCGGTGGCAATGATCACGCAGGAAGAGTGGATCACTTCCCCGGATTTCAGCTCGACCCCGGCCGTCCGGCCGTTCTCATAGAGAACGCGGTTCACCGGGCTATTCGTCCGGATATCGGTACCGAGCTCCTTCACTTTGCCGATCAGGGCATTCACCACGCTGGAGGCTTTGTCCGTAACAGGGAACATGCGCCCGTTGTCTTCCTCCTTCAGCCGAATGCCAAGACCCTCGAAGAAGGTCATGATGTCCCTGTTGTTCCAATGCTGAAAAGCGCTGTACAAAAAGCGTCCGTTCCCCGGAATGTTGGCAATCAATTCATCCTGTTCTTTGGCATTCGTGACATTGCATCTTCCGCCGCCCGAGATGCCAAGCTTACGGCCTAGCTTGTCCCCTTTGTCGATCAAGAGGACAGAAGCTCCTCTTTCCCCTGCAGCCACGCAGGACATCAATCCGGAAGGTCCGCCTCCGACGACGATAATATCATAATCAAGCATGTTTGCTCATAGCTCCTTTGGGGGTATATCAATTAATAGATGGATCTTATTATATAGGATATTCACGAATTATCCCAAACCTCATGAATAGGACATAAGACGCGGGACTCCGTCGCCGCTGCAGGAATTTACAAGATATTGTAATATGATGTCGCCTGTGCTTTAATCAGAAATATTAGATGCGTTGTCCAATTGAGGTGATGGATCACTGTGCTGAGCCTATGGAAAGATATTTTGCTGCAAGTTTTGCTGTCTGGTACACTCATCTTTCATCTGCCGCTTCTCCTCGACAGACATCTAAAGTGCCTGAACAAGAAGAACCCGGATGATCTGCTTCGATTTCGCAAGCATATTGTCATTGCCAGCGGAATCAGCACCGTATTGTGCGTCTTGATTTCTGCAATGAGCGATTATTACGTTCCGATCCATCTTGGCGTGATCCCGTTATTTTTAGGCATATTATATGGAAGCAGGAGTTCAGGGCTATGTCTTGCAGTAATTTATGCCACAAGCCATGGGCTGATTAACGGCTGGTCAACGACCAGCCTCGTTCTGAATTTGCTTGTCTTGGGATACTCGCTATTACCTAGGGTATCTTCCAATTTCAAGCAAGGCTCCATGACCGAAAAGATTTATTGGCTCTGGAGCGCGCTCGTTCCAGCTATGCTGATTATTGTAGCCTGCCACGCGATGGAAGGAAAGGCTAGGAATGACGATCTGAATCCGGACACGATTCTGGTGACCATTCTGTATATGCTGATCGGCATTTTTTATTCGGGCGTGATCGTGTATTGGATCGAATTAACCTCTGGGCGTCTGGCTTCGGGCCAGTACGACGTGAAGGGCGGAGAGATTGCTTCATTAACGAAAATGATGGAGATGATTCCTTTAGGGATGGTTGCGGTGGATCGCAGCGGCAATATCATCGCCTTTAATCAACCGCTTATCCGCAGCTTTCGAAGCGTGTTTCCCAATCTGACCACCAAGGATGTCATCGGCAGGCCGTTGTTCGACTTGTTGGAGGGCATGATTCAAAAGGAACATTTGCGCAGCCGATTTCAGAGAGCCATAAACGGTGTCGAAAGCACCGGGGAAATTATGCGCAGCGCTACTAGAGTGTATTCTACCGGCATTTATCCGCTTATACATAATGGGAACGGCGACATCATGGGTGCGGTAGGCATTATGGAAGACATTACGGAGCTTGAGAAGCTCCGCACGGAATTTATTAATGTAGAACGGTTAAGCTTAGTCGGCCAAATGGCGGCAAGCATCACCCACGAGATTCGCAACCCGATGGCTGTCGTGCGCGGATTTCTGCAGCTTATGAAAGAGAAGAGTCCGGATACGCTGGATCATTATTACCGGATCGTCATGGAAGAGCTCGATCGGGCCAATGGCATCATCAGCGACTTTTTGTCCCTGGCCCAGAACCGGGCAGCCGAGAAAGAAGAGTGCCACCTTCATGACATTATCCATGAGCTCAGCCCGCTCTTGTGGGCGGACGCCAATTTGCGCGGACAGAACATCGAGCTGAAACTGGGAACCGGCATTCCCGAACTGTATCTGAATGCCAAGGAGATGAAACAGCTCATTCTGAACTTGTGCCGCAATGGGATGGAGGCCATGGATGACAAGGGGACGTTGACGATCGAAACCCGGCTGGAAGGAGACCTCGCCCAGTTGTATGTGGCGGATACCGGAATCGGCATACCGGAGAATGAGCTGGAGCGCTTGTTTGAACCTTTCTTTACCACGAAGAGCAAGGGGACGGGGCTTGGACTCGCCCTGTGCATGAGCATTGTACAGCGTCATCATGGAACGATAGACGTAAAATCGCACCTAGGTGAGGGCACGGTGTTCATCATTTCTTTTCCTGTCCGCTCGTACCCGCACGGCCTGACGGAATCCCAGAGCGCTGCCGCTTCCGAATAAACGGTCTGTTAATTACGCATCATAAGGCAGAGCTCAGGGTAAAGGAGGGATTCGGATGAGTAAGAACGATTCCAAGCAACAGGAGCAGCAGGAGCGTGAAAACAAAGATCGCCGTGGCGAGCCCATCGTTGACAAGAAAAAGGACGGGGTAAACTATCCTGCTACCTAGTATGATGATTGAAGCAAGAAGACGGGCGGTATCCCATTTTGTGATGCTGCTCGTTTTGTATTTTCTTGCTTTCACTCTTTAGGATTGTATAATATAGATATCGATGAGCTGTTATAATTCGAACAATCTTGTTTATATAAGGAGTGAAGCAGTTATGGGTATGTCTTTTGACCGATATATGCGCGATATGGTTCAACCGATGCGGGATGAACTGACCAGTTTGGGAATCAAGGAGCTCACAACACCTGAAGAGGTGGAAGAAGTGCTTCCGGAGGCGAAAGGCACAACGCTGGTCGTTGTAAACTCCGTATGCGGATGCGCAGCAGGGCAAGCACGTCCTGGTGTAGCCATTGCGCTTGAGAACCAGGTGAAGCCGGATCATTTGTATACCGTGTTCGCCGGACAGGATAAGGAAGCAACGGCGAAAGCCCGTGAGTATTTTGCTCCGTATCCTCCGTCCTCCCCATCGATTGCGCTGCTGAAGGACGGGGAATTGGTACACTTTATTGAGCGTCATCAAGTGGAGAACCGTTCCGCCGAGGAAATCGCCGCAGATTTGACCGACGCATTCAATCGCTACTGCCAGTAATTCGGCAGTTACATAGGCCCCGAAGCATTCGGCATATTCCGAAGCCGCGGGGCTTTTGTTGTATGAATGAAGTACTTAAGTTAGAGAGAACATACTGAAAGGAGTCATCTATCATGAGCCTGCAAGAACAAATTATCGCTGAACTGGGTGTCAAGCCTACGATTAACGTGGAGGAAGAGGTACGCAAGCGCGTGGATTTCCTGAAAAACTACGTGAAGAACTCCGGCACTTCCGGACTGCTGATCGCCATTAGCGGCGGGATCGATTCGGCCGTGGCCGCCGGCCTGTGCAAGCGGGCTACAGACGAGCTCACGGAGGAGAACGGCAAGGAATACAAGACGCTCGGGGTGTTCCAGCCATACGGCGAACAGGCCGATATTTCCGACAGCTACGCAACGGCGAAGGCCTTCGATTTGAAATATACCGTCGAGACCAATATCGAGGAGGCGGTGAACGAGGTTGCTTTGGAAGTGGAGCATGGCCTGAAGAATATCGGCGTCCATCAACATATGAGTATCCCCGGCAAAGGCAACGTGAAGGCCAGAGTGCGTATGGTGGTACAATATGCGCTGGCATTCGAGCAGAATTTGATCGTTGTCGGCACGGACCATGCATCCGAGGCGATTACCGGCTTCTATACCAAGTGGGGGGACGGCGCAGTGGACATTACGCCGCTGAGTTCCCTGAACAAGCGTCAGGTTCGCATGCTTGCATCCTATTTGGGGGTACCGCAATCGATTCTGGACAAAGCGCCTTCTGCCGGACTTTGGGAAGGACAGACGGACGAGAAAGAGCTCGGAATCAGCTATGATGATAACAGCGACTATCTGGAAGGCAAAACGATCAATCCCGAGGTTCAGCAGAAGCTTGAGAGCTATTACGTCAAAACGGCGCACAAGCGCAATACGATTCCAGGCATCTAACATAACCATATCCCAAGCGCAACAAGCCTTTCGGAGGATCATCCCATCCCCCGGAAGGCTTTATATTTTTTATAGAGACTAGGTATATATGATGTTGTAGGTCGGTTTGAGAACGCCGTTGGCATATTGCTTCATATCGATCAAATCGAACTTCAACCTGGGTTTGACACTGCCGAATAACGGAACACCGTCACCAACCATCACTGGATTAATTTTTAAAACCAGCTGATCGATTAGTTTATGCTGGAGCAGGCTTCCTGCCAATTCTCCGCCGCCGCACAGCCACAGCTTGCCGTCTGCCTGTTCTTTGAGATGACGGATGAAGGGGATGGCGTCCTCCTTGATCAATTCAACCTCATCGTTGGATTCGAATTCTAACGAACGTGAGAATATATAATGCTTAAGACCTTTGTAACCTGGCTCCCCCGGCTTAGCCCCCATCTTAAAACCAAACGCATACGTTTTTCCGCCCATGAGGACCGCCTCATAGTCCTGGATTTCCGCTAGAAAGTCCGGAACATGTTCCCCATCGAATAAAAAAAGGGTCTGATCGATTCTTCCCTCCATCATGGCCTGATCTGCGATAAAATAGTCAAGCGAAACGGCAACGTGATAAATTAATGTACCCAAAACATGATTCCTCCTTTGTTTTATATGCTGTTTTGTTCAGTTTATATGGATAAAATTTGAAATACAACAAATGTATTTAATTCATGCTGTTGTAACACCGTAGTCTCGCGTTGGTGGACATCGACTGCTACAATAAGAAGGAGTGTTTATTTTTTTGGAACAGGAAGACTGGATCAACGAAGGGGAGCAGACGATTGTGATCTACGGAATCGGGCATGATGTGCTGGACATGAAGCGAATGGAGACGTTGATGACAGGCCCGCATGGAGAGAAGTTCATTCAGCGCGTGCTTACGCAGCAAGAGCAGGCCGTTGCCGCTAAGAAGGGGGCAAGACGGACGGAGTTTATTGCCGGGCGTTTTGCTGCCAAGGAGGCGATATCCAAGGCATTTGGCTGCGGAATCGGCCGCCTGATCGGATTCCATGACATGGAAGTAATGCCGGGTGCTCTCGGCAGGCCGGAAGCCAGTCTGTCCAAGGAAGCCTGGGACCGCCTGGGCTTGGGGGGCCCCGCCCATTATGCGATTCATTTGACGATTTCCCATCAGGCCACGCTGGCTTCCGCCTTCGCCGTGGTGGAGAAGATCAAGTAAGGAAGACGAAGGAGATTACGAATAGATGCATAACACGGAACACAAACGATACTTCAGCCAAGAGCTGCTGGATTGGTATGAAATCAATAAACGGGATCTGCCATGGCGCAGGCATCGCGATCCTTATTATATATGGGTATCTGAAATTATGCTGCAGCAGACCCGGGTAGATACGGTGATCCCGTATTTCCATCGGTTTATCGAGCGGTTTCCGACGATCCAATCGCTTGCGGACGCGCCGGAGGACGATGTATTGAAATGCTGGGAGGGTCTGGGCTATTATTCCCGCGCACGCAACCTTCAGGCTGCCGCTAGACAAGTGACGGAGCAGTACGATGGCGTGATGCCCAGCGGCAAAGACGAAGTGTCGGGTCTGAAAGGGATAGGGCCCTATACCTCGGGCGCCATTCGCAGCATCGCGTTCAACATTCCGGCCGCGGCCGTGGACGGCAACGTGATGCGCGTGCTTTCCCGTTATTTTTTGATCGAGGAAGATATCATGAAAGTGAAAACCCGTACCAAGATGGAGGATCTGGTGCTGACGCTGGTTCCGGATGGACGGGCCTCGGATTTCACCCAGGCGCTGATGGAGCTGGGGGCCTTGATCTGTACGCCGAAGTCGCCCAAATGCCTGGTATGTCCGGTCATGGAGCATTGTTCGGCCAGGCTGGAGGGCAAAGAGGAATCGCTTCCTATTAAAACGAAGGCCAAGCCGCCGCGTCCTGAATACCGTCTTACCGCGATTGTAGAGGGTACCGGCGTGCACGAAGGCAAGATCCTGATCCGCAAGCGTCCAGCCGCCGGTTTATTGGCCGGGATGTGGGAGCTGCCGCATGTGATCGTATCGGCCGATGGGAGCAGCGTACCGGCTGCAATGCCCGAGGAGACGGCGATGGTCCGCTTGCGCGATGCCTTGCTGGAGGATGGGGTCCCGGTCCAGCCGATCGGCCATGTGATGGACGCGGAGCATACCTTTAGCCATATTCAATGGAATATGGGCGTATACCGCTGTAAGTGGCAGGATGTGCCGCCGGCAGTTCTGCAGGCTGCGGAAAGCGCGGCTGCATATGAGACGGGCGAAGAGAATTTCCGGTGGATTCACGTTCAGGATATGGAGCGTTACGCATTTCCCAATGTATTCATCCGGATTCTGAATGCCTATTTCTCATCTTGAAGCCGCTTTTTCCTTTTTCACTAGGATGTAATGCAGAAGAGGTTTGTAAGGAGTCGTGAAGCTTTTGCATAGTTGGAAGAATGCGTTGTTGTACATTTTTGGCATCGGGATCTCCAATCTCGGGAACTGGATCTATCTGGTTGCCATCAATTTGCTCGTGCTCCACATGACGGGGTCTCCCGCGGCAGTGGCCGGATTGTTCATCATCCGGCCGCTCGCTACCCTGTTAACCAACTCCTGGGCGGGCAGCATCATCGACAGGGCGAACAAGCGCAGGCTCATGATGATCACCGATGTGATCCGGGGGGCCTTGATCGCCCTAATTCCCTTCATGTCCTCGGTGTGGGGCATCTATGGCATCATGTTTCTGATTAACGTGGCGGGCTCTTTCTTTGGGCCTACGTCCATGACGTACGTAACGAAGCTGATTCCGGCAGAGGAACGAAAGCGGTTCAACGCATGGTCCAGCTTTACGACTTCCGGCGCGGTATTGCTTGGACCCGCCTTATCCGGCCTGTTGATCGCCTACACGGATATTCGGGTCAGCATCGTCATCAATGCGGTATCCTTCCTGATCTGTGCGCTTGTCATCTATTTCCTTCCCGATGTGGATGAAGAGGAGGCGGCAGACAGCAAGCGGGAGGCCATGACGATGAGAATGCTGCTTCGGGACTGGGCCGCGGTGATCGATTTCGGAAAGGCCGCGAAGTATTTTATGCTTGTATACGTGCTGTTTCAATCCGCCACGCTGCTCGGTTTTGCGCTTGATTCCCAGGAGGCCACGTTCATTAAGCAGGTGCTGCTCCTCGGCGACGAGGATTACGGATTGCTTGTCAGCGTTGCGGGAGCAGGGTATCTGGCAGGCTCGATGGCTGCGTCTTTATCCGTTAAACGGCTGTCGCTGCGTATGTTTATCGGTGCAGGGATGCTCCTGTCGAGCATCGGCTATATGATCTTCTATGCGGCATCGGGCCTCATGACGGCCGTAATCGGTTTTATCGTGTTTGGTTTCTTCTCTTCGTATGCCAACGCGGGCTATACCACCTTTTTTCAAAACCAGGTGCCCGTCGACCTCATGGGACGCTTTACGAGCGTGACCCGACTGCTGGAAGGGATGCTGCAGATTCTCTTCACGCTCCTGCTCGGTTTTGCCGCCGATGCCTGGTCGCTGCAGGCCGTATGCCTGATCGGTGCAGGCGCAGCGGTTCTGTCCTCGGCCATGCTGCTGGCGGTCATCTACTCGCCGTCCAAAGCGCGTTATTATGAGACCGGCCCTGCGGCAGCGGCAAACGATGCGTAGGAGAATTCAATGAAAATGAAAAGGCTGCTTTCGCGGTAGACAGGGTCTACGGCGGAGAGCAGCCTTTTTTGTGATATGAGATCGGTTGTAGTCAGGCGATATTACTTCGCGTTGTCGTAACGTTTGCCGACTTCTTCCCAGTTTACAACATTCCAGAATGCGGAGATGTAGTCCGGGCGTTTGTTTTGATATTTCAGGTAGTAAGCATGCTCCCAAACGTCCAGGCCGAGGAGAGGAGTTTGACCTTCCATGATCGGGCTGTCTTGGTTAGGAGTGCTGGTTACTGCCAGTTTGCCGTCTTTAACAACGAGCCAAGCCCAGCCGCTGCCGAAACGAGTTGTAGCCGCTTTGGCGAAATCTTCCTTGAATTTATCGAAGCCGCCGAGCTCGCTGTTGATGGCATCAGCCAAAGCGCCGGTTGGTTGTCCGCCGCCGTTTGGTCCGATCACTTCCCAGAACAGGGAGTGGTTAGCATGGCCGCCGCCGTTGTTGCGAACCGCTGTGCGGATGCTTTCCGGTACAGCATCAAGGTTGCCGATCAGATCCTCAAGGGATTTGCCTTGAAGCTCAGGAGCGTTCTCAAGAGCAGCGTTCAAGTTGGTTACGTAGGTATTATGGTGGCGATCATGGTGGATCTCCATCGTTTGTGCGTCGATGTGGGGCTCGAGCGCGTCGTTTGCGTAAGGAAGTGCTGGTAATTGAAATGCCATAGTAAAAACCTCCTGTAAATTTAGTTTTTGGTTATGATGAAAGGCCTTCCTTCATCAGGAAGTCTTTATCATCCCGGAGCAATGGAATATGTAATCCGGCTACACTACATATATTAAACCGTTTTGGGTGATTAAATCAACTTTTATGTTTGAAAAGTCCGCGAGAGCCGTTTTAACGCTTAAAGAATGTTGTTTCGCCGCAATGGAAAATGATGAAAAACTTTCCTAAGAAAGTTGTCGTTATATATATAGCCTTGAAGAAATCTGTACTTATAGATGGAGCATGAAAGGGATAGATCGAGGTAGAAAGGAGTCGTAACATGAATAGTACAAAGTTCAGAGTGACGGCCATCTTGATGGCTGCGATTCTGGCTGCGGCACCGCAAGTCGAAGCTGCTGCATCTAAGACGGAGACATCGCAGATCGCGAAGTCGGCCGCGCAGAAAAATGCAAATCTGGCCTGGAGCGTGAAGCTGGGCAGCAACGTCACGGCGAAGCTCGACCATGCCGACGTATGGCAGCAAAACGGATCGCATGCGGCGGTATTTACCCTGACTTATAAAAATGGGGGCAAGAGCGCGGCGCGCCTGGTATCTTATTTTCCCAAGGTGGTCCTTCCCGGCGGTTCCGTGAGCGCGGCCAATCCCATTTCCAAGGACCTGGCCAAGAAGAAGGTAGAGCCCGGGCAAAGCGTGAGCGTCACCTACTATGCGAAGACCGACAGCAGCTCTTTGGCCGGCATGAAGCTGGTCATGGACGTATGGAATCCGCAGGTCAAAGGCTACCTGCAGCGCGTCGGAACGTACAGAATGCCCGCCAATTATTCCGCTGCCGTCCCAACGGGCTCAAGCACCAAGCTGAAGCTGGGCGGAACGCCGGTTACCGTACAGGCGGAATCGCTGGAGATCATCAAGTACGACGGCAAAGTCATCGCCAAAGTCGGGATGTATATGACCAATCATGGCGGCAAGGTATGGAACGATCGGGGATTCGAGCCGCATTTGGTAACGGCAAGCGGCAATTCGTTCCCTCTGCGTCATGAGGCGGGGGCAGAGGGGGTGCCTGTCCAGCCCAAAGAAAAGAAACTGGTTTACTACATAACGGAAGTTCCCTCTTACCTGAAGACGGCCGGCCTGCGTTTCTTATGGACCGAAAACGATGACACGCTGAAGCTGTCCCTGCCTGTCGCCTCATTCAAGCTGCCGGCGGCAACAGCTCCGAAGTGGGACGTCAAGGCGGGCGAAGCCAAGAAGTTGACCATCCGGGGGATTCCGGTCGATACCAGAATACGCCAGTCTTCGCTGCGTGCCTCAGGGGGACAGGGCATATGGACCATCGAGATGGCCTTCAAGAACAAGGGTAAAAAATCGGTGGAGGTTCCGGCCTACGAGTTCGCGATTAAAGCGTCCGAAGGCTCCTTCCATCCTTATACGCCGGACGCCAAAGCGGGCTTGACGCTCCGCCCCGGGGAAGAGAAAACGATGGTGATGGAAATCGCGCTTCCGCTTGATCTCAAGCAGGACCGGCTGAAGCTGCAAATGATCGGGGCATCAGGCACGGCCGGCTCATCCAAACCGCCCGCGAATCCGGGTGAGTCGGGCAGCGAGCCGACCTCAGAGGTCCAGGAGCCGTTGACCTTGCCGATTGCATACTTTGCCATCCCGTACCAAACGGAACGCAAGTCATCCATCGGCGTGGAATACGGCGCGCAGTCGGCCAAAGGATTTGCGTACACGCTGGAATCCATCCAGCGCCTGCCGTGGCAGGACCAGGACCTGATCGTGGCGAAGCTGCGGCTGCGGAATACCCAGGAATCCAAATCGCTGCCGCTGCCAGAGCTTAAAGCTAACGTCACGGCGGATGAAAAAACAAGCTTGGCCGGCCCGGAGGTCATCGCTGAGGAGCAGGGCTCCCTGATTGCGCCGGGGGCATCAACCGAGGTGTACGTCATGGCGCGGATCCCGTATACGAAGGATATACGTTCGCTCCGTTTCGAACTGTTTACGCAGCAGGAGGCGGCAAAAACGTCGTTCCTGACCATGACCACGTCCGGGATGATGCAGTCGATCGGCGTTCTGGAGAAAGGGAAGCCGTATACGGTCACGGCTGCGGGTAAACGTGCGGAGGCACAAGAACGGCGGACGGTCATCTATGAAGGAGCAGATTCCGATATCGTCTATTCGGAATTCGTGCTGACCAGCAACGAACAGCGCCGCGTTCAAGCCGCAGTGCTGAAGGGGTACTTCCAAAGCGCGGACGGCAGGATTTATGAAGCGGAGACCCTTCAGCCGGAAGCGGCCCTTCAGCCGGGATCCAGGCAGTCGATCGTCTTTTGGGCCCGAGTGCCGAAAGGGGCTGCCAGCGAATTGGGCCTGGCCCTCGGCACGGCGATGTCCGGAGGCAAGCTTGCGGAAACGGGCAAGGACGCTACGGGTGTGCTGGGCGTGAAAAAATTGATGCTGAATCCGGCCAGACCTGCGGCAAGCTCCGGCCTGACGCAGCTCGATTGGTATCCTTACAGCGTTTCGGTCACGAAAGCGGCTGGGCATTTACAGGAGGGCAGTTCCACCATATCGCTCAATGCCACGTTGGATGTGAAACGGAGCGAGAGCATTGCGGCCGCGGATTCCGGCCGCAAGCTGATACTCATCATCAAGGACAGCCTCGGACAAACACAGGAGCGGACGCTTACGCCAGGCACCGATATCCAAGTGCCGGGCACCCGGTCGATATCGATGGAGCTGACGGACGAGCAGTACAAAAAGCTCCGCGGCGGCTGGTTTAACTTGACCCTTGTGGACGAATTCCAGAACGAGCGGATCACGCTGGGCAGCCAGAGCTACAACCTGACGTTCCAGCCCCTTCTGGACCCGAACGAGGAGAGATAGACTAAGAACCGGAAAGGAATAGCGAACATGCTGCGTTTGGAAAATGTATCGCACAGCTTTAAGAACGGCAACGAAGTGTTAAAGGTGCTTCATAACATCCAGTTCGAAGTCCAGAAGGGCGAGATGATTGCGCTGCTCGGCAGCTCCGGATCGGGCAAGTCCACGCTGCTCAACTTGATGGCCGGGCTGATGAAACCGACCGAAGGCCATATTTATATTGCGGATCAGGATATCGTCAAATACGGGGAAAACAAGCTTGCCGTTTTTCGGCGCAAGCATATCGGATTTATTTTTCAGGCTTACGAATTGATTCCGACACTCACGGTTCGTGAGAACGTGGAGCTTCCGCTTGTTTTTCAATCCGTTTCTCCGTCCAAGCGCCGCAAGAAAGCGATGGAGCTTCTGGAGATGACGGGGATCGGCGATAAGGCTTCGCTGTACCCGTCCCAGCTGTCCGGCGGACAGCAGCAGCGCGTCAGTATTGCCCGCTCATTGATTACCGAGCCTTCCGTCATTTTTGCAGACGAGCCGACGGGCAACCTGGACACCAAAACGGAAGAGGAAATTATCCGAATCATGATGTCGCTGAACGAGTCCATGAAGACGACGTTTGTCATCGTTACCCATGAGATGGAAGTCGCCGCCCAAATGAAAAAAACGATTATGCTCCGCGACGGTTATTTGGTTCAGCCGGAGAACTACGCGACTTCCACGGGAGGGCAGCGGGGGCCGAGCGCCCCTTCGCCCCTGTCCGGGATCCCGGTTCATTCGGAGGAGGCAGGTGAGGTCAGCTGAGATTTTTAGACAGCATACGGCTGGCATGGGGACAGATCAAACGCCGTAAAGTGGTAACGGCCCTGTGCATGACCGGCATTTCGATCGGATGTGCGGCTATCATCGTAGCGATCAGCATCGGAAACGGCGCCCAGAGTTATTTGGAGACGGAAATCATAGGCGGCATGAAACTTGACGAAATTACGGTGACTCCGCAGAGCACGGGCGGGCCCGGGGAAGGCGGCGGCCAATCGGCGGGAGGAGAACGGGGATTGCTTACGGATGATAAGGTTCAGGTCATTCAGGGCTTCAATCACGTCAAATCCGTTGTAGCCACCAAGCAGCTCGGTTATTTCCGGACCATTTCATCCGACAACCTGATCCATGAAGGCATCAACGTCGTGGCCGTGGACTTGTCCAAGCTTAAAGAGCAGGGAAACCGGTTCAAGGAAGGCGGCCCGCTGGAGCAGATCGGTGCCGTGGTGCTGAATTACGGAGCGACAACCGGATGGAAGGACGCGGAGACGAGCGAAAGATTGAACAATATGATGAATTCCGATCCCAACAATCCGCAGCTATGGGAAGAGTTCCAGAAGTATGAGAGCACCGTTTCGGAAATGATCGGAAAGAACGTTCAGCTGGAGCAGATGGACAACGACAAGAAATTGCTCAGCCCGCAGCTCTACGTCGGGGGCGTGCTGGATGTGCCCAAGGGGCGGGATGCCCAGTTTGCATTCTATGACCGTCAGGCCTACATATCCTTTGACACGGCAGATTGGCTGACGGATAGCTTGAATCTGCAAAAAGGGCCAGCTTCGAAACAGCGGGTTTACGATAATCTAACGGTCAAAGTGGAGGATCTGCAATATATTAAACCGCTCGAGGACCTGATCTCCAAGCTTGCGCTGAATGCGAGCGACAATCTGGCCATGCGGGATCAGGTTGCTTCCCAATTGGACACCTTCAAGGCGATCGCTCTCGGCGTAGGCGTATTTATCCTGTTGCTGGCCTCGATTTCGATCATCGTCGCCATGACGATGTCGACGCATCAGCGCCGCCGGCAAATCGGCATCATGAAGGTTCTGGGAGCGAATATGCCGCAAATCCGGAACATGTTCATCGTGGAAGCCAGCCTGCTCGGTTTGCTTGGCGGCTTGCTCGGCATCGTATTCGCGTATTTGATCATCAAAGGGCTGAATTCATTCATCATGGCTTCGGCAGGCATGTCGGGACTGCAAATCGCCGTGACGGCGGAGACGCTGCCGATCGGCATTGCCTTCGCCGTAATGACGGGCATCTTCTCGGGGATTTACCCGGCGATCAGCGCAGCAAGAACGAATGCGCTGCTGGCCATCAAGCGGGATTAGGATCATGAGTTTCGGAAAGGAAGCTAAATCGGAATGATAAAAAAAATCATAAAATGGACGGTTATCGCTGCTGTGCTGGGTCTGGTGGGATATTGGGGATATGGGCAGGTGAAACCCAAGGAACCTGAGATTCCCATGATGGAAGAGCCGCAGGTCATCTCATTCCCCGTAACCGAGGAAACGATCCTATCGACCGTGCAGGTCAAGGGAACGTCCGAATACGGAAAGGAAACGAACGTATACGCGCCTTTTGAAGCGAAGGTGGAGTCCTGGAACGTCGAGAACGGCCAGCAGATCAAAAAAGGCGACGCCCTTTTCAAATTGGAGCAAAAGGCGATTCGCCAGCAGCTCCAGCAGAAGGAGGCCGAGCTGCAGAAGCGGAAGCTGGAGCAGGAGCTGAAGGAGTTTACGCTGAATCAGGATCTCGACAACGCGCCTGTAGGCGCAACGGAGGCGGAGCGCCTGAAAATGCTGGCAGACCAGGAAAATGCGCGGCTGAGCAGTCAGCTGGACGAGGTGAACAACGATATCGAACGTCAGACGCTTGCCGATTTGAACGACAGGCTGAGGCAATCGACATACGTATCTCCGGCAGCAGGCCTGTTCCTGTTCGACCCGACCCAGCAGCGGCCGCAATCGGTGACGGCCAACCAGTATATCGGCAAAATCGTCGACCTGGATTCCCTGCGGTTAGTGGCATACGTCGGGGAAAACGACATCTTCAGCATTCAGCCGGACATGGCGGTAGAGGTCAAGCTGCCGTCCATCAAGGATTTGAAGCTAAAGGGCAAGGTGCTGGAAGTGGCCAAATTCGCCGAGGCGACGGCTCAGGAGAAACAGACGTCCCAGACGCCGCAGTTCAAGGTCATCATCTCGCTGCCGAAGAATGATCGCTTGATCGGCGGATTGACGCTGAACGGAGAGATCGTGACCAAACGGAAGAACAAGGCGGTGGTGGTTCCCAAGTTGGCCGTCATGACGGAGGGAGATAGCTCTTATGTCATGGTGGACAAGGGAGGCGGCCAGATCGAGCGGCAGGATATTGAGACGGGGATGCAGACGCTTGATAAAATCGAGGTTTTGTCAGGGCTGAAAGCGGGAGATACCGTCGTTCTCCAGTAAACATGGATGTACGAAAGCAGCGTTCCTCCAAAGGCACATGGCCGGGGGGCGCTGTTTTTTTTCATCAAGTTCCTTCATTACAGCATGTATCGCCACAGGAAAGGTAGCCCGGTGATTTCAAAAATACATGGAGACAATGATGTAAACTCATTGGTAATTAATGGAGCGATTTTTACCATGAGCTAATGGTTTAACGGCAGGAAACGAATCGTTTATTCAACAAAAATATGGAATTTTATCCATCAAAAATAATGAAAACGCTTCATATAAAGCGCTTTCAGAAGAAAACTCGTGAATTTACGAGAAAGATGTGGTTTAATGGACAAGGAAACAGGATTTTCGGGTTTTTTGTAGTAAACTTAAATGTCAGGTTTGCGTTAACGGAATACTAGATCTTTGTAAACCGGGTAAACCGCATCATGCTAACGAAAAGGGAGATTTTGAAATGCATGTTCGTTCCTTTCAGTTGAGTGACTGTAACCCCGTAACCGAGCTATTACAGATTGCTTTGTCGGAAGAATGCTACGAAAACACGATGGAGCCTTTCTCCAGGCAGCTCGCTTGGGACTCCGATCTGATTATGGTGGCAGAAGAAAACGGTGAAATCGTTGGTGCCTTAATCGGTACGATCGAACGCAATCATGGTTGTTATTACCGCATCGCCATTCATCCCGACTATCGCAGGAAAGGGATTGGCAAAGCCTTGATATCAGCGATGGAACAGCGTTTTCAATCACGGAAAGTCAGTCGGATCATGGTAGCCGGAGATGAGCACAACGCCGCAGCCATGCCATTTTATGAAGCCATGGGATACGGTGCCAGCCAAATCCTGCGGTCGTTCCAGAAGCTCAGTATCCTTGGTCAATAGTTGCAGCGACTACAGCGGTACATACGAGCAGCGCAAAACGGCGGCCTTAAGCTTCGACAGAGATAAGAAACGACATTTTTTCGATATGAAGCATATCTTTCAGCCGTTGCAAATGGGTGGGAGATATGCTTTTCTATTAATGTACCTGTTTTTGAAGGTGCCGCCCTCGATGCTCGAAGGTGAAATCGAAGTAAAGTAGGTGTAGCATGGGACAAGTGATTCCTCCGGATTCAACTGAGCATGGCGAGAACAACGGGCCTCAGAATCAACCGGCCAAGAAGAACGGCTGGGCCGCCGAGCTGTGGGATTGGGTAAAGACGATTGCGATTGCATTTGTTATTATGGTGCTTCTAAATATGTTTGTGTTTAACCTGTCTATGGTTAAGGGCGAATCCATGCAGCCGACGCTGGTGGCATCGGAGCGGCTCTTTATTAATAAAGTGGTCTATCGCTTTTCGGAACCGAGCCACGGCGACGTCATTGTGCTTAAGGATCCGAGTGACGGACCGGACAAGAAGGAGTTTCTTGTTAAGCGCGTCGTCGGCGTACCCGGCGATACCATTGAGGTAAAGGATCAGAAGCTGTACGTGAACGGCGTGGCCCAAGAGGAAGGGTATACCGATGTCCCGATCGAGGATCCTGGCTTCGAGCCCGTTACCCTGGAAGCGGGAAGGTATTTTGTTATGGGGGATAACCGCCACCTCGGAAAGAGCAAGGACAGCCGCATGTTCGGCAGCGTGAAGGAAAGCGACATCGTGGGCAGGGCCGAATTTATTTTCTGGCCGTTGTCCGAGATCAAAAAGCTGTAGCTTAAGACAGAACATCATCCCAGAAAAGGAGGCGCTGGAGAATGACCTACACACTCGGCTCGTACGCTCCTCCGCCTTCGGTATGGGAGGAGCTCAAGCAGGAGCTAAAAGCCGTTGCACCCGAGCTCGGCATAGATGATATCGGCTTCGCCTCGGCGGAGCCGTTCCAATCCCTGAAGGGGATTTTGCAATCCCATCGGGATAAGGGATATGAGTCCGGGTTCGAGGAGCCGGATCTGGATAAGCGGGTGACCCCCGCACTCCCCGGCACCGAGCCGAAGTCCCTGATCGCCATCGCGATAACGTACCACTCCAAGATGGAGAACCCGCCGAAATCGGAGCCTGGCAAGTACAGGGGCATCATGGCGCGATCCGCTTGGGGAAGGGATTATCACCATGTGCTCCGTGAGGCGATGAGCCGCCTGGAGGCATACATCAAGGAACGCGTGCCGGATGCAAAGCTTGAAAGCATGGTGGATACCGGCGCGCTTGTCGACCGGGCTGTCTCGCAGCGGGCCGGCATCGGTTTCAGTGCCAAGAACTGCTCCATCATCTCTCCGAAGTTCGGTTCCTGGATATTCCTTGGCGAAATGGTAACCAATATCCCGTTTCCGCCGGATTCGCCGGTAACCGAGGATTGCGGGGAGTGCACCAAATGCATCGATGCATGCCCAACCGGCGCCCTTGTCGGTCCCGGGCAGCTGAATGCCCAGCGCTGCGTTTCTTTTCTGACCCAGACCAAAGGATTTCTGGACGAAGAGGCCATGCGCAAGATCGGCAACCGGCTGTATGGATGCGATACCTGTCAAATTGTTTGTCCGAAGAACCGGGGCAAGAGCTGGACTCATCAAGAGGACTTCAAGCCCGATCCTGAAAAAGCCAAGCCGCTGCTCCTGCCCATTCTGGATATGAGCAACCGGGAATTCAAGGAGGCCTTCGGAGATACGTCCGCCGCTTGGCGCGGCCGTAAGCCGATTCAGCGCAATGCCGTCATCGCGCTCGGCAATTTTAAAGATATTTCAGCCGTACCGAAGCTGAGCGAAGTACTGCTGAAGGACCCGCGCCCGGAGCTGCGGGGAACCGCTGCATGGGCTCTGGGCCGTATTGGAGGCGAAGAAGCGTTGAACAACTTAGAGAAAAGCATGAAATCAGAAGGGGATTCCCGAGTACGAGATATGCTGCAGCAAGCCTTGAATAAGCTAAAGCCTGAACCGGCTGGACATGAAGCACCTGCCGAAGCGCAAGCCGCGGCCGAAGTTTCATCCGCCGGGGGTTCGGGTTCCTCTAATGGGGGCAATCCGGAGCAGGAGGGTCCTGTCATTCAGGGGGTCGAGCCGATGGCCATCCCTGAAGGAGGACCGGAAATGCTGTATTATGATGAAGTTCAATCTCCGATCGGACCGTTGACGGTCTGCGCCACGGAGAAGGGCCTTTGTCTCATTGAATTCGGCAGCTTCTATGTGAAGGAAGCGGTCATCCAGCAGTGGTCGCGGACTTGGGCCGGCAACGGCGGCTACCAACGGGACGAGGCCAGACTAGCCCCTGCGATCACGCAGTTGAAGCAGTACTTTGCCGGAGAACTGAAGGCCTTCGACGTACAGCTGGACATGCGCGGAACCTCATTCCAACTGCAGGTATGGGAAGCGCTGAAATCCATTCCCTATGGAACGGTTTGCTCCTATAAGGATGTAGCCGAATCCATCGGGCGTCCGAAAGCGGTTCGAGCCGTGGGCGGAGCGAACAATAAGAACCCCGTTCCGATCATCGTGCCGTGCCATCGGGTGGTAGGGGCCGACGGAGCGTTGATCGGCTATGCCGGCGGCCCGGAAATCAAACGCACCTTGTTGACGATCGAAGGAGCCATGCCGGACCGTAAAGGGTCGTAGTTGACCAAGGCGTAATCATCGGAACTGCCTGCTGCCGAACATCCGTTATTTTCATTTGCTGTGACGAAAAGGACATGCTATGATAGGTTCGTGTATGCGCCATTAAATGGCAGATATTAGTAGAAGGTGGTCAAGTGATGGATATTGTCATTCCGATTATTACATTGATCGTGGGTCTGGTCGGCGGATTCTTCATCGGCGTATTTTATCTGCGCAAGCAATTGGAGAAGATGCAGAACGATCCGCAAATGCTGCAGAAGATGGCAAAACAAATGGGGTATAACATGAACAGCAAGCAGATGCAGCGTGCACAGCAAATGATGAAAAATCAGCCTATGCCGGGCAAAGGGCAAGGCCGCAAACGCAAATCATAATGCAAGAAAGCCCGCTCCCGTCTAAATGGAACGACGGAGGGGCATTTCTATTTAAAAAGACCGCTAACAGCGGCTATAAGTTAACCGTTTGCTTTTTTTTGGAACGGAAAGGGGGATTGTACTGTGGCGGGCGTAAAGGACTATGTGAACCATAAAGTAGGCCAAAACCGGGAGCAGATCGAGTACCATGTAGAGCAAATATTGAAGCTGATCGGTGAAGATCCCAAGCGTGAGGGTCTGCTTGAGACACCGGCCCGCGTGACGCGGATGTACGAAGAGATCTTTGCGGGGTATGAAGTCGATCCCAAGGACGTTCTCGGGGTTACCTTCGACGAGAATCACGAGGAACTGGTCATCGTGAAGGATATCGTATACTACAGCCAGTGCGAGCACCATATGGCGCCGTTCTTCGGCAAAGTCCATATCGGATATGTCCCGAGCGGCAAAATCGCCGGCTTGAGCAAGCTGGCACGCTTGGTAGAGGCGGTTACGCGCCGTCTTCAGGTGCAGGAGCGCATCACTTCGCAAATCGCCGATATCATGGTGGAGGCGCTGCAGCCTAACGGCGTTATGGTCGTGGTGGAAGGCGAGCATCTGTGCATGTGCGCGCGCGGCGTGAAGAAGCCGGGCAGCAAGACGGTAACGTCGGCTGTACGCGGTACGTTCCAGAGCGATTCCGCGCAGCGCTCGGAGTTTCTGTCCTTGATTAAAGACTAAGCTGGATCTTCATGATATCAAAAAGGCTTCGCCCACGGAGGCGAAGCCTTTTTTTGTTATCCCTGTGACGATATGAAGCCATCTGATCATCCAGGACAAGCAAGGAAAGATCAAGATGCGCCATCGACTTGTTTCATATATTGCACATACTGGACGAGGGCGCTTTTTTGCTCCTCGATCTCCCGGATTCGACGGGACATCTCCATGAAAAAGACTTCGATCTGATCCCTCAGCACATTAGCCGATTGTCCCTTCCAATCCTGAAGGCGGGCATACATGACCCGCGCCTCTTGTTCGTCGGACCGAAGGGCTGCAAGCAGCCCCGTCAGCTCGCGTTCGGCTTGAAGTAAATCATCAAGCTCCAGCAGAATCTCTCGACTCATCCCCATTCCTCCCGGTGGTTGCTAATAGATGTTTACCCGCTGTTATCTGTACGTTCAAACAGATCCGCCTTAAATTTAATGTACTGCACGATGTCGGTGGTATGCTGCAGATGCCACTGACTCATCGACATGATGGATGTATCCAGCTGCTGGACGATCGGCTGCAGACGCCGGCTGTGGCTGGAGAACATGTATTTGGAGAGACGCTGCCGGATTCCCTGCATTTCGGCATCGCTCTGATGGGCATGCGCTCGCCATTTCTCGGCTACGCTTCGCAGCTCGGCAGGGGTAACCTGGATGGTACCGGAGGAGCCTCCTGCCGATCCGGCTATGGCTCCCAGCGAGCCGCCCAAACCTAAGCCCAAGTTGCTCAACGGCCCGCCAAGACCAAACAAGAGATCGCTGTGGGAAGGGATTCTGGGCGAATCCACGGACTTACCGGTAGCGCCGTCATACAGACGGTTCGAAATGTACCCATTCTCGAATTGATAGCGGTCCAGCTGGTGATAGTTGGGGCCTCCCAGCGTATTATCGATTTTTTCTTTGATGCTGAGCCCGTCATTGGCATCCTTGTAACTGGAGTCTATGTAATAGGTAGAGCCGACGTGACCGTCGTAACCTCCGAGCGCACCGCTGGCAATAATGTCGCCGGGATGGGCGAAATTAATGATCTGGGAGTCGAATTCCCCATTCTCGGCTTTTCTTCTGGCTTCAGGGGAGAGGCTACCGATGACGGACGGGGCGCTGAAGGTGACAGCCGACATGCCGGTATAAGCGGCAGCATATTGCGCGTTGGCTCCGCCCAGCGAATGACCGGTAAGGGAAAAATCAACACCCTTGTACTTCTCCTTCATTTCCAGCGCGTAATCCTCGGCTTGATACATCTGATTGGTGCCCAAGATATCCGTTTTCTTATCGATTTTCCTCGATTGTTCGCCGAACCAATCCGTGACATCGTTAATGCCCGTCACTTCTTTGACTTTGTCTACATGGTCGGCCCAAGGAGCCCGGAACTCCGGAATTTTCCTTTTGATCTCTTCAATGCCAATATCCGCGTCGGCCAGATAATCGGGGAGCGCATGGGATAAATCTCTGCCTGCTTCGGTGCCGCGGTATGCGATAACGGCCTGGTTCGTTTCCTTGTTGTAGAAAGTTACCGCGTCAAAACCGGATATGCTGTTGCTCTTATAGTCCTCAAGAACCTCCCATCCCGGCAGGTCCTCAACGGTATCTTCTTTTTTCAGATCGAGGTAAGCCGCTTCCGACATGAGTCGGTATGTCTCGTCATCCACTTGCGGTGAACTCAATATATTCCCTCCTTAACGTGATCTATCAGGTTCAGAGCCTATGGTTGCTGCAAAGAGAAACATAGGTCCGTCACTCGCCCTTAATAGCTTTTCTAAGCTCCGGGTTCATCACGAAATTGGACGTTTCGCCTGTGTTGAAATCTACGGATATTTTAAAGGTTTGTTCAGGATGATCCACGACATACCCTTCGAGGTTAACCTTGTCCGCTACGATCGATGGCATCATCTCTTCTTTGGTAATCTCTACATCCAAATTGTATTTTTCCTTAAAATACTCAACGGCCGTGGTTTTCGCCTTTGTTATAACCTCGTCCGAGCTGCCGTTTGCAGTGGCTTCGTTTTGATTATGGTTCACGGGCTGGCATCCTCCAACAATTAGAATAATGAATACAAAAGCAAAAATGAAAATACGCGATTTGAACCTACTGTTCACACTGACCCATCCCTTCAGTCGTGATGTCCTGCTCCCATAGGCACGCCGGATCTTTCGGTTGTTGCCTTAGACCAATGCTGAGGCTGCGTACCAAGCTTACTGTCATATCATAATCCAGCATATGGTAGCGATCAACCGAATAAATAACCAGATATGTGGTAAAAAAGACCTAACAATAAGGTTGGGTTACTCCGTAGCTTGAATAATCCTGTTCAAATCCGGGCTTATGACCAAGTACCCCTCTGAACAGGGAAGCCCTCCCTAAACTCCATAAAGGAAGTAAGGAGGGCTATAGACTTCATACCCAATATTAACCAATCCGAAGCAGCTAATGCCGGCTGAGAATTAAAACGGTTTCCATTTCAGCTTGCTGGCATGCTTGAAACGCTCCGCAACTTCCGGCCAGTAGACCACGTTCCACCAATCGTTGATGTAATCCTTGCGTTTATTTTGATGTTTAAGGTAATATGCATGCTCCCATACATCCAGGGCGAGGAGAGGGACGACGTCCCACTGGGAGAGATTTTGATGTTTCTCGGCCTGCAAAATTTCAAGCCGATGGCTGCGCGGACTCCAGACGAGGATAGCCCAGCCGCCGCCTTCCACTTTGTCTGCTGCTTCGGTAAAATGCTTCTTGAATCGATCGAAGCTTCCGAAATCCTTCTTGATCTGCTGTGCAAGCTCTCCGCCCGGTTCGCCGCCGCCCCGCGGGTTCATGATGTTCCAGAAGATCGTATGCAGATAGTGGCCGGCACCGTGGAACGCAAGCTCGCGTTCCCAATGCTTCACGAGCTCGAAATCGCCGCTTTTTCGGGCCTCCTCCAATTTCTTCTCCGCCTTGTTCAGGCCGTCGACGTAGCTTTGGTGATGGATGTCGTGGTGAATCCGCATGGTTTTCTCGTCGATATAAGGCTCGAGCGCATTATAAGCGTAAGGCAGTGGAGGGAGGCGGTGTCCGCCAATCGGCACAGCCTTGCCGCCGCTGTCTCCCATGCCTTGAATGGACAGCTCGGCTTCGGGAGTAGACGTCGGAGGAGACGTGGCCTCGTGCAGCGTCATCGACTGCAGCGGCATATCCACATCCATGAATCTCTCCAGCGCTCCGGCGGCGTTCAGTGTTTCGAGTGCATTCAGGAAATATTCGGACTCCCGAATCACATGGTGCAGGACCGTACCGGCAAGCGGCACTTTCTGAACGGCTTCACTGTTCTCTTTTAAGCTGTGCAGCTGGCGAATGAACTCCCTGGACTGCTCGCAGGAAGCGCGCAAGAGCTGCTCGACCTGGGCCAGCATTTGAGGCGTGGGAGAAGTATTATAACTTAGAATATGGCGCAGAAGTTCGTCTGCCGCCTTCTCCGTGTCGGAGAACACGACGGCCCATTGATCCAGCATCTTGACGTAGACCGGCTCCAGATCGGGTACCACGGCTTTGATCAGCGCGAGGTGTTTTCTTTCCTGATGCTTCCAAAAGCGAATTTCCTCCAGTAATCGCACCGGGAGCTTCGCTCCATAATGAAATAACATGTCCGTTCCCTCCAGTATCAGGTTCACTAAACACACTATATTCATTTGGCGGCCTGTATTATGAAGGAAAAATAAAAACCCCCGCTGCATCAGGCAGCAGGGGGGGGAGAATCGTATACTGAAAGGCACGGTCTCTTCGCTACAGAAACACCTGATGAAAACCTCAGGATTCGTCCGGCGTTTCGAGTTTGCCGAGGAAGGTCGATACTTTGCGCAGATATTCCCTAGGATGCTCGCGGAAGATAAGCTCATGATGGGCATCCTCTACAATCCAGGAGTCGGAATCCGCATGCGTCTGGTTGGAAGCGATTTTCTCGGCGATCGGGTAAGGAGCCTTATCGTCCTTCGTTCCGTGGATGAACAAGGTCGGGAACGGGTAATCGTGCTTCTTCACCTCATTGTACGGGATCTGGTCCAGACTTGTGCCGTTAAGCACAGGGAAGAGCAGCTCCAGAATCTCCAGCGAAGGATGACGGGGGAGATCAATCTGGTTGTGGATATTGTGGTAAAGCGTGTCCGGCTCCAATAAAAAGGCGCTGTCCAGAATCATGGCATCCACGTCCTTGGTCTCAAGCCCTGCCTGCAGCGCGGTGCCGGCCCCCATGGAGAACCCCCAGACGACAATTTGCTTCGCGCCGCGCTGCTTCACATGCTCAATGGCTCCAAGAAGCTGGCGTTTCTCCTCCTTGCCGCCGGTCGCCACTTCCTTGCTGGTCTGGGAGGCAAAACCGTAATCAAACATGAGTACATTGAAATTCATGTTGTGCGCGTAGTGGGCGATATCGTACATCGGTACCCAGGTTTCCTCCCGGTTGGCGCCGTAACCATGGCTGAGCACGATGGTTTTCGAGGAATTCTCGGCCGGGATATACCATCCATTGATATTTCGTTTCCCGTCAATCGAGTGGAACGTGACGTTCTCGTAATTCATATCTTTCGCAAGCTTGGGATTGGAATAGAGCGGAGCCACCGTCGGATTCGACAAAACCCAAGCGATATAGGCATGAAGCGCAATAAAACAGAAAACGAGGAAAAAAACGACAGATAATAACAGCGCTAATATAATATGCTTTAGACGGACCAAGCCCGTGGACAGCTCGGCCGGCGCGTCATTCAATTGGGAGAGTGGGGCATTACTACCAGTCGTAGTGCTCATAAGTGGCCCCTCCTTACCATATAGTCTGAGTGCGTTTCGTGAACATGAAAAAGTTGAAATTATAATAATCGTATGCCCGGATGCCTATAAAGTCAATGCAAAACCATAGATTGTAAGACAACTGTAAAGTCCCTGTCCCCATGGTTTACTTTTGAGAAGAATTCTCATATAATTCTTGTAACCAGGTTTCATACAATGAAACAGGAGAGGAGCTGATCGGGATGGAAGACCGCAAATTAACGGTACGCGCCGTAGAGCGGGCCCTTGATATCTTGATGTGTTTTACGAAGGATGGCGAACTTGCTCTCACGGAGATTTCTTCCCTTATCGGATTACATAAAAGCACCGTCCATCGGCTGCTAACAACGCTGGAAGACAAAGGATTCGTTGTGCGGAACAAAGAGACGGAGAAATACCGGCTCGGCTTGAAAATATGGGAGCTGTCGATGCATCTGTCCCAAAGCGACGACCCTGCCATTCGCCTTCAGCCGGCGATGGAGGCCTTGCGGGATCGGCTTGGGGAAACGGTAAGTCTGTATTTAAGGGACGGTTCGGATCGCCTTCGGATTCAAGCGGTTCAGAGCAACCAGGGGATCCGCCGGGTCGCCCAGGTCGGCGTGCGGCTGCCGCTCTCGGTGGGCGCGTCCAGCAAGGTTCTTGTGGCCTTTGCGCCTGAGGAGGACCAGGAGGAGCTGCTGAATGCGCCGGATTGGCCGGAGGCGGTCGATAAGAACGCGTACCGGCAGCAGCTGGCGGAAATACTGGAGAACGGCTACGCGATCAGCATCGAAGAGCGCGAACCTGGAGCGGCTGCCGTATCGGTGCCGATCTTCGACCGCAGCGGCCGCGTCGCCGCCGCATTGTCGATGTCCGGGCCTGTAACCCGCCTGTCGGCCGAAACGCTTCGCGAGCATGCGCCAATCCTGATGGAAGCGGCAAGGGAAATGGGAATGATGATTTAATTTATTCTATTGCCGGATCAGAGACAGCATCACTATAAGTTATTCAATGACCGGGAGGCTGCGTGTGATACAGCCGCCCGGCATAACAAACCGTCCAAGCGCTGGCCGTCTTCGGAGAAGGCTCGCCCATCAACGCTATTTCTTATAGGATGGAAAAGGACCGTCCCCATGATCTTGGTGATCGCGGGGACGGTCCTTTTGACGCTGCAGCTCAGTATGTAACACGTAAGCGCAACTTAGGTCAGCTTCACGTTCTTTTCCTTCATTTTCTGATTAAGGATTTCTTGAAAGGTCAGGGGTTTGTCCGTCGCTTCCTCTTTCTTAGGCGCCGCCACCGGGTGCGGCCGCTGGTATTGATAGTGGAACGAAGCCATCGTATGTATTTTGATCATCGGTACCTTCCTCCTGGATATGGGTTTCCGCAATGTTTCGTACCCATTAACCTGTGCGGCCTTATTCGAAACGGAATTTCCAATATTCAGGAAAAAAGTACCGGGAAATAACAAAATCCCCATCATCCATGCGCGGATGATGGGGATTTTTGACTAAGGCCAAATCGCCTATAAGAATGCTTTATTGGTTCGATGCGATCATTTGACGCAGTACCGTTTGGAGGATACCTCCGTTATGGTAGTAATCCACGTCCACCATGCTGTCGAGACGGGCGATGGCTGGGAACTCGAATTGGGTTCCGTCTTCGCGCGTAGCGACAACCGTCAATTCCTGGCCTGGCTTCACGTCGTTGCTGAGGCCCAGAATATTGAATGTCTCGCGGCCGTTCAGACCGAGGCTCTTCCAGCCGTGACCTTCCTGGAACTGGAGCGGCAGAACGCCCATGCCCACCAGGTTGGAGCGGTGGATACGCTCGAAGCTTTCAGCCAGTACAGCCTTGACGCCGAGGAGATACGTACCTTTTGCCGCCCAGTCGCGGGAGCTTCCCGTACCGTATTCTTTACCTGCGATAACGATCAGGTTCTGTCCGCCTGCTTGATAATTCATCGATGCATCATAGATGGACATCACTTCTTCCGTTGGCAGGTAAGTCGTAACGCCGCCTTCCGTACCTGGAGCTACCTGGTTACGGATCCGGATGTTAGCGAACGTACCGCGCATCATGACTTCGTGGTTACCGCGGCGGGAGCCGTAGGAGTTGAAGTCTTTGCGTTCCACGTTGCGATCGCTCAGATATTTGCCGGCAGGGCTGTTCGTTGCGATGTTGCCCGCTGGAGAGATGTGGTCCGTCGTAACGGAATCGCCCAAGAGAGCCAGCACGCGCGCTTCCTTGATGTCCTGGATGTCGTTCAGGCCGTTGCCCAGGCTTTCGAAGAACGGCGGGTTCTGAATGTAAGTGGATTGATCGTCCCACTCGTACAGCTCGCCTTCAGGCACAGGAATCTTGTTCCAACGCTCATTGGCGGTGAACACGTTCTCGTACTTGGCGCGGAATGCTTCAGCGCTGACGGACAGGCCGATCGCTTCGCGGATTTCCGCGCTCGTTGGCCAGATGTCCTTCAGATACACAGGCTCATTGTTCGGATCGTAACCGATCGGATCGTTCTGAAGATCGATGTTCACCGTGCCTGCCAGGGCGTAAGCAACAACCAGCGGCGGCGAAGCCAGGTAGTTGGCTTTGACTTGAGCATGCACGCGGCCTTCGAAGTTACGGTTACCGGACAATACGGCAGCTACCGTCATGTCGTTGTCGGCAATCGCTTCGCTCACTTCATCCGGCAATGGACCGGAGTTACCGATGCACGTTGCGCAGCCATAGCCTGCCACGTAGAAGCCGAGGGATTCCAGATAGTGCAGGAGTCCGGCTTTCTCCAGGTAGTCGGTTACGACGAGGGAGCCCGGTGTCAAGCTGCTCTTCACGTAGCCAGGCTTCTTCAGGCCGCGTTCAACGGCTTTCTTGGCCAGGAGGCCAGCGCCGAGCATAACGCTTGGGTTCGACGTGTTCGTACAGCTGGTGATGGCCGCGATTACAACCGCACCCGTACCCATTTCGCTGGTAGAGCCGTCTTTATGGTTAACTTTAACGGTCTCTGCGATTTTCTCGTCGCTGAGTCCATATCCGCCCTTATCGATCGGCGTACGGATGATGTCGTTAAAGTTTTGTTTCATGCTGGTAAGCTCGATACGGTCCTGCGGACGTTTCGGTCCGGCCAAGCTCGGCACAACCGAAGCCAGGTCCAGTTCGATTACGTCGGAGAACTCAGGGTCCGGCGTATCGGCCGTACGGAACATGTTTTGCGCTTTATAGTAGTTCTCCACGAGCTCAACCTGCTCATCGGAGCGGCCCGTGTTGCGAAGATAAGCCAGCGTTTCGTCGTCAACCGGGAAGAAGCCGATCGTAGCGCCATATTCCGGAGCCATGTTGGCAACCGTTGCGCGGTCAGCCAAGCTGATGTTGGCGAGGCCTGGACCGTAGAATTCTACGAACTTGCCTACGACGCCTTTCTTGCGGAGAAGCTCGGTTACCGTGAGGGCAAGGTCAGTCGCGGTAGCGCCTTCTGCCAGGCTGCCTGTCAGTTTGAAGCCGATAACTTCAGGGGTGACAAAGTACAGCGGCTGGCCGAGCATGCCGGCTTCCGCCTCGATGCCGCCGACGCCCCAGCCCACAACGCCAAGACCGTTGATCATGGTTGTATGGGAGTCCGTGCCTACGAGGGAATCAGGGAAGACCAGCGTTTCGCCGTCAACGGTCTTCGTAGCCGCAACGGAAGCCAGATACTCCAGGTTAACCTGGTGAACGATACCTGTTCCCGGAGGAACCGCGCGGAAGTTGTTGAATGCTGTTTGAGCCCAGCGGAGGAAACGGTAACGCTCCTCGTTGCGCTCAAATTCAAGCTTCATGTTCGTTTCAAGCGCTTGGTCGGTACCAAAAGCGTCGACCATGACGGAGTGGTCGATAACGAGGTCGACCGGAACGAGCGGATTGATCTGTTTAGGATCGCCGCCGGATTTTTTAACGGTGTCGCGCATGGCTGCAAGGTCTACGACAACGGGTACGCCGGTGAAGTCCTGCAGTACGATACGGGCAGGGATAAACGGAATTTCCTTGTTGTTGTCGCGTCCTTCGTTCCACTTGGACAAGAGTTTTACGTGATCTTCGGTAATCGCGCGTCCGTCAAACTGACGAACGGCAGCTTCAAGCAGCACCCGAATGGAGAAAGGAAGCTTGGACACGCTGCCGTATCCTTGCTCTTCGAGCGCCTGCAGGCTGAAATAGCGGTAACTTTTACCGCCCACCTCTAGGTTGCGAGAGATGGAGAATTGATCCTTTGCTGGCATTGATGAACCTCCTTAAGTCATTTCATAAATCGAATAAAGACAGTTAGGGTTAAATCCTTTTTGGTTTCACTAGATGAAACCTAATTTCATAAATTGACTACTTTAAGTATAACGTTTTCAACTCCCCGCGTAAAGCATTTTTTATAGAAGAAACGCATTTCAAAAAGGTGAAAACAAGCCTGTTTTCTTACCGGAAAACAGCCGCTGCAATCCCGCGTTTCTGCAATCTCTTGACCGAAGTTCATAGCCTGAAGATTTGCTTCATATAGTTGTGATAGGGAACGGCGTGAATGGCAAGGTTAGAGGAGGAGAGAGGATGAACAGTTTGAAGCAAGCCGAGAAGCCTTGGAAGCAAGCTCTATATATTTACGTCAATCAATATAACCAAAATCGCGTGGACTATTCCTCAGGCCTGAAAGAGCAGATTGTGGCGGACCTGAACTACCTGGTAGAGAGAGGAGAGAGGCAGTTTCGCCTGCAATCGTGGTATGCGGAGCGGGAGGCAACGCCGCTTAAGAGCGAGACTCGTGCCCGTCTTCAGCGCATACTGAGGGAAACGGAGGATGATGTGGTGGCCGACGTGCGGCTCCACAGCGTCTTTTATTATGAAAAAAGAGGGATGACGCATCGGGAAGACACGGTTGTCGGGGAAAGGCTGACGCTGATTCGGGACGGGGATGCCTGGCTGATCGTCGGCATCGAACGTCTGCAGGATGAACGCCATCCTTTGCAAAGGGCCGATATTCCGGGAGCAGGCTCGGACGCGGCCGGAAGGGAGCCGTCCACTCCTTTCATGAACGGACGCGTATACGCCGCTGGCAGCAGTCCGCGATCGGGACGTTACGAACGCGAAGCCGCGGCTGCCTATGCCGACCGTTGGTGGGATTCGGGGAATCCGGAGTTTGAGGAATTCGACGTGGATTGCACGAACTATATCTCCCAGTGCCTCTTTGCAGGCAAAGCCCCAATCCACTATACTGGTAAAAGAGAAACGGGATGGTGGTACAAGGGATACGTCAACAAACGGGAGTGGTGGAGCTACAGCTGGGCGGTGTCGAACAGCTTCGCGCATTATCTGAATGCCAGTACCACGGGGCTTCGGGCCGAGCGGGTGGAGCGTCCCGAACAGCTGATGCTGGGGGACGTCATCGTGTACGACTGGGACGGCGACGGCGCGTTTCAGCACAGCACCATCGTGACGGCGTTTGACGCGGGCGGGATGCCGCTGGTTAATGCGCATACGGTGTCAAGCCGCCACCGCTATTGGGACTACCGGGATTCCTATGCTTGGAACGATAACACCGAATACCGGTTTTACCATATACCCGATTATTTTTAAGATGACAGCATGTCATGCTGCAATACGGACAAGAGAGAGGTTAACATGGGACAGGATAAATTGACGGTTGGTTTAGTATACGGGGGAAAATCCGGCGAGCATGAGGTGTCGCTATCCACGGCATTCGCGGTCATGAACGCTTTTGATTTTGATAAATACGAGATTGTCCCGTTTTATATTTCAAAACAGGGAACCTGGAGAATCGGCAGCAAGATGTCGGCTCCTTTCGCCCGGCAGGAGGAATTGAAGCTGGCTGAAGGGGAAGGCACGCAAACGGCGCTGAACGCCGTGTTCAGCAGACTGTACGGGGAAGAGAATCAGGCGGTCGATATTATGTTCCCGCTGCTTCACGGGACGTTCGGCGAGGACGGGACGATCCAGGGGCTGTTCGAAATGGCGGACATCCCTTACGTGGGAACCGGCGTGCTTGCATCCGCTGCCGGGATGGACAAAGTCGTCATGAAGAAGCTCTTTGCCCAGGCAGGATTGCCGCAATGCGAGTACTGCTATTTCAACCGCACCCAGTGGGAGCGGAGCCAGCATGAAGTGCTCAAGAACATCGAGGACAAACTCGGATTCCCGAGCTTCGTAAAGCCGGCTAACCTCGGCTCGAGCGTCGGGATTTCCAAGGCCAAGAACCGGGAGCAGCTGAAGGCAGCGATTGAATCCGCGCTCCGCTTCGATGACAAGATCATCGTTGAAGAGTTCGTCGATGCGCGCGAAGTGGAGGTCAGCGTGCTCGGCAATGACGAGCCGATGGCGTCCGTTCCGGGTGAAATCGTCTCTTCCAGTGAATACTATGACTACGCGGCCAAATATACGGATGGACAATCGCAGATGCAAATCCCGGCCGAGATCGACCCGGATACGGCGGATCGGCTGCGCGACCTGGCCATTGCCGCCTTCAAAGCGATTGAGGGCGGGGGCATTACCCGCGCCGACTTCTTTGTCCGCCGTTCGGACGGTGCGATACTGATCAACGAAGTGAACACGATGCCGGGCTTCACGCCGTTCAGCATGTACCCGCTCTTGTGGCGGGAGACGGGCGTTTCCTATCGCGAGCTGCTTGACCGGATGATCGAGCTGGGCCTTGAGCGGTACCATCGCAAGCAATCCCTGATTTATGAGAACCAGGCGTAAGCCGTCACAATAGGATATGAAACACCAGGGGGAGTCCGCGCTATTCATTACGGCTCCCCTTGAGTCTAATATTTTGGGATGAAAGGAAGAGACATGATATGGGATTTCAAACCGAGTTCAATTCCGTTTGTAAGTTTAAAAGCGAGCAGGAGCTCTACGAGCTGCTGGAATACGGCCGCGGCAAAATGCTGAAGGACGGGCTCCGGGTGTTTCCGACGGGACAGAAGGTCATTGCCTATACGCCGGATAACCGGGCGGTGGCCATCGTCCTGATCACCGCATGCGTATCGGAGATCAACTTCCAGGGGCGGGAGGTCACTTCGGTCGAGCTGCAGCTCATCCGTAAATTGACGGATGAGGAAGCGCGCGTACAGACCGCGCTCGCGCACGAGATGTTCTTCGGAGACCATGCATGATTGTCCGTTTCGGTTATGTGGCCATGTCCACGGTCGTGCAGAATGCTTCTCCTTCCAAGACGATGACGATGAAGAGTTTCATGAAGCTGAATGACCGTGAGGCCGGCCTGCACAAACTGGAGCGGATCGCGAATGAGAACCTACATAATACCCTTCGGCTTCTGAAGCATAATGCGGCTCACGATATCAAGGTATACCGCTTCTCGTCCAAGCTGATTCCGCTGGCCACGCATAACGACATGCGGGACTGGGACCCGTTCCCGGCTTTGCGGGAAGGCTTTCAGGCCATTGGGGAATTCGTGAAAAAACACGGGATGCGGGTTTCCTTCCATCCGGATCATTTTACGGTGCTGAGCACGCCGCGTCCCGAAGTGCTGGTCAATTCGGTTCGCGACTTGGAGTCGCACGTCCGCATGCTGCAGGCGATGGAACTGCCTGCTTCCATGAAGAATAACATTCACATTGGGGGAGCTTATGGGGACAAGCCTTCGGCAGCGTCCCGATTCGTTGAACATTTTCATGGGCTTGACCCGCACATCAAGGAACGGCTGACCCTTGAAAATGACGATAAAACCTTTACAGCCCAGGAAACGCTGGCCGTATGCCAGCAGACCGGGCTGCCGATGGTGCTGGACATCCATCACCAGTGGGTCAATAACGACGGCGAGGCGTCCTGGGAGCTGTGGCCGGATATCCTTCGCACCTGGGAGACGCCGCTTGCGCAGGCCGATTCGGAGCCGGCGCAGCCGCTCCCGCCGAAGATTCATGTCTCCAGCCCCAAGAGCAAGACCGATATCCGCAGCCATGCGGACGGGGTGGATGTCGTGCCGCTGCTGGCTTTTTTAAGGAATATTGCCGGGGCTACACCGAAAGTGGACGTGATGATTGAAGCGAAGATGAAGGACGGCGCCTTGTTTGACCTGATGAGGGATCTGGGAAATTATACGGAAGAGGGCATTACCATTCTCGACGGTGCTTCCATCGAAGTGAACCCTTAACCGATAAGTTGAGCTTGTTAACACTTGCAAGTTGATGGGTTTTGGGTTACGTTGGAAGTAGCCAAACAGGGATTCCCCTTAAGATAATGACATTGGACTAAAAAGTTCGTTCTCGCCAAGCATTCAGGTGCACAGCATAGGACGGACTTTTATTGAAATAGGCGGAATTTTCGCGTGGCTGCCCTTTCGGCTACCGTAATGACGGAATAGGATGTAGAGATTTCCAAGATTACTAGATTTATATAGAAAGTAGAGTGAGTGCTTTGAACGAGAATGAAAAGATTCCTTATGTTGTCAGCAGTAAGAGCTATACCGCCGTTGCGATTAATTGCGCCGCGAAAGCGGGAGAATGGATTAAGAGCAAACTGGGCACCGTCAAGCAGCTGAGCACCAAGTCTTCGGCACAGGATATCGTAACCGAGGTCGACAAAGGCGCGGAGCAGATGATCCGCAAGCTGATCCTGACGCACTTCCCGGATCATGCGATCCTGGGAGAAGAAGGGGTTGCCCCGGGTACGGATGCCTATGCGAAGGCGCTTGAGGAAGCCAAAGACGAAGAGTATCTTTGGATTATCGATCCTGTGGACGGCACGACGAACTATGTTCACGGATTTCCGTTTTACTCCGTATCCATCGCGCTGGCTCATCATGGAGAAGTGATTGTCGGCGTTATCTACGACCCTTCCCGGGACGAGTTGTTCGTGGCGGAAAAAGGCAAAGGGGCTTACGTTCACGGCAATCCGACCTATGTCTCCACGGAGGAACAATTGTCGGACAGCTTGCTGGCCACGGGCTTCCCGCTGGACAGCAAGGTCAACTTGCCGCTCAACATGGCGGAGCTTCAGGCGCTGCTGCCGATGGTACGCAATGTAAGGGCGGGCGGTTCAGCCGCGCTTCATCTTGCTTATGTGGCGGCCGGCCGGCTGAGCGGGTACTGGGAGCACGGCTTGAGTGCCTGGGACGTTGCCGCAGGCGCGCTGCTGGTTCAGGAGTCCGGCGGCAAAGTAACCGATACGGAAGGACGTCCCTACGATCTGTCGGTGCGTCATTTAGCGGCAACCAACGGGTTGATTCATCAGCGTTTTTTGGATACGCTAAAAGATGCGGGCGAGGCTTTGGTCCGCTAAACGGTCACCATCCGCAGAGAGAATGCCGTTCACTATTAACCGTTTGATAAAAGGAGTGTGCGTACGATGAATGAGAAGTCGGATCAGGATTTGGAGCGCCAGCTCAGCGAGATGTTAACGGACGGTGAAATGGAGAAGAAGGATCGGGAGAAGGAGGAGCGCAGGCTGCTCTCTCCGAAATATGAGATCCGGATTCAGACGCAGCTCGACCCCATCGTGGAGGAGACGCTCAAATACCGCAGCATGGCAAAGGAATTGGATGACCGCTATGACAAGTATATCGATAAGGCGGTTAAGAAGGAGAAGCCTGAGGATTCAGGCGAAGGCGTGTGATAGCGCTTCAAGGAATATTGCGGTATTGGAGCGTAACATCATCCTAGTTCGGTATCAGGAATGGACAGCATGAAACAGGCTGTCCATTTTTTTGTGCAGCAATCAAGATAAGACTCTTCAAGACGGCGAATGTCGGAGTCAGGATGTACGACCTTGTCCATATAGGGGGGAGGAGAAACAATGCGGGTTCAGCTGAAGGCTTCTCATTTTTTGGCAGGATTATCAGGTGTTGGTTCCATCCTGTTGTGGTGCATACTTATCATCTTTAATCCGTATACGGACGTTATGAACTGGAGTCCGGCCCTGAATACGTTCATTATGCTCTTTCTGCCAGGCTGCTTGGCGTTGATTGCGATGGTGTATTCGTACGGAATGCTGCTGCTGATTGCTTTTGGATGGTCGATACTGCCAAGCCTGTATATGGCAGGCACGCCAGGGATATTTGCTTGGTTTGGAGTTACCTCCATAGGTTATCTATTCGCTTATCTTCTCATGAAGCCGTCTCGTCCGGCTTGATTCGGTACCATTCGCCTGATGGTGGTGGTAAAATAAGGATGTATCAAGATATTCGACGTTAAGGGAGTGAAGTCATGTTCAAACAATGGAAGAAGGGGCTGGCGGCAGTAACCGGCAGCTTGACGCTCGCGGTGGCGCTAGTCGGACCGGGCGTTGCGCCGGCTTATGCCGATGAGGCTGCGGCTAAGCATACATATCGTATCGTAACGCTGGGGGATTCGCTGACCGTCGGGTATGAGCCGGGAATGGATCTGAACAGCAAACCGTACGGTTTTGTTGACCGGCTGTATGAGCAGGGGCTGTTCCATGGCCGGACCGAAGTCACGAATCTGGGGATCGGCGGGTTGAAGACCGACGGGCTGAACAACTACGTCAAGGCCGTCCTGGATGAACGGGCGATCACGCCGGAGGAGCTGCAGCCGGGACTCAGCAGCATCGATCCGCGGACCAAGCAGATCGGCGCCGATGCAGCGAAAGCTAAGCCGATTATCGCCGAAGCCGATCTGATCACCATTACGATCGGCGGCAATGACATGATGAGTCTTGTCAGCACCGTGGAAACGTTAAGCGATGAGCAGCTGCAAGCCAAGATGCAGGAACTGTTCCAGATCTATAAGGACAACGTGTCGTCCGTCATTACAGGCCTGCATTCCCTGAATCCGGATGCCGCGATCGTCGTGGCCGACCAGTATAACCCGGTTCCCAAAATCGCCGATGAAGTCGCGTACGCGAAACTGGTAGCGGCATCCGGTGAGTTCACGAAGCTGGTGGACGGGGTGGCCGGCGGTTTTGCAAGCCAGGGCGTAGACATCAAGGTAGCGCATGTCGCGAAGAAATTCGTGGGCTCCGAGCTGACGATGACCCATATCCTGAAGGATGACATCCATCCGAACCAATACGGATACGAAACGATGGCCAGCGTGTTTGCCGAGACGATCTGGGGCAGCTATCAGAAACCTCCTGTTCAAAATGAGGGGCAGCCGATGCGCATCGTCGTGAAAGGGCAGGAGCTGAATACGCCTTACAAGCCGATCCTCCGCGACAACCTGAATTACGTAGCCATACAAGACATCGTGAACGCGGTGGGGGCGACTACCAAATGGGAGAATAAAACATCCAGCGCAACGATTACCTTCGGAGACCAGACGGTCGTGGTGAAGATCGGCGCCAAAACCGTTCAAGTCAACGGAACGGCCGTACCGATCGATACACCGGCTTTCCTGCACAAGGTAGGAAAAGAGGATAAAACCTACGTGCCGCTCGCCGTGATTGCATCCGGCCTGGGCTTTGACGTTCAGTACAGTTCCAAATTGCGTACCGCATTCATCAATTTGTAATTCCATGAGCAAGCTGCACCGGCTGGAAGGAGCCGATGCAGCTTTTTTTGTGATTCCCCCGTGACGGCCTACGAGAGAAGTTCTTTGTTTACCCCTCGTTATGGTCGACGGTTCGATAGAGGATCGGATGGGGATATCGCCTAAAGATTTGCACACAGGGTTGTGACGTTTTTAACATGAGATGCTCCCGGCAGGTGTTACAATACTACATCATTTCCCTTGAATGGGTGGTGTGACGCTGGCGCAGATTGGCCGCCTGCTCCGGACCGGAAAGTGGCAGATCCGTGAAATGGGCAGGGAAAGGCTTATCGAATGTCGAATCTTGGAAGAAACATAGATATGGCATTATAGGGGGATCAAGGAATGAATGGACCGATGATCATTACGTTGTCTGTTTTGGCCGTGGCATCCGTATTGTTCATGTCGGGAAAAGTGCGGTCGGATTTGGTCGCGATCGGCGTGTTGATGGTACTTATGCTAACGGACATTTTAAGTCCGGCTGAAGCCCTGTCGGGCTTTTCCAATTCGGTTGTCATCATGATGATCGGTTTGTTTGTTGTGGGGGGCGGCATTTTCCAGACCGGGCTGGCCAAGATGGCCAGCGGGAAGCTGCTGAAGCTTGGCGGAGGAAGCGAGACCCGGCTCTTGATCATGATCATGCTGGTGACGTCGCTCATCGGCGGATTCGTCAGCAATACGGGCACGGTAGCTGTGATGCTGCCCATCGTTGTCAGCCTGGCATACAGCGCGGAGATCAATCCGGGGCGGCTGCTGATGCCCCTTGCGTTTGCAAGCAGCTTGGGCGGCATGCTCACCTTGATCGGAACGCCGCCGAACCTTGTGATTCAGGAGACGCTGATTAACGCAGGGTACGAACGGTTGTCGTTTTTTGCTTTTCTGCCGATCGGCCTGGTGTGTCTGGTAACCGGGATTCTCGCGATATTGTTCCTTCGCCGTTATCTTCCCAGCAATGAAGAAGGAAGAACGGGGAACCAGGGCGGACGCTCGCTCAGGGAGCTGGCCAAGCAGTATCGGCTGACCCAGAACCTGTATCGGATTCAGGTCGGAGCCGATTCCTCCATTCGCTCCAAGACGCTGCGGGAGCTGGATATTCCGGCACAGTTCGAAATCAACATCATTGAAATCCGCCGTAAAATGTCGGCCAAGAATCAATTCTTCAAAACGATCAACCAGGAGATCGCAGGTCCCGGGACCGTGATAGAGGAAGAGGATATTCTGTACGTGAATGGTCCATTCGAGCGGGCATCGGAGTTTGCGGAGACATACGGGCTTGTCATGCTGGACCAGGGTGTGCCCGAGCATCGTAAACATGCCGAAGAGTCGCAGTACGCCACAAGCGACGTCGGCATTGCGGAGGTGATGCTGACGCCGTCCTCGCGTCTGATCGGCCGGCTCGTCAAGCATTCGGGATTCCGCGAGAAGTATCGGGTGAACATTCTGGGCATCCAGCGTAAAGAACAGTATTTGCTGCATCATCTGAAGGAAGAGAAAATGCGCTTTGGCGACGCGCTGCTCGTGCAGGGCACGTGGAAGGACATTGCCCTGCTGGCAGCGGAGCAGACGGATGTCGTGGTGGTGGGGCAGCCTGCAGAGGAGTCGCGCAAATTGACGATGGATCACAAAGCGCCGATCGCGGCGGGGATCAAGCTGCTGATGGTGATCCTGCTCGTGACGGAATGGATTCCGGCGGTGGCCTCCGTGATGATTGCCGCGGTGTTGATGGTGGTGTTCGGCTGCGTGCGCAACATGGAGGAAGCCTATAAGACGGTCAACTGGGAGAGCATCGTCCTTATTGGAGGGATGATCCCGATGTCCATTGCCATCGAGAAGACGGGAGCCGCCACGCTGATCTCGGATATGCTGGTTCATTCCCTGGGCAGCTATGGATCGCTTGCCCTGCTGGCAGGGGTGTATTTCACCACTTCGCTGCTAACGCTGTTTATCAGCAATACCGCCTGCGCGGTATTATTCGCGCCGATTGCGTTATCGGCTGCGATCCAGATGGGAGCCAGTCCGTATCCGTTTCTGTTCGCCGTTTCGATTGGAGCCAGCATGTGTTTTGCGTCCCCGTTCTCCACGCCGCCCAACGCGCTCGTCATGTCGGCAGGACGTTATAAATTCAGCCATTACGTGAAGGTCGGCTTGCCGCTTCAACTGACGATCGGGCTCGTCATGATGGCGGTACTGCCGCTGTTCTTTCCGTTTTAAAAAAGGGAACCGGCACCTAACACCCGTATGTTCAATCCGATGAGGATCGCGCATGCGGGTGTTATTCCATTTTGAGGGTAGATAGCGCGGAAGACGGGCGGTCAATACTCCCTCATACCTCGACAGATCGACTCCCGCCAGACGCTCCTGCCCCTTTTGCAGGAAATCGCCTGCCGCAGGGCTAATACATCCACTTAGGGCATCCTGCCTAATCGTAAAAATGCGCATCATTTCCGTAGAAATGACTACGCTGATCCCGCTGGATTGTTGCTATGCTTGAGAAAGCCGGAGGTGCAAGGGCCGATGAAGAACCGCTTCAAAAATCCGCTGGGCCGCATGAACATCAAACAGCAGATGATTCTGCTGTTCCTGGTGCTGGTCATTCCGTTATTCGGGCTGAACGCCTACGGGAATTCCATGGCCGGGCAAATCCTGAAGCGCCATGTGACCAATGCTTATATCGAACTGAACAAACAAAATTTCAAGCTGATTAACCGGGACATTGAAACCGTCAACAAAGTAACCTCCACGGTCATCCAGAACTCGCAGATCCAGCAGCTGGATCCTTTTGCCGAGGTTACCGTACTGGAACGCGTCAAAAATTACGAGCGGCTCGAAAAGATGCTGATTTCCTTCTCCCAAGAGACGGATGAGCGTGAACCGGTCTATTACTCGCTTTATGTGTACGACCCGGACAACAGCTACTTCTTTGCCCCGTATTACCCAGACCGCAGAAAAGCAGGGGTATATTTTTTCTCCGACGAGAAGGAGAAGCCCGCTTGGTTCGATGAAGCCGTGGCGATGAAGGGGAACGGGTACCTGAAGCGCATGGCCAATCTGTCGCCGCCGGTGCAAGGACGACAGGATCAAGAGACTTTAAGCTATGTGCGGGCCGTTAACAATATCTATCGGGGCGGTACCATCGGCGTATTGCTGGTCACCAATTTGGACGCGCGGATCGGCGAGTCGTTATCGACGGTCTCGATTCCCGATGGGGAGCTGTATTTTACGGATTGGGACGATAATATCCTGACCTCGTCGGTACAGGGCATGGCGGGCAAGCTGGAATTGCCGCCCGAAGCGGATCCGGGCCATTCCACGATCGGCGTCATGGACGTGATCACGTCGGATTTCATCTATGTCATCGATTACAATTACGTGCTCCAGCAGAAGCTGGTCTATAAGGTGCCCGTCAAAACGCTGCTTGCCCAGCAAAGCGAGATGAAGCGCGTCATACAGGTCATTTCCGTCGCTTATTTTGCCGTGGGCCTCATTATCGTCTTTTACTTCTGGCAGTCGCTGATGACGCCGCTCCAGAAGCTGGCGCATTTCGTGAGGAGGTACGAACCGGGAAACGTCGTGCCGGAAACTCCTTATCGGCGCAGAAAAGACGAAGTCAGCGTCCTGATCTCCACGATCTATGACATGGCCCGCCGACTGAATGACCTGATCCATTACAAATACAATATGGATTTGAAGCAGAAGGAAGCGCAGCTGCAGCTGCTCTATCAGCAGATCAATCCCCACTTGCTGTACAACACCCTGGAGAGCATTTACTGGAAGAGCACGATGGAGGGCAATACCGAGTCCGCCGAAATGATCAAGGATTTATCCAAATTGATGAAGATTAGTCTCAGCCGGGGCCGGGATCTTATCACGCTTGGGGAAGAGCTTGAGCATGCGGGGGCTTATATGAATCTCCAGCTGAACCGTTATGATTATCAGTTTACGATCCGATGGGACGTTCCCGAGGCATTGCTGGCGAATCATGTGCCGAAGATCACGCTCCAGCCGCTGCTGGAGAACGCGATCATTCATGGCATTAAAAATATGGGCGAGGACGGAATGATCCGCGTATCGGGTCATCTGGAGGGTGATCGATGCCGGATCGTCATTGAAGATAACGGCTTCCGTCCCGTGAACTACGAATCCATTCACCGGCTGCTCCATGATGATGCACCCGATCATTCGCTGGGCTACGGCATCCGCAATATCCAGGAGCGGATACGGCTGCATTTCGGCAGCCGCTACGGGCTGCAGTATGAGCCCGGGGAAGAAGGGGGAACCCGCGTGACGATCACGATACCGCGAACAGAAGCAGCAACCATTACAGCAACCGGACAGGAGGTTTCCTGATGTACAACATTTTGGTGGTAGATGACGAACCTTTGATATGCAAGGGCTTGGCAGGGCTGTTAACGTCCTCTGGCCTTGCCATCGATGTCATAACCACGGCTTACAGCGGGCAGGAAGCGCTGGACTACATACGGATGGGAGACATCGACCTGCTGGTCACCGATATCCAGATGGGCGAGATGAACGGCATTGAGCTGATGCAGCAGGCGAAGATCGTGAAGCCTTGGGTACAGACGATCATTATTTCAGCCCATGAAACATTTCAATACGCGCAGCGGGCGCTTCAGCTCGGAGCCAAGGATTATTTGATCAAACCGCTGAACAGCGAGCAGTTTCTGGATTCGGTCCGCAGCGTGCTGCTCAAGATGGACCGGCCGGCGCCCCAGGTCGAGCCGCTTCTCATGGCCGATAATGAGCATTTCCGGATGGAGGAGCCGCCGTCCGAAAGAATAGAGCGGCTGAACGAGCGGCTCTCCATGGAGCCGGATCCATCGGCTGCTGCCGGTGCCGACGAGTCGGAGCTAGGCCTGGTCGGCCCCTATTTTGCCGTTATCAAAATGAAACTGGGACTGGCGGAAGAGCGCAGCGCTTCTTTTTCCAGTCATGATATAAACCTGATTCAATATGCCGCGCTGAATATCGCCAAGGAGCTGCTGGAGCAGGAGCCGCACACCTTAGTGTTCTATTCGCCGGAACGGGACGTCAACATCATCCTTCAATGGAGCGAGCAGGAAATGGAGGAGAACGCCAGCGGGAAAATCCATCACCTGGAGATGATCGGCCGGAGTCTGCACCACCATGTGGAGCTGCACCTGAAACGGAGCTGTACCGTGGGCATCAGCCAAATATTAAGGGGACGGGAATTCTTGAGCGTGCTCAGCCGCCAGGCGGACAAAGCGATGCTGTGGAGCGAGCAGCTGCATGATTTCCATGTCTTTTATTACGGGGATTTCAATTGGCACAATTATGCCCAGGAGACGTCGCAGGAGGTGCTTTCGAGCCAGAGCAACCGGATCGTGGAGAATACGAGGCAATATATCGACGAGCATTACCGCCAGAAGGGATTGACCATTCACGATGTAGCGAAGAACAATCACGTGAGCCCCAACTATTTGAGTTACCTGTTCAAAAAATATACCGGCAGCAGCCTGTGGGAGTATGTGGTGAAGCTGCGAATGGAGGAGAGCAGGGCATTGATCCTGAACACGGATCTCCGCCGGTACGAGATAGCCGAGCGGGTGGGGTATGAATCCCCGGAGCATTTCAGCAAAATCTTCAAAAAATACTACGGCGTCAGCCCAAGCGAGCTAAAGAAGTAAGATCCGTCATACTTCACATAGTTTTAGACATGTTCGAAGGCTCCCCGGCTTTTTTACAATAAAAGCTAGACATTGAATAAAGGAATGAGGGAGTCGGATGGAAGAAACGATCATGTCACAAGGCCAGGCTCTGATCGAGCCCGGCCGCCGCGCCCGGAAGGAGCATAAGCGCAAGCCGCTGTGGAGGAAGTATGTATGGGGGTATTTGTTCCTTGTCCCGGCCATAGCGATCTTTATCGTCTTTTTATGGGTGCCGATTTTCAAAGGGATCTTTTACAGCTTTTTTCATATCGATTTCGTAAAAGGCAATACCTTCGTCGGTTTGGATAATTACGCCAACGTTCTGAGCAATCCCGACCTGCTGCTATCGGTCAGGAATACGTTGTATTTCATGCTGTTAACGCTTGTCATCGGCTTCTGGGTGCCCATCGCCGCATCCATTGCCATCTCGGAGCTGAAGCTGTTTCAAGGGTTCGCCCGGATTGCCGCGTATCTCCCGTTTGTCGTGCCCGGGGTCGTGCTCTACGGCATGTGGCGATGGATGTACGATCCGGTGGGCCCGGTCAATGCGTTGTTCGGCTTCTTCGGGGCAGAGCCGGTATCGTTCATATCGGATAGCCGCTTCTCGATGGTATCGCTGGTCGTCATGGAGACATGGCAGCAATTCGGCTCGGCGATGCTGATCTATCTGGCCGGAGTGCTGAGCATACCGAAGGATTGGTATGAAGCCGCCGAAATCGACGGTGCCGGCGTGTGGGCCCGGATTAAATACATCACGCTTCCCTCGATGCGCAATCTGATTGTGCTCATGCTGATTCTGCAGCTGATCGGCACGTCACAGGCGTATCAATCGCAGCTGGCGATGCTGGATGGCGGACCGAACAAGGCCACGCTCACCTATGCGCTCCTTACCGTAAAATATGCGTTTAACCAGCTGGATTACGGGGCCGGAACCGCGATGGGCATCTTGATGTTCCTTGTGCTGAGTTTGCTGGGCATCCTGCAATTCAAGATGAACAGGGAGGAGTACTAGGATGAAAGAGAGAGGCATTCTGTCCGCTTCGGATTTGAGAAAACCGTGGAATAAGGCGGTTTACGGATTTATGGTGCTGTGCATTGCCGTGATGACCTTCACGATGCTGTACCCGATCGGCATGACGATGTTCAACGGATTGAAGAGCAATCAGGAAATCAACACGTTTCCGCCGCGCTTTTTCCCGTCGGAATGGCATTGGGAGAACTTCCCGAAGGGGTGGGCATACATCGATCTGCCGATGTTTCTGAAGAATACGCTGCTGATTTTCGGCGGTAATCTGTTGGTCACGATTCTGGTGCTGGGCATGGCGGCATTCAGCATATCCCGCATCCGGGTTCCGTATCATCGGGCCATCTATTTCTTCATTCTGATGACCTTGTTCATTCCGGCGTCGAGTTACATGATTCCGAATTTCGTCAATTTGAAGGAGCTCGGCCTGCTGAATTCCTACTGGGCCTTCTGGCTGCCGGCCGGAGCGAACGCGTACTTCTTCCTGCTGATCAAAAACTTCTTCGACGGCATTCACCCGGAGATCTTCGAGGCGGCGCGCATCGACGGCGCTTCGGAGATGAGCAGCTTCCTGCGGATCGCCATACCGCTATCCGTTCCGATCTTCGCGACGCTGGCGATTTTTACATTCTCCACGGCATGGAACGACTGGTTCTGGCCGTCGCTCGTCATGCAGACCCAGGACAAATATACGCTGGCTACGGCCATTTACAAGTATGTCATCAACGCAAGGAGCCTGGACAGCAGCGTTAAATTTTCGATCCTGTTCATGGTGATGGTGCCGCCGATCTTCGTATTTCTGGCGTTCCAGAAATTCATCATGCGCAGCGTCAGCCTCTCGGCCGTCAAAGGGTAGGGCAGCAGCGGTACACATCGTAGCCCTGCACACGATCGTCATATGAATGCACATCGTCCTTTCCGGATTTGGCTTTTATGATGGAGAGAGGAAAGGACATCATTATTTCAATAAGGAAAAGGGGAGTATCCATGCGCAAGTTCCCAGCATTACTGATCTGCCTTATGCTGTTCAGCTCCTTGCTCGCCGCATGCGGCGGCGGCAAAGCGGCGCCGGAGGTCACGAATACAGAGGGAGGGACCGCCAATTCGGGCGGGACGGCCACGACGCAAACGGAGGAGCCGAAGGAGGATATCGCGGATCAAAAGATCACGATCAAGATTCACTATCCGCTGCCGGATGATACCACGCTGCGTCAGCAGGAGGATGATAAAATCGCCCGCTTCCAGGCGAAATATCCGAACGTGACCATCGTGAAGGACGACTGGCAGTACAGCGTCAACGAAATTGGGGTGAAGATGGCTTCGAACGAAGCGCCGACATTTTATAACACTTGGGCCACGGAGGCACAGCTGCTCGTGGAGCGGGGCTGGGTGGCCGACATTACGGAGTTCTGGAACGAATGGGAGTACAAGGACGACATGAATCCCGTGCTGCAGGATCAATTCATCGTGGACGGCAAGGTGTACGGCGTCACGCAGAACGGTTATATCACGTCTACGATCGTGAACAAGAAGCTGCTGGACGCGAAGGGCGTGCCCGTACCGCCGATGGATTGGACATGGGACGACATGTACAACACGGCGAAAGGCGCTGCGGACCCGAAGGCCGGCATCTCCGGAATCGCGCCGATGGGCAAGGGCAATGAGGCAGGCTGGAACTGGACCAACTTCCTGTTCGAAGCCGGCGGGGATATCGAAGTGAACGAGGACGGCAAAGTGAAAGCGGTGTTTAACTCGGAAGCCGGCGTGAAGGCGCTGGATTTCTACAAGAAGCTGAGATGGGAAGCAAACGCCATTCCGCAGGACTGGGCCCTCGGCTGGGGCGATGCCGTCAGCTCGTTCCAGCAAGGACGGACGGCGATGGTCATTGCAGGCGCATTTGACGTGATCCAGCCGGCATTGAACGAGGGCGGCATGAAGCCTGAGGACGTGCTTGCGTATCCGATGCCTGCGATGGAGAAAGGCGGAGCGCACCACGGCATTTTGGGCGGCAACTATCTGGTCATCAATCCGAATGCCACGAAGGAAGAACAGGAAATGGCATTCCGCTATATCACGTTTGATTATTTTACGGATGATGCGCTGAAATCGGTGGAAGATACGATCAATGCCCGCAAAGCCGAGGGCAAATACTTTGTGCCGACGCCGCTGGAATATTTCAGCGACGATTCGGAGTATGCGGCGAAGGTGAAGGCGATCTACGATAAGTACGACAACGTCTATGAATACGATCCGCAGCTCTTCAGCCTGTTGGAAGGTAAGCCTGAAGCGCAATTCGGCACGCAGGATTATTATGCCGCGATGTCCAACGTGGTGCAGGAATCGTTCTCGAAGGAAGGCACGGATTCCAAGAAGCAGCTGGACGAAACGGCCAAGCTGGTTCAGGAGAATTTCTTCGATAAGATCGAACAGAAGTAGGAGAGAGGCCATTTGCTGGCCGTGAATCTAGTAAATAAACGTAATAGAACAACCCGCCCAAGGATTATCCTTGGGCGGGTTGTTTCTGTTTCATAGGGATGACCGTGGAATCGATTAGTAGATCTCGCTCGCATCCGCCGGCAGCTGCCGGACATGCTGCAGGAAGCCCGTTACGCGCTGATCCTGCCCCATATCGTATTCAAAGCGCAGCTGCTTGGCGACATCCAGCGCGGTTCTGCGGAACAGCGCTTCCATCGTAAACAGCGCCTCCCACACCTCTTCGTAGGTTCCGCGAGGGTAGGTGGACATCAGCTCGTTCCAGCTGTCCGCAGACATATAGTTTTTCAGGTACTTGCCGTTCTTGCCCACGCTGAGCGAGAAATCGGTCTGTGTGCCCACCTGCCACTCCAGCATTTTCATCAGCATCGGACGCATGATGTTGTGAAGATGGTCCTGGGCATACAGGATTTCTTCCCGCCACAAGCCTTTGGCGACATACGTGGATACCCACCAGAACTCGTTGCAGCAATCCTCGAAAAAGGCTGCTGACGGACGCTGTACCCAGAAATCCTCGTCGGACGGAGCAGGAACCTTGGGAAAGGTTTGATCTTTATCCATTAAGATCTGGATCAGTTTGTCTTCCTTGCAGTATTTCTCCTTCTCCTCGATGGGGATCAGGGTCATGTCAATCCGGTTCCCGTCGGTAAATAACATCAGGTATGAGAACCAGCCTCCAAGGTCGGGAGGGAACAGGTCCATATCTTCCGGCGTCTGCAGAATCAACCGTTCCCCGAAGACGTCAATCCAGTTTGGATCCTGGATAAAGCTCTCCATATCCGTAACATGAAAGCTGATGTCGTAATCCTGAAAAATATCCTTAGGCACGTTGGGATTCGTTCGGGAGCCTTCCAGGGTCACGGCCCGAACCCGCTCATCGCGGGCTGCATAGCCCAATACCAAATCCATCATTTCTTGCTCGCTTCTCATGTGTTCGTAGCCTCCGTATTCGTATTTGGACTACCGACGATTCGAATCGAACAGGTCAGGAGGTCCACGGATCCGGATCGTAGAAGCATGGCATGGATGTGGAGCAGGTTATAACTTGTTCAACAGCTTTTTCATGAGGAAATCTCCTTTCGCGTTCTTTGAATTTATCTAGGTTAATTCTTCATGGCCTTAAAAGATTCCTCCGCGGCCTCAAGCGTTGCCTCGATGTCCGCATCCGTATGGGCCGTGGTCATGAACCAGGCTTCGTATTTGGAAGGGGCCAGGTTCACGCCGCGGTCCAGCATGTGGCGGAAGAAGGCCGCAAAGGCTTCGCCGTCGGTATCCTGCGCTTCGTCATAGTTCGTTACCGGATGATCGCAGAAGTGCGTGGAGAAGGAGCCCCGGATGCGGTTGATCGTGAGCGGAACGCCATGGCGGTCTGCGGACGCTTGCAGGCCTTCCGTCAATTTGATGGTCAAGCGCTCCATCTCCTCATACACGCCTTCGCCCTGCAATACCTCCAAGCAGGCGATTCCGGCCGCGATGGAGGCCGGATTGCCAGCCATGGTTCCCGCCTGATAAGCCGGGCCGAGCGGGGCAACCTGCTCCATCACGTGCTTCCGGCCGCCGTAAGCGCCGATCGGCAGTCCGCCGCCGATGATTTTGCCGAGAGCCGTAAGATCCGGCTGAATCGCCTCGTGATTGGCCAGACCCGCATAGGTTTGGGTGGATCCGTAATGGAAGCGGAAGGCGCTGATAACTTCGTCATAGATGACCAGCGACCCGTTGTCGTGCGTCATCTGGCACAGGCCTTCGAGGAATCCCGGCTTCGGCATGACCATTCCGAAGTTGCCGACGATCGGCTCGACCATCACGGCAGCCACATCTTCGCCCCATGCTTCGAGGGCAGCGCGCAGGCCTTCCAGATCGTTGAAAGGAACGGTAATGACTTCCGTGGCAATGCTGGCCGGGATGCCGGCGCTGTCCGGAATGCCGAGCGTGGAAGGCCCGGAGCCCGCAGCCACGAGGACCAGATCGGAGTGGCCATGGTAGCAGCCGGCGAACTTGATGATTTTGTTGCGCTTGGTGTAAGCGCGGGCGACCCGAATCGTGGTCATGACGGCCTCGGTGCCGGAATTGACGAAACGTACCTTGTCCATGGACGGGATGGCTTCCTTCAGCATTTTGGCCAAGGTAATTTCAAGCTCCGTCGGCGTTCCGTATAGGGTGCCGTTTTGGGCAGCCGCCGTGATCGCCGCCGTAATATGCGGATGGGCGTGTCCGGTAATGATCGGGCCGTAAGCCGCCAAGTAATCGATATATCGGTTGCCGTCCTCGTCCCAGAAGTGGGATCCGCTTGCGCGTTTCATGAAGACGGGGGCACCGCCGCCTACGGCTTTAAACGAACGGGAGGGGCTGTTTACGCCGCCTACGATATGCTGCAGCGCTTCTTGATACAGGGCTTCGGAACGGTTTCTTGAGGTTGACATGATAGTAAAACTTCCTTTCTTCATGAAGCAGGACAGGAAGCTAGATTGACGTAGCGCCCTGTCCTGATTGCTGTAAGTGTATTAGTTGCGATCCGTTGTCGCAGATGGTGTTGCGGAGCTTTCAGAGTCGCTGTTCTCGGAGTCGGTATTCCCGGATTCGGTGTTCCCGGAATCACCTTCCGTGCCTTCGCCGCCTTCGGTCTCGGGGTCCGGCGTCGGCGGGTTCATGATGTCCTGGATATACTGCTTCAGCGTATCCGGATTGCCGACCGTTAAGACGGCGGCGCCGCCGATATGTTCTTCCTTCAGGAGTTTCATCGGTGGTACCTGCTCGCTGCCGCTCATTTTGCTCTTGTAGGCGACGTTCGCAAGCTTCCACATATCCTCGACATCGAGATTCGTATCAATATAAGGGCTGACGGACTTCAGGATGTCCGGAAGCTTCATGATGGAAGTGGTGGTCTGCATTTTCTTGGCTACGGCCTTCAGGAGCTCGCGCTGCCGCTCGGTGCGGGTGAAGTCGCCCATCGCATCATAGCGGAACCGGACGTATTGCAGTGCCGCGTTGCCGTCCAGATGCTGCATGCCTTGCTTCAAATCAATGTCGTACTCGTTCTTGTCGGCTTTACTTGAATAACTCATGTCCTTCTCCACGTAGAAGTCCACCCCGCCGACGGAATCAACCAGCTTCATGAAGCCCTGGAAGTCCGTATAGACGTAGTATTGAATCGGTATGCCCAGCAGATCGCCTACCGCCTTCATGGCCGTGTTCGGGCCGTGCGTGATGGCCGTATTGATACGGTTTCTGTCATACCCGGGTATTTCTACGTAAGTATCGCGCAGAATAGAGAATAAGTGCATTTTCTTTTTTACGGGATCAATCGAGGCAACAAGCATACTGTCGGAACGAGGAATTTCCCCTTCCTCGAAACCGCGCGCATCGACGCCCATCAGCAGAATGTTAACCGTCTCCTTGCCTTCCCACTCCGGCGGGGCAGGGACTTTGGCATCCACCTTCTCGATTTCCCGAAAAGGGGAGGCTTCGCCAGTTTTCTGAAGACTTTGCAAGCCGTCATAAAACGAGGCCGCATAATAGATGCCGTAACCGATGACGGCGGCCAGTATGATGCTGACACTCCATATAATCGTCTTCTTTGTTTTTTTGGTCATTGGGTTCTTCCTTTCGGATTACGCTGATGAATAAATTCGATAGAACATTTGAACATTCGACATTCATTCTATTATAATTTTTTTCGAAAAGACAATCAATTTTACGGGCCTAAAGTCCGTATAGCAGGAGTTGAGCCTTATCGCAGACCAAAAGCAGTTGAAGATTGGAAGCAAGGTGCCGGATTTTTCACTTCCGGCTTCGAACGGGGAGAAGGTAGCATTAAGCGATTTTCGTGGGCGCAAAGTCGTGCTGTTCTTCTATCCGAAAAATATGACCCCAACCTGCACCGAGGAGGCTTGCAGCTTCCGGGACAACTATGATGCGTTGGAGCAAGCCGGCGCAGTCGTGATCGGGATCAGCCCCGATCCGCTGAAATCCCACGCCAAATTCATCGATAAGCATAGCCTGCCCTATTTGCTCTTGTCTGATGAGGAGCATAAGGTAAGCGAAATGTTCGGCGTATGGCAGATGAAGAAGATGTTCGGCCGTGAATATATGGGTATTGTACGCTCAACCTTCTTGATTGATGAGACGGGGAAGCTGGCCGGCGAGTGGCGGAAGGTGAAAGTGAAAGGCCATGTCGAAGCGGTTCTCGCAGCCGTGCTGTCATAGCTATATATGAAGAACGGTCCCTCGGCATGCCTGAACAGGCATGGTAAGGGACCGTTTTTTTCGAATATATCTTGCAAGCAGGGAGCCTCGAATGAGGGGCTTATCACCTAAATCAGAGGATTTGGCCAACCTGAATGAATCAGAACTTCAAGAACGTACCCGTCCGATATTCGCGGAAGGCTTCGTTCACTTCTTCCTCCGTGTTCATGACGAAGGGACCGCGGGCCGCCACGGGCTCCCGCAACGGCTCGCCTGCGTACAGAACAAAGCGAAGAGGCTCCGCAGCCGCTGCCCGTATTTCGCTAGGTTTTCCGTCGATTCCAGCGCCCAGCCACAACACCTGGCTTTTAGCCGCGTTTACGCCATTGCCTCCGAAGGTTCCGCTGCCCTCAAGGATGTAGATGAAGCCATTATAACTGCCGGGCAGGTCCTGCGCGATGGAAGCGCCGGGCTCCAGCAGCACCTCGACCATCGTGACCGGAACATGATTTTCGGTGGCGGATACGACATCGCCGGAAGAACCGGAGAAGACTCGCACAACCGCGCCATCCTCTTGTCGGATCGGCATATCCGCGCCTTTCAGGTTCTGGTAGCGGGGAGTCGTCATTTTCTGCTCGCGGGGCAGATTGATCCAGAGCTGCAGGACGTGGGCCGTTATGCCTTCTGACGGCACTTCGTTGTGGATGACGCCGCTTCCCGCCGTCATCCACTGCACGTCTCCAGGCCCTAGCACGCCGCCCTTGGAGAGGCTGTCATAGTGTTCAACGGTTCCATCGATGACAAAAGTAACGGTTTCGATTCCCCGATGGGGATGGTCGTCGAATGAACCGGCCTGGAACTTGTCCTCCATCATCCCGAGAAACGGATCGGCTTTGCTCCAGTTTCCAAATTCGATGACGGGTCCTGAGGCATGGATGGAGCTGTGCCGCCGAAGAACGACATCCCGGACTTCCGTAATATCACGCTGAATGACCGCTTGGTGATTCATATGTCTATCATCCCTTCCGAGTTCTGGATTTGAATTCAGTTTACTAGTAATGTGAATAGGAATCAAGGGACGTAAGAAAATATCAGATTCTAGTCTTTTTTTGAATCGCCCTCCATATAATCTATCAGGAAGCCGAACTCATAGAAACGATGGAGGTAGAATTGATAATGAAAAATATGGTGCGGGTTACATCGATAGCGGTATTCTTCGGCGTTGTGGCAGTGCTGATCATGATCGGCATGGGACTTGAGGTTCAGGCGCCGATGGCAGACTATGCGGAGCAGGCCCCTTTAGCAGCGGCACCCCTGACAGCAGTGCCAGAGCAGAATGTTCAAGCAAAGACCCTGGAGGCAAGCAAGCCGGTCGTCACCACTGCAATCAAGAAACCATCGGCTGTGAACGCCGCACCTGTTCAATATAAGAAGAAGCAAAGCGACAAAACGGTATACCTGACATTTGATGACGGACCATCGGATTTAACGCTCGACGTGCTGGATATTTTGAAGCGGGAAGGAATCAAAGGCACGTTTTTTGTACTGGGCAAGGAGGCGGAGACCCGTCCCGAAATTATCAACCGCATCTATGAGGAAGGCCATGTGATCGGGAATCATACATATGATCATCGTTATGACGAGCTCTACGGGCATTTTCAGGATTTCTGGGGACAGATCAAGAAAACCGAGGAAATCATCCGTTTGATTACAGGGGAACGGCCGCAGCTGGTCAGAGCTCCCGGGGGGACGGCCGGACATTTCGACGAAGCTTATTTTCAATACATGAAGCAGGGGGGATATCATGTATTCGATTGGAATGTCGACAGCGGCGATTCCAGGTATAGGGGCGTCCCGGCTAAAGACATCGTAAAGGGGGCGACCACGAAAGTGAACGGCAAGGAGGCGATCGTGCTTCTCCATGACGGTAAAGGCCATACCGAAAGCGTCAAGGCTCTGCCTGACATTATTTCTTATTATAAAAAGCAGGGCTATGCCTTTGACGTGCTGTCTCCGGAAACCGAGCCCGTTCAATTTCGTGCTCAGCAGACCGCCCGCAAGGCTTCACAGCCTTCACAGCAGTGGGTTCGCGAGCACGTCGCCGTCAACGCCGCGTTATTCGAGACCGGGCGAACGCTGGCCGTGGAATTCGGAGGGCTTGAAACCGCGTTTGCGGCAGGCGAATACAAGCTGGTCGACGGCCGGCTGATGGTTCCGCTGCGCGCTTTGGTGGAGCGGCTTGGCGGAAGCGTATCCTGGAAGTCTCACAACAAGACCGTGCAGGTGACGCTGGCAGGGAATCGCTGGGAAGCCGATCCGGTGGAAGGCTTGCTGTTCCCCATGCAAACCGGCGGCAAGCCGGTGTCCTCCGATGTTCATTTAATCGGCGGCACCGCTTGGATTCCGCTTCGGGAAGCGCTTGACTTTTCCGGCCGACCTGTTACAAGAGTGACATATGAAGAAGGCGAGTATCGCGTTCTAACTTTGTAGTCGAAAATTGTATTTTATGTTTGTAATTATGCTTCACAAGTTATAGACTAGTACTTAGAGATATTTATCACAATCCCTAAGATTGTTTCAGATAAAGGAGGGGGAAGTTTCCCCCTGCTTTATTTTTGGCGATAGTGAGTCACCCATAAGTTCGCACTTTTGTAAGTGATGCATAATAGATACCGGTTATCCCAAAATTAAAGCTAGCCGGTACGATCGTCGCCAAGTTCATCTTGGGAATTCACTTAAAGAAAAGGAGGCAATTCATTATGACAGAAACATCTTCTCCACAGCCGTCCGAAACTCCGGAAAATGTTGTAGGAAACCAAGAAGCTGCGGCGTCCAGCCGTCCTGATGTGCTGCTCGAACAACTGCTCAAGCCCGAGGTTCAGGAATCCCTCACAACTCTCGTGGACAATCTTCCAAAACTTACGGAAATGCTGACCGTCATGACTAAGGCGTATGACTTCGGTAAATCCGTAGCTACGGATCCCGTGCTAGCGGAAGACACCATGGCTTCCCTGAGCGGATTCGCGAAGCCGATCACGACAACAGCAAAAAGCGTTGCATCTGCAGCCATCGAAGCCGGAGACCGCGTACACGCTCAAGGCGACCAAGCTCAGATCGGCGTATTTGGTCTGATGAAAATGCTGAAAGATCCTCAGGTTCAAAAGGGTCTTCGCTATGCTCAGGCTTTTTTGGACGTTCTTAACGAGCGCGACCAACAAAACAAGCGTTAATCCATAAATCATACGAAGAACGGAGGATGGTCATGTCTAAACATATTTTAATTTTGGGCGGAGGCTATGGCGGCTTGCTTAGTGCGCTTTCTGCACGCGAGCATTTTGGTGCTGCCGCAAAAATCACGCTGATCAACCGTTTCCCAACCCATCAGATCATTACGGAATTGCACCGTCTGGCAGCAGGCAACATCGCAGAGAAGGCAGTAGCTTTGCCGCTCGACAAGCTTCTGCGCGGCGCGAACGTTGACCTGCGCATCGGCAACGTTAAGGAAATCAAGCCGGATGAGCGTTCGGTTTCCCTCGACGACGGCGGAAACTTTACCTATGATGCCCTGGTTATCGCACTGGGCAGCGAAACGGCATTCTTCGGCATTCCGGGACTGCAAGAGAACAGCTTTATTCTGAAGTCCGTGAACGATGCTAACCGTCTGCGTGCTCATGTGGAGTCCCGCATTGCGGAATACAGCAAAACCAAAAACAAAGCGGACGCTACCATCGTGGTTGGCGGCGGCGGCTTGACAGGCGTTGAGCTTGTTGGCGAATATGCCGATATGAGAAGCGAGCTGGCTCGCAAATACGGTATCGACCCACAAGAAATCACGCTTTATTGTGTTGAAGCAGCTCCTTCCATTCTGCCGGGCTTCCCTGCAGAACTGGTTGACCGTGCGACAACAAGCCTGCAAAAACGCGGCGTGAACTTCCTGACCGGATTGCCGATTACCAAAATGGACGGCACGACCGTTGAACTGAAAGACGGCAGCACGATTGAAACCAGCACCTTGGTATGGACTGGCGGCGTACAGGGCAACTCCGTTGTGGCTAACTGCGGCATCGAAGTCAACCGCGGACGTGCGGTTGTCAACGAATTCCTGCAATCCGCTTCCCATCCTGACGTATACGTTGCCGGCGACAGCGCGGTTGTTATGGGACCGGAAGGCCGTCCATACCCGCCAACGGCACAGCTGGCATGGCAAATGGGCGAGCTGATCGGCTACAACATCTTCGCTCAATTGAACGGCGGCGCACCGGCTTCCTTCAACCCGGTATTCTCCGGTACGCTCGGCAGCTTGGGACGTAAAGACGCCATCGGCACCATCGGCGCCAACAAAACCCAATTGAAAGGTCTGCCTGCAACCTTGATGAAGGAAGCAAGTAACATGCGTTACCTGTCCCACATCAACGGTTTGTTCACGCTGGCTTACTAAGCCTGGAAGGCGACATTATATCCAAATACAAGAGATGGACCCGGAATGATTCGGGTCCATCTTTTTTTATTGCGCAGCCCAAACATAAGCGCATGGACTTAGGGACAACGTCAGGAAAACATAATACGATGGATACACCCGAAGCGAGGATGCAAGCAGGGAAGGAATTCCCGGGCGCCGCTCCCGACGGGATGTGGGAGAAGGAGGTAAGAAAGGGCAGAATGGATGAGCGTCCAGAGCGAAGAAGAAAGAAGGTCAGATAGTTATGTAAGCGCTATCTCAAATGTTCGCAATTTTCATTTCATGAAACAGGAGGGAGCATGTATGCGGGGATACCGTCGTCTTCATTCGATCGTGATTCAACTGTTTTTGTTTTTTTTCATCGGCACAACACTCCCGGTTCTCATCATGGGTTTCCTTTCGTATCACAAATCGGCCTCGATCGTGGAGGAGCAGGTCAGTAAAGTGGCTTCCCTCACGATCACCCAAGTCAGCGACAAGCTGAACATGTTCTTCAAGAAACTGGACGACTCCTCGATGATGGTGCTGAACAGCAAAGTGGTTCACGGCATACTGGAGGATCAGGATATCAGTAAATACGACCTGACGTTGAAGGTGAAGGAGGGGAAGGACCTGCTGACGTCCATCATGATTAATTCGCCGGAGATCTTGGATGTATACGTGTTTGACGTGCAGCGGAACAATTCGGTCCTGAGCGCGGATTCCTTGATGTCCATCCCGGACCAGTGGGATTCGCCTTGGTATCGGGCGATATTGGAGGCGAACGGGCAGGCGGTATGGTTCGGCTTGTCGGATACCTCCTACCTGAAGCAAACGGGAATGGGATTTCCCGTGTTCGGGCTGGGCCGGGCAATCCGGAGCTGGGATACGGGGGAGATCGTCGGGGTGATGTTCATCGAAATTATGGGGGATGTCCTGATCGATGAATTAAACCATGTCCAATTCGGCGACACGGGGTATATGTACGTGGCGAATGACGAGAATCGCTACTTTTACCATCCCGATCCATCGATGTACGGGAAGCAGTCCAGGATCAAGCTGCCCTCGGGTTTGACGGAATACAACCTGAATAACAACAAAACGCTGATGATCCCCTCGCGCCTGAACAACGGCTGGCATGTGGTCGGCATGGTGCCGCTTAAGGAACTGACGGCCGATTCCGCCAGCATCCGGAGTTTCACGGTCTGGATCGTATTCGGATCGATTCTGGCCGCGATCGGCATCGGATATTTCATGACGAGGAGAATCGGCAATCCGCTCGTTCAGCTGAGCCGCTTGATGCGCAGAAGCGAGGCGGGCGATTTATCGGTCCGCAGCAAGAACGTAGGTCCCAGCGAGATCGGTCAGCTGGGCCGAAGCTTCAACAAAATGATAGAGCAGATCGACCTGCTCATCAGGCGGATCGCCGCGGAGGAGTCCGAGAAGAAAAAAGCCGAAATCCGCGCGCTGCGGTATCAGATCAATCCCCATTTTCTCTACAATACGCTGAACTCGATCCGCTGGATGGCCAAGCTGAATCGAACGAATGACGTGGACCGATCGGTCACGGCCCTGGTTCATCTGCTGGAGGGGAGCCTGGAGCGCAACGGTGTGTTTATAAGGCTTGGAGATGAATTGGAGCTGCTTCGGAAATATATGATCATCCAGAATTACCGTTATGACCACCCAATCGAGCTGCGGATCGATTGCCCCGAGGAAATGGAGGACCTCCACGTTCCCCGGATGCTGCTGCAGCCGATCGTGGAGAATGCGATCTTTCACGGAATTGCCCCGCTTGATGAAGGGGGCGTCATTCAGATCCGGATAATATTGCAGCAGCAGGATGTCATGGTGCAGATCGAAGACAACGGAATCGGCATTAAGCCTGAACGGATCAAGGGACTGCTGTCGTATGAGCAGGATCACTCCAAGCATGGCATGACCCATATCGGCCTGCGTCATGTTCACCAAACGGTCCAGCTGTATTACGGCAGCAGGTACGGGGTATGGGTGGAAAGCACGGAAGGCGGAGGCACGAGGGTCACGGTCACGTTTGCGAAACAAAGGGGGGACGATTATGTACAGAGTGCTGCTCGTGGATGACGAAGCGATCGCGCGTACGGGACTGCGCTCGACCTTCGATTGGGAGAAATACGGTTACCGGCTTGTCGGGGAGGCCTCCAATGGACAACGGGCCATGAAATGGATCGTAAACGGGGATCTGGACATTCTGATCACGGATATCGCGATGCCGGTCATGGACGGCCTGGAATTGACCCGCCGGACAAGGGAGCTTTGTCCATGGGTGAAGGTACTGCTGCTCAGCTGTCACAGCGATTTCGAATTCGTGCGGGAAGGCATCAGGCTTGGCGCATCGGATTATATCCTCAAGCCGACGCTGGACGCGGACTCCCTGGTCGCCGTGCTTGATCACATGCGATCGAAGCTGGAAGAGGAGAAGCAGATGCAGCGGATTCTGACCGAGCATGAGCAGCAGCAGCGGCTGAATAAGAAGAAGGCTGCCGGAAAAATGCTCTTTCAGGCGCTGTCCGGTGAGCCGGACGCGCTCGCGAAGCTGGATGCATGGAACCGTAACGGCCCGTACCTGCTGGCCGTGCTCCAGCTAGATTCGGACCTGGGCGGTGCCGCGGCCGGGGGACAGCCAAAGGATTGGCAGGAGGAGATCGAACGGTTCATGGGACAGTTATACGACCAGGCGCCGGAGGCGCTGGCAGCTCGGCTGGAAACGGACCGGATCGCAGTCTGCTTACCGTTAAGGGATGAAGCAAACGGGCAGGCTTCAGAGCACGAAGGAGCTATCCGCCTGCCGATCCGGAGCACGATGGGGCTCAGCAGGAGATATAACAGCATGGATAAGCTGCAAGAAGCGTTTAGAGAAGCCGCTGAAAGCCTGGAGGGCCTCTTCTTTCATCAAGATCAACAGATATTGCGGGCAGAGGAGCTTCCCCTGACCGATGCCGATTCGGCTCAGGAGAGACAAGCTGCCGAGCTGCATGCCTTAAGGGCCGCGCTGACCGTCGGGAACATGGACATAGGCGAGGAACGTCTGCAGTCCATTATGCAGCGCTGGCGTCCCGGACGGATGAAGAAGCCGGCGGTCCTCCGGGAAGCAGAGGAGCTTCTGAGCTTGCTTGCTATGTTTCATCTTCCCGGCGGCCCGCCGCTTCCGCAGATCGGGGAGGTGGGCAAGCTTCGCTCGGTGGAGGAAGTGAAGAAGCTGGTGGCGCATGGCTTCCATGCGTTGCGGGAGGAAGCCATGCGCCACCCTGTACCGGAATCCACGCTGCATGAGCGGATCGTGCTGCAGGCCGTCCGATATATTAAGGCGCGATTTACCGAGCCGATCTCCCTGCAGGAGGTGGCGGACGAAGTGGCAGTCAGCCGCAACTATTTTAGCGAATTGTTTAAGCGCGTCACGGGACATAACTTCATTGACTATGTCATTGATCTCCGCTTGAAACGGGCCAAGGAGCTGCTTTCCACAACATCGCTGCGTGTGTATGAAGTGGCGGATCGTTCCGGATTCAATGACGTCAAATACTTCAGCAAGCTGTTCAAGAAAATGGTAGGCATGACGCCAGCTGAGTACCAGGGACAGCATCGAAAATAAGCGGGATTTCATAGGATCGGAAAAGAAACCACTTTTTCGGAACATAATCCGTTCAAAAGCTTTTTGCCAAAATTTTATAATTAAAGCGTTTACAAAAGCTATGCCAGCGAGTCCAAATCTGGTTTGAATGGAGGAAATGAAATGACAAGGAAACAGGTGAGAGGGTCATTGCTTGCAATCATTCTTCTACTATCATCCATACTCCAAGCGTGTGGAGGCGGCGGAACATCAGAAGGCGGGGAGTCCGGAAGCGGCGAGAAGGTCAAGATCAAATGGGCGACCTGGGGAAATCCCGGCGAGCTTAGCCGCTTTCAGGAGCTGACGAAGGAATTTAATAAGAATCACTCGGACATTGAGGTCGAATTTATTCCGATTCCGGGCGAGTATGATCAGAAAATATTAACCCAATTAACAGGCGGGACGGCTCCGGATATCTTCTATGCAGGCGACGCCCTGGTCGTGAAACTGATCGAGAATCAGAGCATTGAGAATTTGACGACGTATATGGAAGCTCCGGAAAGCGTGATCAAGAAAGAGGATTATTTCGAAGGCTTGTGGGGCGCAGCCGTGCGGGATGACCAGATCTTCGGGGTACCGGTGGATTGTAACCCGATGGTGCTGTGGTACAACAAGAAGGTGCTGAAGGAAGCAGGGATAACCGAGATGCCGGCCGATCTTCAGGCGAACGGACAGTGGACCTGGGACAAATTCCAGGAGATGGCGGACAAGATCAGGGACAGCAAAAAGTACGGCTACGTGCTGGATAACTCCTGGAACAGCTACCACAGTTGGGTTACTTCCAACGGCGGCCGGGTGTACGACGACGAAGGGAATTTCGTAGCGGCTTCGGATCCGAAGGCGATGGAGGCTTTCCGCTTCCTGTACGACAACGTGAAATCCAAAAACATCACCTTCTCCGGCACGCTTCCGAAAGGGCAAGGCGGGGACGCCATGTTCATGTCCAACCAGGTCGGATTCGTTGCTGCAGGCCGCTGGTACCTGCCGCTGTTCAAGAAGAATCAAGGGCTAGAATATGACGTGGTCACATGGCCAACCAATACCGGCAATAAGATCGAGCCGGCCGGTATTCCGACCGCCTACATGGTGATGAACAAGGCATCGAAGAATAAGGAAGCGGCATACACCTTCTTCTCCGAGTACGTAAGCAAAGAGGGCCAACGCTTCCGCCTGCAGGGCGGCGGCAATGCCGTCCCGTCGGTACAGGGAACGGATGAGGTGGTGCTGGAAGGGAATCTGCCGGAGCACGCCCAGTTATTCCTGGACGCGCGCGAGATCGGGTATTCCCTGACTCCGTTCGAGGCGGGCATTCCCGGGCTAAGCCAGGATATAACGTCCAAGTTCGAGGCGCTGTGGCTGAAAGATCAGGAGCTTGAAAGCTCCTTGAAGGATATACAGGATATGGCCAACAAGAAAATTCAGGATTACAAGAGCGGCAATAATTGATCCAGCTCTGGGGAGGAACGGTGAGATGAAATGAACACGCAGCCTGCAGGAAGCTCCGGAGCCGCTCCTTCTCCGGAGCGGTTTCCGGAGAGGAGAACAACCTTAAAGAGCAAGACGTCCGACGGTTTGTGGGGGTACTTTTTTATCTTTCCCCAGATGATCGGTTTGATCGCTTTTTCATTGGTTCCGCTCATCTCGGCTTTTGTCATCAGCATGATGAACTGGGACGGCATGGGGGCGAAGAAGTTTATCGGACTCCAAAATTTCGTGTCCCAGCTTCAGGATGAGGAGTTCCACATCGCTTTGGTGAACACGGTGTATTACACGATTCTGTCGGTACCGACCGGCATCGTTCTCGCCATGCTGGTGGCGGTGGGCTTAAACCGGGTTCGCGGAAAGATTCTGTACCGGCTGATCTACTTCATGCCGAACATTACGATGTCCGTCGCCGTGGCCGTCGTGTTTATGTGGCTGTTCAACGCCGACTTCGGCCTCATTAACATGTACCTGCAGCAGTGGTTCGGGATAACGGGCCCCTCCTGGCTGACGGATTCCAGGTACGTGATGCCTTCGATTGCCCTGCTGAGCGTCTGGATGGGGCTGGGAGGCAACATGGTGCTGTTCCTGGCCGGACTTCAGGGCATATCGAGAAGCTATTACGAGGCGGCCGAGATTGACGGCGCCGGCAAATGGCAGCAGCTGATCCATATTACGATTCCGCTGCTGTCCCCGACGACCTTTTTCGTGACGATCATGTCCATCATCGGTTCCTTTCAGGTGTTCGACCAGTCGTTTGTCATGACCTCCGGCGGACCGGCGAAGGCCAGTTATACGCTTGTCTATCACATCTACGAGACGGCCTTTGCGGACTTTACCTTTGGCAAGAGCACGGCGTCGGCGGTCATCCTGTTCGTGATGATCCTGTCGCTCACCTTGTTCCAGATGAAGATGTCCAAGCGGTGGGTGCATTACGAAGACTGACGATTCGAACCTAGGAAGGAGGAAAACGAATGATACATCGGGGATTGAGGATGTCCACCGTGGTGCTGCATATCGTGCTGATTTTAGGCGCCTGCCTGATGGCCCTGCCGTTTGTGTGGATGGTGCTCAGCTCGCTCAAGGATTTGTCGCAAGTATTCGTCGTGCCGCCCAAATGGATTCCGGATCCGTTCATCTGGTCCAATTATAAGGATTCGCTGACGGCCCTGCCGTTCGGTCGCGCGTATTTCAACAGCTTCTACATCAATATCATCGTGGTGGTTTCACAGCTGGTTACCTGCTCCATGGCGGCTTATGCTTTTGCCAAAATCACGTTCCCGTTCCGGGAGCCGCTGTTCGTCCTGTTTCTGGCAACGATGATGGTTCCGGGACAAGTGACCATTATTCCGCTCTATCTGATCATGAAAAATATCGGGTGGCTGGATACGCATCTGGCGATTATCGTCCCTTCTGCGCTGCTGAACGCCTTCGGGGTATTTTTGCTCCGGCAATTCTTCAGGGGCATTCCGAAGGAAATGGAAGAGGCGGCCATCGTGGACGGCGCGAATCGCTGGACGATCTACGCACGGATCATGATTCCTCTTATCAAGCCGGCTTTATCGGCACTCGGGATATTTACCTTCCTCGGGATGTGGAACAACTTCTTTAACCCGCTGATTTTTCTCAGCAGCACGGATAAGTTTACCGTGCCGATGATGCTGAATTTGTACCGGGGCATGTATGCAACGGATTGGACGCTGATGATGGCGGGGGCTTCCATTGCGCTCGTCCCGGTGCTCATCGTGTATATCATCGGGCAGAAATATATTATTGAAGGCGTTACGTTATCCGGGATTAAGGGATAGGCCAGCTTGAGCAGACCGTAAGCGGGGTTCCTTTGTACAAAGGAACCCCGCTTACGGTTATTTGTGTTTGTGTTCCTGTAGTATATTCTCATAGATATACTAGTATGGTAGTATAAGTAAAAATGAGTGCGCTTACATTATTCGCTTGGTAAAGGAGGACGAGGGTATTGTTCAATGTACTTCTGGTGGACGATGAACCATGGGTTCTGGAAGGACTTCGAACCATGATCGATTGGAACCGGTTTGGATTTCAAATATGCGGAGAAGCCCTGAGCGCTCCGGAAGCGCTAAAGTTAATGGAACAGTTGAAGCCCGAGCTGGTGATGACGGATATCCATATGCCAGTCCTGAACGGCCTGGAATTGATTGAGCACAGCAAACGGATACTGCCTCTTCCTCCGAAATTCGTTATTTTGAGCGGATATGATGATTTTGGATACGCGCATCAAGCCATGCGCCAACGGGTTGCCGAGTATTTGCTGAAACCGATTGATGACGAGGAGATCGAGGCAGTGCTTGCCAAGCTCAGCCATGAGATCCAGGACGAACGAGACGCTGAACGCAGCAACCGGAAGAAAGCCGGCCTTGCCGTCCATTATTTGTTGAACCGGCTCATTCGGGAAGAGTTGAGTCCTGATTTGGCCGAGCAAGCCAGCAATGCGATGCAAATCCAGGGCGAGCCGCTGCTGCAGTGCCTATTGATTGAAACAGGGATTACTGAAACGGGAGTGGATTGGATCGAATGGATGACCGATTACGGGCCCCCGAGCTTACTGGGATGCTTCCAGGACAATAGCGGGAGCATCGGAGTGGTGCTGCATGTCGAGCATTCGACTCCGGATGAGGTCATGGAGACTGCGCTGCTGTTGCAGTCTGCTCTGGCCCGGGAGCTTGAAGGGCCGGTTATCGTGGCGTTAAGCGGCACAGGGGAGGGAATCCAGGCGATCGGAAAGCTTTACAGGCAAAGCGCGGAGGTGCGCGACGATAAGCGAAGCCAAGGCCGAAGCGGCGTGTTTTGTTGCCAAGAACCGAGAGGAGCCGAGCGGCTCCGGGGACTTCCCTTCGGATGGATGGACGACTTGCTTTCCATGATTATGGCGGGGGAGCATGCGTCCATCGAGTCATGCTTGGCGCGAATTTTTACGGCCATGCCCGATCATCTCCTCCACCTGAGGGCTTTTCAAGCCGATGTGGCCGATCTGGAATTGAAGCTGTGTCGAAGAATCGCGGAAATGAATGGAGATCCGGATCTATTCATGAACCGGCTGCAAAGGAAGCTTGGTCATCTGAGTGATGCTTGCCATAAAGCGCCGTTGAAGAATTATATGCGGTTGCTCGCGTTTGAGGCCGCTTCGCAGCTGGAAGAGTTAAGCAAGCTTAACGAGCATAACACCATTTATCAAGTGATTCAGTATGTCGACCGGGAGTACCGGAGCAGGCTTCAGCTTCAGGATTTGGCACGGCATTTCCATATGAACGCCACCTATTTGGGCCAGCTGTTCAAGAAGCATGCTGGCAAGCCGTTCAAGGAATACCTGAATGACAAGCGGATCGAGGAGGCCAAGCTGCTGCTGAAACGGAGCGGAATGAAGGTTTCCGAGATTGCGCTCCATGTCGGGTTCCCGAACGCGGACTATTTTATCCATAAGTTTAAGTTGACAACCGGGATTCTGCCCTCGAATTACAAGAATCATGTTGAAAGCAAGCAGCGCTAAACCGGGAGGGTGCCTTCATGAAGAGAATGTCCAGGCTGGGGAATTTCGTGAACGATATTCCGTTGAAAACTAAATTTTTTCTTATTTTTGTCATTGGTGTACTGCTGCCTATTCTGGTGGTCAACCTCATCTTTATGGATCGGATGTCGGAGCTGATCCGGGAGAGAGAGGAGCAGAACCTCGATATCTCGATGGAGCGGGCTAGGAAGGATATTCATAATTTCATCGACGGCGGGGTGGCTGTAAGTCATGCGCTGAGTACGGATAAGACCCTTTACGAAATGCTCGATCGCGAGTATGAGTCCCAGCTGGACTTCTACGAAACCTTTGATGAGCAGCTCCGGAATCGGGTAACGAGCTACATACCGGTTAACAACCAGATTCAGCGGATTAGCATCTTCACCGAAAATTCCACCATTGTGTCCGGCGGCAATTATCATGTGATCAACGATAATGTGCTCGAGAGCGACTGGTATGCATTATGGAGCAGCTCGGCCCATCCGGTGCTGGTGGCGGCGTACAGGGCGGCAGAAGCGAACAACTCGGCATCGACGGTTCCGTACTTAAGCGTGATTGAGAAGATGGATTACTACGATACCTATGACACCTATGAGAAGCTGCTTCGAATCGATATCGATCTAAGCAAGATTTATGACGTCATTGTACGGGAACGCGATTATCTGGATATGTATTTGGTGAACGAGAACAATGAGATTATTATGTCGGCCAGCAGCGGTTATGAAAGAGGGAAGTACAGCGCATATTCGAAGCTTGACCTGGAGCAATACGACGAAGAGGATCGGCATGTGTTCTCGATCGGAACGGCCAGGTACGTGAAGGGGTGGAAGCTGATCGGCATCAACCGGGGGAGCCGGATTACGAGCGCCATGCTGGATATGCAGCTGTTTACCGTTGTATTGGCAGCGGTTGTTACGCTGGTTGCGGCGGTCTTTATTACGGTCATGCTGAGATCCTACAATTACCGGGTGAAGCGTTTGGCGCGTCATATGCAGAAGGTGAGCAACGAGAAATTCGACTTGATTGAACTGGACGAAGGCCGGGACGAAATCGGCGGACTCATCCGGAATTTCAATCAGATGACAGCGAAGATGAACTCCCTGATCAACAATGTGTACAAGCTGGAGATTCAGAAGAAAAGCCTGGAGATGGAGCGGGTTCGGGCTGAATTGAACTTTTTGCAGAGCCAGATGAATCCCCATTTCCTGTTCAATACCCTGAATGCGATATTGGTGGTCTGCACGAAGAATCGATACACGGATGTGACGGATATTATCAAAAGCTTGTCCAAGCTGCTTCGCAGACTCCTGAGCTGGAGAGAGGATTTGGTCTCCGTGGAGGAGGAAATCAGATTTATCGAAATGTATCTCAAAATCGAAAAATTCCGCTTTCGGGATAAATTCGAATATCAATTCAACATCGATATGGAAGCGCTTCATTATAAAATTCCGAAAATGAGCATTCAGCCGCTCGTTGAGAATGCATGCAAATATGGCTTGCAGGCGATGGATGGAGCGGGTCTGGTGACCATAAGCGCTTCGGTTGCCCGTGATTATCTTCGCATCGTCATTACGGATAGCGGTAAGGGCATTGAGCAAAGCAAGCTACGGGACATTATTCTCTCGGTTCGCAACGAGCAGTTCTCGGGCAACAGCTTCGGCATTCGAAACGTATATCGGCGGCTGGAGCTGTACTACGACGATCATGTCATTTTCAACATTGCCAGCACCCCGAATCAAGGGACAACCGTTTCATTCGAGATTCCGATCCGGCTGTTGGAGTCTCGGGAGCATGAAGGCGGAGAGGGGGAGAACCATGCCTTTCAAAGTGCTGTTGATCGATGACGAACCGGGTGCGCTGGAAGGGCTGGCGCTGTGGATCGATTGGGAACGCTTGGGGTTTAGCGTCTGCGGAACCGCGGGCAACGGAGTGGAAGGCTTGAAGATGATTCATGGGCTTGCGCCGGATTTGGTCATTACCGATGTAAACATGCCGCTAATGGACGGGCTTCATATGATTGAAACCTGGCAGCAGCATCACCGGGATAGCAGTGTGAAATTTGCCATCATGAGCGGCTACAGTGAATTTGAATATGCAAGGAAGGCATTGCGGCACGGCATCCATCACTACATGCTGAAGCCTATTATTGCAGAGGAAGCCGAGGAGGAGCTCGGCAAGATTCATGCTGAGCTGATGCAGGAGCATCGCAGATTAAGCCTGAGTGCGATTGCTAAGAGGGAAGAGGATGTTTCGCTGATCATGCAAACGCTCTTGGAGATGCCGCTTAGGGCTAGCAGCCTGTCGAGGCTTCAGGTTTTATCCTCCGCCCATCAAGAGTGGAACGTATGTCTGATCCAAGCAGAGTCTGCCTTGTTTCCTGACGTCAAGGAAACCGTCGCCCGCTTGTCAGCCCACGCGAATTCGGAGTATGTCATCGATCTGGAATCGAACCGGCTTGGTTTGGTGAACGGTTATTCCCCTGACAACGGGAGCGTACCCTCAGGCACGATCCGCGAGCTGGTCCGCCATTATGCAGGACAGCGGCTGTTTATGGCTGTAGGAGAAGGCCAGCAGTCTCTGGTGCATATCCGTCGCTGCTACGAAACCGCCAAGGAAGCCATCGAGCATCAATTTTACGATCCGGCGTACGGCGGGATGATTTCATATGAAGAGGTACGGGATCGGCCGTTTCATTATCGTTACCCCACGAACCTGATGGATGATGTCATCAGGTCCGTGGAACTCCTCGACAAGAAGGGATACCGCGAGGCTGCCGGATTGGCTGCGTCCAGGTTTGCGGAGCAGCGAATCGCGCCGGGGATCGTGAAGAAAATGGTGATCCATGTTTTGTATAAAATCATGGATTTGGTGAGGGAGGCGGAAGGTGCGGAAGCTCGAATCCTGGCAGCCAAATCCAATGCAGCTGGATTAACGGACGGAACCTTCCATTTGAACGACTTGATGGGAGAGCTGCTGCGCTTCGGGGAAGAGTGCATCGAGCTTCTTCTCAAGGAGCAGGCCCGGCATTCGCAAGGCATAATCCAGGAGATTAACGATTATATTCGGCAGCACTACCGGGAGAATCTGACCATTAAGCGATTGGCGGAGCTTTTTTATCTGCATCCCGTCTATCTCGGCCAGCTGCTGATGCGTAAGAATGGGATTGGCTTCAACGAACTCATTCATAATTTGCGGATTGAGGAAGCGGCCGCGCTGTTGAAGCAGAACAAGCTGAAGAACAGCGAAATCGCCGAAAGGGTCGGCTACACCCACTACAACCAATTCCTTAAGCATTTCGAAAAAAGATGGGGCATGGCACCGAATGAGTTCAAGAAGAGGATGTTCTAAAGTTTTTAAGGTTAATGCTTTAATTATAGTATAGTCCGCCTTTGAAAGCGCTTTTAAAATAAAGGAAGGTTACATGAAGAGGCGTATCGACCAACGATGTAACCACATTATGACGGAGGTGCTTTTATGGGGGGTAAGACAAAATCATGGCTTCGGCTCAGCACGGTGTTGCTGTTGTCGCTTTGCATCGGCCTTACGGGCTGCGGGGGCGGAAACGGGAATAGCGGGGCCCAGCCGGAAGCAAAGGACTCCGCAGAACAAACAACACCCGGGACGGACGGGGATAAGATCGAACCATTTGAGGTGAGTGTTTTTATCGGTCAACCCGACCAGCAACCAACACCTGACAACAAGATTTATAAATTAATCAGGGAAAAGACAGGAGCATCCTTCAAATTCGAGTTCCTGGCAGGCGATATTGACCAGAAGCTCGGCGTTATGATTGCAGGCGGCGATTATCCGGACATGATGACAGCGAATCAAAAGCTGACAGCGGCCGGTGCCTTTATCCCGCTCGAGGATTTGATTGAAGAACATGCGCCAAACTTGAAGAAGCATTATGAGAAGTACTGGAACATGATGAAAGACCCGAATGACGGTCATATTTACAATCTTCCAAACTACGGTGTAACGAATGCTGATGTTACCTCGTCTTATTATTCGGGCCCAGCCTTCTGGATTCAGAAGGACGTATTGGCAGAGGCAGGATATCCAGAGGTTAAAACCTTGGATCAATATTTTGACATCATTAAACAATACAAGGAAAAGCATCCGACCATCGACGGTACCCCGACGATCGGCTTTGAAATTCTGAACTATGACTGGAAAAACTGGGGCCTGTTCAATGCTCCTCAGCATTTGATCGGTCATCCGAATGACGGCGGTGTAGTTGTTAAAGACGGCAAGGCGGAAATTTTTGCCGATAAGGACTATGCCAAACGTTATTATAAAAAGCTGAACGAAATGAATGCCCTGGGTATCATCGATAAGGAAACGTTCACCCAGAACTTTGACCAGTATATGGCGAAAATCTCCAGCGGTGCAGTTCTTGGCATGTTTGACCAGCACTGGAACTTCCAAAGCGCAGAGGACGCGCTGATTACTCAGAAGAAAGATGAAAGAACGTATGTCGGTCTTCCGCTTGTATTTGATGAAAGTATCAAGGATCATTACAAAGATCGTCCGGCTCTGAACCTCAACAACGGTTTCGGGATCACGGTCAACGCATCCGAAGAGCAGGCGATCAGAATTATCAAATTGTTGGATACGCTGATTCAAGAAGATTGGCAAAAAATCTTGTCCTGGGGGATCGAAGGGGAAGATTACATTGTCAAGGACGGCCGCTTCATGAAAACGCAAGAGCAGCGCGATCTGTTTACCGATGCAACCTGGAAGCTCGCGAATAAAGCCGATTCTTTCCACGGTCAAGCACCAAAAATGGAAGGTTTATTCTCGGACGGCAACGCTACGGACGGCGCTGCACAGCCTGAAGAAATGGTAGCCGCTTTGAGAGAGTATGACAAGAACTTCCTTGCCCAATACGGTTTCAACAGCTATGTTGACTTCTTCAGTCCAGCTCCTGAGAACGAGATTGCTTACCCGGCATGGTCGGTCGACCTGGTAGACGGATCTGAGGCGAAAATCGTGAATACGAAGCAAAATGAGTTGTCCACGAAGTACTTGCCAAAAGCCATTCTTGCTAAACCGGAAGAATTCGACAGCGTCTGGGATGAGTACGTCACTGATATCCGCAAGCTCAACATCAAGGCTTATGAGGATCGGATTAATGAAGTGCTGCAATGGAGAAGAGACACTTGGTCTGTTAAGTAAAGCAGCGGAAGGTACATGAATCGGAAACGGGAAGGCTTCTTGCCTTCCTTGTTTACGAAATATGGGGTTTTGGGGAGAACAAACTTATGGAAGAGACCGTAGTCAAAGACTCTGCCGTCCGCAAGCCTAAGACAAACAAGAAAATCACCTGGGCCGTACTCAAAGAACAGAGACAGTTGATCTATATGTCGGTGCCTCTAATGGCTTACATCATCTTGTTTGCCTACGTTCCTATTTGGGGATGGACCATGGCTTTCCAGGACTACAAGCCGGCTAGAGACTTTAGTGAACAGAAGTGGGTAGGCTTTAAACATTTTGAATTTCTTTTTAAGGACGATAGTTTCCTGCAAGTGCTTCGCAATACGCTCGCAATGAGTGTTATCAATATGATTCTCGGCTTTACGACTGCAATTATCCTTGCATTGTTACTGAATGAAATCCGGAAAGTATTTTGGAAAAGAACCGTACAGACGATCTCCTATCTTCCGCACTTTCTATCCTGGATCATCGTAACCGGGATTGTGGCGACGAGCTTGGCTTCGGACGGAATCATCAATGATGTCCTTATGAAGCTGCATCTCATCAAGGAGCCGATCCAATGGCTCAGTGAAGGCAAATACTTCTGGGGAATCGTCGGAGCGTCGCATGTTTGGAAAGAAGTCGGCTGGAATACGATTATATATTTGGCTGCGATGGCATCCATCGACCCGGCGCTTTATGAGGCTGCCGATATGGACGGGGCAAGCCGCTATCGGAAAATGTTCCATGTTACTTTGCCGGGCATTAAGCCAACGATCATTATTCTGTTGATCATGCAGGTCGGTCACATTCTGGAAGCAGGCTTCGAGGTTCAATACTTGCTGGGCAACGGTCTTGTTGTCGACTGGTCGCAAACGATTGACATTTTCGTGCTGAAGTACGGGCTTGCCCAAGGCAATTACTCATTAGCAACGGCTGCCGGTATATTTAAAACGGTCGTTAGTGTGACGCTGTTATTGATTGCAAACGGAGTCGCGAAACGGCTAGGGGAAGAGAGGCTGCTATAATGGCAAATCAAACAATCAGCCCTGGGCCAGCAACTGCTGCCGCAGCGACTAAACCTGTCAGAAAAAAAAGCGTAGAGCCGATCCTTTTTAATACGTTCAATACCTTGTTTATGATTGGTCTTGTCGTTGTCACATTATATCCGTTTCTGAACACGATCGTCGTTTCCCTGAATGCGGGGAATGATACGATCCGGGGCGGAATCTATCTCTGGCCGAGGGAATTTACCTGGCAGAACTACAAGGCGGTATTCGCTTCGGGAACGATATATGACGCGTTCTGGATTTCCGTGGCAAGAACAGTGCTTTCAACGCTGCTGAATCTGGTCTTGACCACGATGCTGGCGTATACGCTGAGCCGTCGGGAATATGTATTCCGCAAGCCGATTACATTGATCTTTATTCTGACGATGTACTTTAACGCAGGCTTGATTCCTGGATATTTCTTGATGAAGGACTTGCACCTGCTGAATTCGTTCTGGGTATATGTGATCCCGTCGATGATCAGCGCATTCAATATGATCGTTATCCGGACGTATATCGGAACGATTCCGGAAAGCTTGGTCGAATCGGCAAGAATTGACGGAGCCGGAGATTTCAAAATCTTCATCCGGATCATCTTCCCGCTGTGTAAGCCGGTGCTGGCAACCATTGCGCTGTTCGTGGCCGTGGGGGCTTGGAACTCCTGGTTCGATGCATTCATCTATACCTCCTCCCGCCAAGAGCTGAGCACTTTGCAGTATGAGCTGATGAAGCTGCTGTCATCCAGTATGAACGCGAACAGCAACCCGGCAGTAGCTGCCGGCGCAGGGATGACGAAGGACTCTGCGGTGAACATGGTAACGCCGATTTCGATTCGCGCTGCCGTAACTGTCGTGGCATCGGTTCCGATTCTGCTGGTTTATCCGTTCATGCAGAAATATTTTGTCGTTGGGTTGAACGTAGGCAGCGTCAAAGAATGACCAGGATTTTGCTAGTGGACAGATCATACATGCAACCGATGAGGAGGCAAGCATTCCGTGTCTAAGAGAACGATCTTTAGAAAGATCAGCCTGATGCTGATCGGGTTCATGCTGCTCATTCCGCCCAGCTGGAGTGCGGCGGCACATACGCCCGCCGATCAGGATCTTGTGATTCACCATCATTTCGATGGCGGGACGGAGGGGTGGTTCAAACGGGGGACGGAGACGGTGACTTCCGCTACCTATGCTTATGAAGGAACAGGAAGCTTGCTGACGGAGGGAAGGACGGCGACCTGGAACGGACCGGGGTTTAATCTATCCGCCACGAATCGGCTGGACAAGGGAGCGACATATGAAATTTCCGCTTATGTCCATCTGAAGGAGGGCACCCAAGGGTCTCAGAAGCTTCAGCTTGCCATGCAGCAAACCGGGGCCGAGCCCGAATACGTGAACTTCAGCAGCCCGGTCGATGTAACCGCCGACGGGTGGGTGGAGGTAAAAGGCCGTTACAAATACGATTCCAATGCATCAGCCCTGCAGGTGTATCTGCAGAGTCCGAGCAGTCCGGACGCCGCTTATTATATGGACGACTTCAAAGTCCGGCTGATTGAGCCGGCACCGGACCCGGGCAATGGGATGCCGGGGGGAGAGAATACGATCGTATGGGATTTTGAAGACGGAACGACGATGGATTGGGGACCTCGCGATTCGGAGACCGTAGAAGCTGTGCCAGAAGCAGCCCATAGCGGCGGCTACGGTTTAAAGGTCCATGATCGGACGAACAACTGGAACGGGCCCAGCCAGGACGTCAAAGACATCATGATGAGCCAAAAAACGTATACGATCTCAGCCTATGCCAGGCTTGAGCAGGCTCCTGCCGCTGCGGTCAAACTATCGCTTTCGATGGAGAATAAAGCGGCGGGCGCAGCAGAGACGTCCTATACGACCATCGCCTCAGCCTCCGCGAGCGGCACGGAGTGGGTGGAACTGAAAGGAACCTTCGGCTTCAGCTCGGATATGGAAACATTGAAGCTGTACGTGGAAACCTCGGATCTTTCCAATTTCTATGTCGATGACATTAAGCTCGCTCTGCCGGGCTCCATTCAGACGGATATTCCCGCCCTGAAGGATGTGTATCGGGAGTATTTCGAGATCGGGGCAGCCGTGGAGCCCAAGCATCTGTCCGGCGTGCACAAGGAGCTTCTGGATTATCATTACAACTCGCTTGTTGCCGAGAACGTGATGAAACCGGAATCTCTCAATCCGAGAGAGGGAACCTATAACTTTACTAACGCGGATCTGATCAGGGATTATGCCAGGGATCATGATATGAACCTCCGGTTCCATACGCTGCTGTGGCATCAGCAGGGCGCCGAATGGATGCTGAAGGACGACAAGGGCCAATATCTTGAAGCCACGCCGGAGAACAAAGCGCTCGTCCTTCAGAGGCTGGAAGCTTATATCCATGAGGTGGCCGGCCGTTACAAGGGAGATGTCCGCGATTGGGACGTCGTGAATGAGGTCATTGACGAAGGGCGTCCGGACGGCATGCGGGACAGCCAGTGGTACCGGATAACGGGACTCGACTATATCCGGACCGCATTTCATGCGGCGCGAGACGCAGCCGGACCCGAGGCCAAGCTGTACATCAACGATTACAGCACGCACAACCCGAAGAAACGCGATTATTTGCTGAATCTCGTAAAACAGCTGAAGGCGGAAGGCGTTCCGATCGATGGCGTGGGCCATCAAACGCATATCAATATCAGCGGGCCCTCCATCCAGCAAATCTCGGATTCCATCCGGATGTTCGGCGAGGCGGGATTTGATAATCAGCTTACCGAGCTGGACGTTTCGGTGTACACGAACAATACCGACGCCTTCCAGACCGTTCCTCAGGAATTGCTCGACAAGCAAGGCTATCGGTACAAAGAGCTGTTTGAAGAATTGAAGCGGCTGGACCAAATGGGCGTTGATGCAGGCGTGGAGGGTGGCTGGATCAGCAATGTCACCCTGTGGGGGATTGCAGACGACCATACCTGGCTGCATGACCGTCCCGCGGGGACGGGCCGCCAGGATGCCCCGTTTCCTTTTGACAAGCAATATCAGGCCAAGCCAGCTTATTGGGGAATGGTCGATCCCTCCAGGCTAACGATTGTGAGAAAAACCGGAACGGCTGTGGAGGGTAAGGCCGTCATCGACGGACAACCGGATGCTTCCTGGAATCTGGTTCCGGCATTTAAGACGGAGAAGCTGGGATCGTTGTCTGCCGAATTTAAGACGCTATGGGACAAGGACCATATCTATGTCAGGGTTGACGTGAAAGACGGATCGATAGCCCCGGGGGATCAGGTTGATATCTTCGCGGTGGTGAACGGTACCCTGCAAGAAGCCCGGATTCAGCGCGGAGCCGCCAACACGGCAGAGACCGCGGGAGGTTACGCGGGGGAGGCTCTTCTCCAGCTACACGGAACAGGGGCATTGGGCAGCGACATTTATTTCGATGTCAGGGTAACGGATTCCGGTTCGGATGACGGTTCCGAGCATGGCAAGAACGGAGCGGTGGTGTCCTGGAGCGATCCAAGGCATGCCCAGGAGAGCGATCAAGACGGACTCGGCATACTTACGCTCGCTGCTGCGCCGAAATCGGCCCAGGCCCGCTACGGCACCCCGAAGGTGGACGGCGAGCTGGACGACGTCTGGAAGGACGCCGCGGAACTGGCAACCGACGTGTGGGTCGAGGGTAACAGCGGCGCAACCGCAACATTCCGGACGCTATGGGATGAGAATTACCTGTATGTTTACGCCATGGTTAGCGACGGCTTGTTGTCGGATGCGAGCCCCAACGTATGGGAGCAGGATTCGGTAGAGATTTTTGTGGATCAGAATAATGGAAAGACGGATGCTTACCAAGAAGATGATGGACAGTACCGGATGAACTTCAATAATCTGCGCTCCTTTGGCGGTTATGCGGGCGAGGATAACTTCACTTCGGCAGCGAAGGTGACCGACGGGGGGTATGTCGTTGAAGCAGCGATCCGCCTCGACAAGATCAAGCCTGAGAAAGGGACGGTCATCGGATTCGATTTGCAGGTGAACAACGATGAAGACGGCCAGGGCACAAGAGACAGCGTGGCCATCTGGTCGGATCCGACGGGCCAGTCCTATCAAAACACGTCCAGGTTCGGCGTGCTGGAATTCACGAAGAGCTCCGCTCCTGGCGGAGGAGACGGAAACGGCGGAGAACATAACGGCGGCGGTGACGGAGGAAGCGGTGCAAACGCGGGCGGTGGCGGAAGCAGTACAAGTCCAGCTCCGAACACGCCTTCACTCGAAATCCGGAACAACGACGGGCGGATTCTCGCTGTAGTCTCGAGCCAAGTCCTTCAGCAGGCATTGGACAGGGCGGCAGCCGGCGTGGAAGGACCGAAGCGAGCAATCGTGGCTATCCCGGCTCAAACAGAGGCCCAGTCCTACGAAATTCAATTGCCGGGCAAGTGGCTGCTGGGGAACTCGGAGGTTGTGTTGATCCTCCAAACGGAGTTCGGCGCACTGGAGCTGCCAAGCGCATGGGTTCGGGGAGCCGGAGTAAAGGATACGGAAACCGTCGCGCTGCGTCTGGCGAAAGCTTCGGGCAGCAATCTGGGTGCAACCCTTCGCGAGGAGATCGGTGATCGTCCGGTGTTCCGGGTAGAGGCTCTTGCCGGCGACCGGGCCCTGTCGTGGAGATCGGGCAAAGCTCGCTTGATCTGGTCGGTGCCTTACACACCAACCAAGGAAGAGCTGGCACAACCGGACCATATCTTTGTCAGGGAGATCGATGCCAACGGGCAAGGCGGGCCTCTTCCTAACAGCCGTTATGATGCGAAACAGGGGATCGTTCGCGCAGCGCTGCCGCATGGCGGCACGTTTGTAGTCGCTTCCGCATTCAAGACGTTTCATGACCTGAAGCATGTGCCGTGGGCGATCGATGCGATCGAAACGATGGCATCCCGCGGATTTATCCAAGGGGTAAGCGAAACGATGTTCGATCCGCAGAACGAAATCACCCGGGCCGAATTCCTCGTTATGCTCGTACGCGTGCTGGAACTGGAAGGTTCGGGCGAAGGCCGGGCAGCATTCGGAGATGTTACGTCTTCGGCCTATTATTACAAACACGTGCAAATCGCCTCAGAGCTTGGGCTCGTTCAAGGCGTCGGCGGAAATCGTTTCTCGCCGGACACGCCGATGACGCGCCAGGACATGATGCTGATCACGCAGCGTGCCCTGGAGGCGGCAGGCAGGAAGCTGGAGGGCGAAGGGGCGCTGGATGCTTTTGCCGATGGGGATGAGGTTGCCGAATATGCCAAATCGAGTGCAGCTCTGCTTGCAGGGTCGGGCATCGTGAACGGCATGAACGGCAAAATCGCGCCGAAGGCTTACTTTACGCGTGCCCAGGGAGCCGTGATTCTGGACCGGATTTGGAATTGGGAACTGATTAAGGCCGTGAATCGTTAATGCGATGATCGGACGTGAACGATGAAAAGCAGCATGTACGTATGAATGAGATGGAGGCCACCCGTTGCAACGGGCTGGCCTTTTTCGTGCAGATCCTCCTGGCCAGGCGGGCGGCGAGCTATGAATCATGCGGGACAGGAGAATCCTTTTCTAGCAAAAGACGTCTATCTTCGTGCTTTCTTGGAAAACCTATTCATAGATTCAAGATTCTAAGCTAGCGCTATTAAATAATCTATGAATATAGGTTGGAGGTTGATGTACTTGTATCGTTCATCCGTTCATGCTGAAGAAGCCGATCATCCGGAGTGGGCGCCAGATCTTCTGGGGAGGGTTACCAAACGGATCGGCAGCGTTATCGTCGGACATGAGGAGCAAATTTCGTTAACGATGATTGCCTTGCTGGCCGGGGGCCATGTGCTGCTGGAGGACGTGCCGGGAGTCGGGAAGACCATGCTGGTGAAGTCGGTGGCTGCGTTAATCGGCTGCGATTTCAGCCGCATTCAGTTCACTTATGACCTGATGCCAGGGGACATTACGGGCGCATCGGTCTATTATCCGCACACGGGAGAGTTTGTATTTAGGCCCGGACCGGTGATGTCCAATATCGTGTTGGCCGATGAGATTAACCGGGCATCGCCGCGGGCGCAATCGGCGCTGCTGGAGGCGATGGAAGAGGGGCGCGTCACTGTGGACGGCCATACGTATCCGCTGCCTGCCCCGTTCTTCCTGCTGGCAACGCAAAATCCGTACGAATATGAAGGCACAAGCCGCCTGCCGGAGGCGCAGCTGGATCGATTTTTGATGAGATTATCGCTGGGCTATCCCAACATGGAAGGCGAATTGGAGCTGCTGGAGCGGGGAATGGGCAGTTCCAGACTGGAGGATCTGAAGCCGATCATGATGGGCTCCGAGCTCATCCGGATGCAGCAGAGCGTGTCCCGCGTCTTCGTGGATGACACCATCAAACGCTACATGGTCAGTGTGGCCGATGCTTCCCGAAGGCAGCAGGGCGTATCCCTGGGCATCAGTCCGAGAGGGACATTAGCGTGGCTCCGTGCTTCGCAGGCAGCAGCATTTTTGACAGGACGAATGTATGTCATCCCGGATGACTGCCTGCGCGTTGCCGTACCGGTGCTGACCCACCGGATTCACCTCGGTCATGATGCACGCGCAGCCGGCGTGACTCCTTATGAAATGGTAGAATCCATCCTTACGAGGTTTGATCTGCCGCGCCAGCGCAGCCGGAAGGGAAGCACCTCATGAGACGGCGTCTGCTGGAATGGTTGAGAGGCATAGCCATCTGGTCGGTGTCTTTGGGGCTCTATCTTTGGTTAGGCGGGGAATCGCTGCGGCTTGTTTGGTGGGCATCCACGATTCTATTGCTTGGAGGGGCTATGACGAGCTTGCTCGGTCCGACCCGAATCACCATCTCGCACACAAGCTCCCCTTTGTGCATACAGGCTGGAGACTCCGTCCAGATGACGGTTCATGTTGCCTATCGTTGCATTCTTCCCCTGCCATGGCTTATCATCACCGACCGCATCGGCAGCAGGACATATCGCAAACTGCTGTTCCCGGGCATGCGGCGACGACTTGAGTATACCTACCGACTGAACCAGGTTCCCCGCGGAGTCTGGTCTTCGATCTATAGCGAGATGGAATGGGGCGATCTGTTCGGCTGGTTCAGGACAAACCGAAGTCTGCTCAGCGATTCGGGCGGCCTGATCGTGCTGCCAAAGCCCGCGGAGTGGCCTGTGGCCCAGATGCCCATGCATGGAAGCGATATGGATACGGAAGATGAACGCGTACGCTTCAACGTTTGGAATGAAATGAGAGGATCGGGCGTGCGCGATTATGTTCCAGGGGATCCCATGAATCGGATTCATTGGAAGAATTCCGCGAAGCTTGGCCGCTTGCAATCTTTTATGCCTCATGAGGGCTTTGGAGCAAGGCAGGGCGTTGTGCTGGATACATCGCTCCAAGGGTATGAGGGCCATGAAGCCCGGAAACCGCAGGAAGTATTTGAAGAAGCTGTATCGGCTGCAGCGGGAATGGTATCCCGGCTTATCCGCTATAGAATCCCCTATCAATTATGCATGGATGGGACGGATTTAGAGGGTTCATCGATTGAACGCAAAGGCGGGTCCAAGGGGCAGCCGGATTCGTTGGTGCCTCTGGCCTCTGTTCAGCTAACCGGGAATGATCCGATGCGGAACCGAAGATTCCAGCAATCCTTCAATCCCTCGCAAAAGAATACGGATTGGGCTATCATCACCGGGTACTTCCATCAGGGTGCCGCTGTCGCCGGCATAAGCCTCCTGAATGCGGGCTGCAGAAAGGTGACCATTTATTGCATTCAAAGCGTAAGCCGGTTGAAATTGGCTGAAAGCACAGCGGCGGCTCCATCGGAGAATCAGGCGCATCCGCCGTGGGCGCACGAATTTTTCGGCAAAGGCGGGAAGCTGGTGTATGTACGTGAAAAACCAGCAGTAGAGGCAGGGCACCCTATCAAGATCGGAGGTGCCGTCCATGACAGGACCGGACAGCTCGCCCGTTAGGGCTGGCGGCAATCGGGAAACCGGGTCATTCGGATCACGGAGTGTGCCTTCGGTATTCGTTTCCAGATTGTCGCACGGAACGCTGCTTCATCGCATATTAATTACGCTGCCGGTGACGGGACTTCTGTCAGAGTGGCTCTTGCCCCTTCGGAATGCGGGTGAAACAGGCGGCCGGTTTGTGCTGGAAACCTTATTCCTATGGGCTTTGTTTCTGCTGCTTCAAGGGTTGTTTACATGGCGAGGCTGGGTGTGGCTGCCGCTGAATGCCGGGCTGGTGGTCTGGCTTTGTTCCCGGTTGTTTGAATATAGCGATCCGCTCGCATGGCTGTCGGATTACGCTTCGCTGATACTTCCAGGCGACGCTTCGGCTTTCAGAAATGCGTGGGAGTTTACGATCTTAAGCCAGGAAACGAGGACGATCATCCTGCTTGTCGGCTGGGGCATCATGGTATCCGCAGTGCATATGCTGGCTCTGTATCGCCGGACCGTTTGGCTGTTTGGCGGTTCGACGCTGGTTTATTTGGCGGTGCTGGAGTCTGCCATGGAAGAAAGCGTCTATGGGGATATGCTGCGCGCGGTGCTGTACATGTTGCTGGCCCAGGGCATGATGCTGATCCTTAAGCTGAAGCAGGAAACCGTGGAGGGAACCTCTTCGGAAATGGTCCTCCCCGAACCAATGCGAACCGGCCGCTTGTCCGGGCTGCCAGTGCTGCGCTGGAGCCTGTTTGTGCTGCTGGCCTCCGTTCTGATCGCGGGGATTACCCGAGTAGGAGGGGGCTTGGGCGAGCCTTCGCCAGGCATGGGATTGAGTGTGGCGGAAATGGCGGAACGACTGGCGGGATGGGGGGATCGGCTCCGCGGAAATACGGAACCGTCGATTCCTGCCTCCCAGGTTGCGGGATATGCTTCCCAAGGAGAAGATTTGGGAGGCCCTCTGACGCTCAGCGATGCATTGTATTTTACGGCGCAATCGCCTGTACCGACGTATTGGCGCGGAGACACGTATAATCGATATGACGGCCGGAAATGGGATGCAGATCCCTCCATCCGCAAGCCAGTCAAGCTAGTGGAGGACCTGAGCGGTTTCCTGCCGTATTGGGAGCGTCCTTCTGGAGAGACGATCGTGCAGTCGCTGACTTTTGTACGGGAGACCCCCGTCCCATCTTTGCTGTCGGGAGGTATTATTACCCGCGTGAAGGAGATGCATTCTTCCAAAGAGCGAGGTGCGCCAAGGTTGGCCGTCGACAGGCTGTCCGAAACGATTTCCTTGCAAGGCGAGAGGGCGGTGTCCGGTTATACCGTGGAGACTTTATACGCGCAGCCGGAGGAGCAAGCGCTCCGCAGTGCGAACGGGGACGATCCCGAATATATGGAAGAAATGTATCTGGAGCTTCCCGAGGAGCTGCCCTCCAGGGTGAAGGATTTAGCGCGGAGGATTACATCGGACGCCGCGGGCAGGTATGAAACGGCGCAAGCTATCGAATCCTATTTGGAGCAGAACTATACGTATACGCTGCAAACCTCCGTGCCACCGGAGGGCCGGGATTTTACGGATCATTTTTTGTTCGATGCGAAGGAAGGGTACTGCGTTCATTTTGCTACGGCGATGACCGTCTTACTCCGATCCGAGGGCATCCCCGCACGCTATGTGACGGGATTTGCGCCTGGCGATCGGGTGGCCGGCACGATGGATCGTTACGAGGTCGCCCAAAAGAATGCGCATGCGTGGGTGGAAGTGTTTTTCCCGGGACAGGGGTGGGTCCTGTTTGATCCGACTCCGGGCTTTGGGGTCGAGGGGACGTCCATGCCTTCGGCTGCCGGCGATTCCGGCTCCGCCGGAATGATGTCATGGCATACCTTGTGGAGTACCATGATCTACGCTGCCGTTAAAGTGCTCCTTGTGATATCCGCCATCGGTCCCGTGATGTTCGGGGTCGCGCTTTTGTTGATCCTCCCTCTTATTGTGGCCGTCATTTGCCGAATTCCGGCCGTACGCCAAAGTTGGGCCTTCATGAGGATGGCCCGGACGATAGCGGTCAGCGGGCGGGAGGGACTCGTATCGGCGGCGGTATGGGTCTGGGACAAGCTGCAGCGCAGGTATGGGGATCTGGAAAGAGGGCAGACCATGCGTCAATACGTCAGCGCCCTGTCGATTGCCGATGCCGAATTCAGGGCGGAGCTGGAGGCATTCGCGTCGCGCTGGGAGCGGGCTGCGTACCAGGATGAACCGTGGTCCCGTACGGAAAAAGTACTCTTTTTGCGCCAATGCATTCGAATTGTCAAAAAACTGGCATGAAAACAAAGGGCCCTCTTTCTTGACGGTATGAATTGGGGTTGCGTATAATTAATTTCATTAATCAAGGGAGGCCCGGTAATGAATAAGCCTAATGAAATCATCGTCGTTTTGGACTTCGGTGGACAGTACAACCAACTTATAGCACGACGCATTCGCGATCTTGGCGTTTATAGTGAGCTTCTGCCATACAATACGCCCGTCGAGAAGATTAAAGATCTCTCCCCGCGCGGCATTGTTTTCTCAGGAGGTCCTTCCAGCGTGTATTCCGAGAATGCACCGCATGTGGATCCTGCCATTTACGATCTGGGACTGCCGATCTTCGGCATTTGCTACGGCATGCAGCTGATGGCTCAGCAGCTGGACGGAAAAGTAGAGCGTGCTTCGAAGCGCGAATACGGTAAAGCCGAATTGGAGTTCGCCCCGAACTCGACGCTTGTCAAAGGGATTGAGCAAAAACAAACCGTGTGGATGAGTCATGGCGATCACGTGGTATCGCTGCCTTCCGGCTTCAAGCTGGATGCAGGAACGGAATCCGCTCCGATCGCCGCGATGAGTAACGAAGACAAGAAGCTGTACGCCGTTCAATTCCATCCGGAGGTTCGCCACTCCGTCCATGGTAACGAAATGATTAAGAATTTCCTGTACGAAGTGTGCGGCTGCGAAGGCAACTGGAGCATGGAGACTTTCATCGAGGATCAAGTTCGCGAAATCCGTGAAGTGGTCGGCGAGCAAAAAGTGCTGTGCGCGCTGAGCGGCGGCGTTGATTCCTCCGTTGTGGCCATGCTGATTCACAGAGCCATCGGCGATCAGCTGACATGCATGTTCATCGATCATGGACTGCTGCGCAAGGGCGAGGCCGAGAGCGTAATGGAGACCTTTGTCGGCAAGTTCGACATGAAGGTTGTCAAGATTGACGCTCAGGAGCGTTTCATGTCCAAGCTGAAGGGCGTGGACGATCCGGAGAAAAAACGTAAAATCATCGGCAACGAGTTCATCTACGTATTCGATGAGGAATCCAGCAAGTTCGATGATTTCGCATTCCTGGCTCAAGGCACGCTGTATACCGACATCGTGGAGAGCGGAACGGACACGGCACATACGATCAAGTCCCACCACAATGTCGGCGGGCTGCCAGAAGACATGAAATTCGAGCTCATCGAGCCGCTCAAAGCCCTATTTAAGGACGAAGTTCGTAAAGTCGGCGAAGAGCTTGGCTTGCCGGACGAGATCGTTCATCGTCAGCCTTTCCCTGGCCCGGGTCTTGCGATTCGCGTACTGGGCGAAGTAACGGAGGACAAGCTGCAAATCGTCCGCGACTCCGACTACATCCTGCGCGAGGAAATCGCGAAGGCTGGTCTGGATCGCGAAATCTGGCAGTATTTCACGGCGCTTCCGAACATGAAGAGCGTCGGCGTTATGGGTGATGCACGCACGTATTCCTACACCGTAGGCATCCGCGCCGTAACCTCCATCGACGGCATGACGGCGGACTGGGCGCGCATCCCATGGGATGTGCTGGAGAAAATCTCCGTCCGCATCGTGAACGAAGTCGAGAACGTCAACCGCATCGTGTACGATGTGACTTCCAAGCCGCCAGCAACGATCGAGTGGGAGTAATTTTTATACTGCTGCACTAAACAAAAAAACCTTCAAATCCACATCCGTGGGATTGAAGGTTTTTTTGAGATGGTCACCATACGAGCGTTCCTCTTTAAACAATGGATTGAGGCCCTGGTTTATTGCATGCATCTTTTGTCCAATAAGATAAATAATACGTTAAGGTGCAATGGGTGAGCGAGCTTTAGGGAAGTCGAACCAAGACCGAACCTGTGAGGAGGAAAAGAATGAAAGCTATCGTCATTGACCGTTATGGTGGCAAGGAAGAGCTTCAGGAAAGAGAAGTACCTACTCCTGCACCGCAAGCGCATCAGGTCTTAGTCAAAGTGGCCGCCACATCGATCAATCCAATTGACTGGAAGCTTCGAGAAGGCTATTTAAAACAAATGATGGATTGGGAGTTTCCCATTATTTTAGGATGGGATGTTGCCGGGACCATTTCGGAAATCGGGAGCGAGGTAACGGATTGGAAAGTGGGGGACGAAGTGTTTGCCCGCCCGGAAACGACCCGTTTTGGCACATATGCCGAATTTACTTTGGTGGATGACCACCTGTTGGCACGCAAGCCTGCTGCTATCTCATGGGAGGAAGCGGCATCCGTTCCGCTCGCGGGACTCACTGCTTGGCAGGCGCTGTTTACACATGGTGAACTGACCAAAGGAGAGAAGGTATTGATTCATGCAGGCGCTGGCGGCGTCGGCATGTTCGCTATCCAGTTTGCCAAACAAGCGGGTGCTTACATCATAACGACCTCCAGCGAACGCAATCATGAACTGTTGGCCTCACTCGGTGCTGATCGGATGATCGATTATCGGACGACCCGATTTGAAGATGAATTATCGGATGTGGACGTTGTGTTCGATACGATGGGCGGTGACGTGCAGAAGAACAGCTTTAAAGTACTGAAACAGCATACCGGGCGAATCATATCGATTGTCAGCGATTTTGATGAAGAGCTGGTAAGAAAATACGACGTGACTGCCAAAAATATATGGCTGGATCCCAATGGCCAGCAGCTTCAGGAAATAGCCGATATGTTAGAGCAAAAAAGGGTAAGAGCCGTCGTGGGAGCTACGTTTCCTTTTTCGCGAAAAGGGCTTTACGATGCCCACGCATTAAGTGAGACCCACCATGCTGTCGGTAAAATAGCCATAAGTTTCTCCTAAGGAGATAGACGATCCGATTTCATCCTGCCTGTCCGGTTTCGACCCGCGTCTGCCACCATCGGATGTAAAACACCTCACCGGGCGGATTTCGATGATCATGTGCGCATCTTCCCAGGTTTTAGGGTTGTTTTTAGTCGTATGTAGGTCAGTTGTCCTAGAGAGGAAAGCTTTTGGAAAGGTAATTTCCGAACGTTTCTTTAAATTGACAAGTTTAATATTCGTTTTTGTTGTTGACAAGGTTGGGCTTCTCGTCCTAGAATATGTGTAGAAACCGACACGACAACTACAAATAACGAGCTTTTTCGTATAATCCCGGGAATGGGCCCGGGAGTCTCTACAGGTCACCGTAATGATCTCGCTACGAAAAGAAGAGCGGCAATATAATGATGCGGACTCGTCCAGCATTCGAGATCGGCCTGCAAGCAGGAGCAACGCTCCAATGCAGCAGACCGGTTATTCGATAAGGATGCTGCCCGGCAGCATGCGAAAGATTGTTTTGCGGCTCTTTTTTCAAGCGACGGCCCTAGGGATCTATCCTTAGGGTCTATTTGTATGTTGCCGGTCATTAATTTAAGGGGGATATCTCTACAATGGAGCGTTTCTTTAAACTAAAGGAACACGGAACGAATGTAAGAACCGAGATTATCGCAGGCTTGACGACCTTTATGACCATGGCTTACATCCTGCTGGTCAACAATCTGTTCCTGGGTCCTGACGGCGCGGGCATTCCACAGGAAGGCGTATTCTTCGCTACCGCTGTTGGTGCCGGTCTCGTGACAATGGCCATGGGCTTTTTCGTTAACATTCCGGTTGCGCTGGCACCAGGCATGGGTTTGAATGCGTATTTCATGACAGTTGTATTAAGCTCGAACGGTGCGATTACTTGGCAGGCGGCGCTCGGTGCCGTATTCATCTCCGGTATCGTCTTCATCATTCTTACGGTAACCAAAGTCCGCCAAATGCTGTTGACGGCGGTTCCGAACAACTTGAAGATCGCCATTACCGTTGGTATCGGATTGTTCATTACGATCGTTGGCCTGAAGCTGGGCAATATCGTTACGGCTTCCATCAACCCGGGAACGGATATCTCTCATCCGGTACCAGGCGGTGCCTTCAATCTTGGTCTTGGAAATTTCGTTGAAAACAAGGATACGCTGCTTGCGATCATCGGGCTGTTCCTGATTGCCATCCTGATGGTCCTGAAGCTGAAAGGCGCACTGCTTATCGGTATCGTGCTGACGACGCTGATCGGTATTCCGATGGGCGTTACCGATTTGTCGGGTCTGAGCACCGCGAGCTGGATTCCTTCGTTCGATAATCTGGCTGTCGGTCAGATGGACTTGAAGGGTGCGCTCGGGATTGGTCTTATCGAAGTTATTTTCATCTTCACATTCGTCGAGCTGTTCGATACGTTCGGAACGCTGGTCGGTACGGCCGGTCGTGCCGGACTTCTGAAGAACAAAGAAGAAGGCGAGAAAAAGCTCGGCAAAGCGATGCTCGTGGATGCGGGCGGCGTAAGCGCAGGCGCATTCCTCGGAACTAGTACGATCACGGCCTTCGTAGAAAGTACTTCCGGTGTTGCTGAAGGCGGACGTACAGGCTTGACTGCGGTTACCACAGGCGTACTCTTCATTCTGGCATTGTTCCTGGCTCCGATTGCACTGGTTGTTCCTTCGGCCGCTACGGCACCCGCACTTGTCATCGTCGGCGTCCTGATGATGAGCCAGGTACGCGATATCGAGTGGGACGATTTCATGCAAGCTTTCCCGGCATTCTTGACGATCATCCTGATGCCATTCACAGGCGGTATCGCGAACGGGATCTCCGCTGGTATCATTGCATATGTGATTCTTGCGGTATTCGGCAAATTGACTGGCCGCACGGATACCAAGGTGCATTGGCTGATGTGGATCTTGTTTGTGATTATCTTGATCCGATACGCGTTCCTCGGTGCAGAATAGTTAAATTCGAATCTAAATGATATACAAATAAAGCGAAAGCTCTGGGAGTCAGTCCCGAGCTTTCGCTTTTTTCTTAGGGCCGCAACAGCGGTTGAGTGACAAACGATTCGGTAGTCTTATAGAATCTGTTGAACTAAGTAAGTATTTTATATATAAGAAGAAATAGGATTAACCGAAGGTTTTGCTGCGGAATAAACCTTTGAAGCAATGCTTTCTTTCTTTAATGACCTCTAAGCGCACAGGCTGGTATTGGATGATGTGGGAGCTGCGCGGCGAGATCATCAGACTGTAATACGAAATGATGACTTCTCGCCATGCCATAAGTGCCTTTAATTATGAAACCTTACGTTAAATATATAAGGGGCTCAGTAAACACAGGTTATACTAAACTGCATTATAGTAGAATTCTCTATGAATAATTTTTCAAAAAACACTTGCGTTCCGATTCGACGCATGGTATATTATATTTCCGGCCAAGAAATACGGCCTGGAACAAATGCTTGGATCAATAAGCTGAAATGAATTTGAAAAATAAATTCAAAAAAAGCTTGCAATGATCGAGCGGATGTGATAAGATATAAGAGTTGCTAACGAGATAACTTGTTGGTGACAAACGAAGAAGTTGATCTTTGAAAACTGAACAACGAGTGAGTAAAACGAACCACTTCGGTGGGACGTTGAAATAGAGAATTGAACAAATTCTCGTCAGTTAAGAAATGAGCAAGTCAAACTTTATTGGAGAGTTTGATCCTGGCTCAG
>NZ_JAVFHM010000217.1:0-649 GCF_041954005.1 Priestia sp. BR_2 | reverse complement strand
CTGCTAGATAATATTGAATATGCAGGCGTAGCGGCGTATTTAGCCGACGCAGAAGACGGAAACGTAAACTTATTCATCTAAAAGATAACTCATGAAGCGAGGGTCAATATGGTTATCAATGCGCTTATTATCGTCTTTCTGCTGTGGTTTTTGTATCAGCGTTTTGCATCAGTAAAAGGTATTCAGCAAATAGCCACAACGGAATTAAAAGCAAATTTAAAAAATAAAAATAACCAGTTTATCGACGTGCGAACACCGCATGAATTCCGTACCAAACATATTAAAGGATTTCGAAACATTCCTTTATCAGAACTGCTAGCGCAAATAGGCCAGCTTTCAAAAGACAGGGAAGTAGTCGTTATTTGTCAAAGCGGAATGAGAAGTATGAAAGCAAGTAAACTGTTGAAAAAGCAAGGCTTTACATCCATCACCAACGTTAAAGGCGGCATGAATACGTGGAGATAAATCAAGAAGGAGGAGACGTAGCGTGAAGACAATAGCAGCACAAGAAGTAGAACAATTAGTAAAAAAACAAGAACAAATTCACATTTTAGATGTGCGTGAAGTAGAGGAAGTAAAAATAGGTAAAATTCCAAACGCGTTAAATATCCCGCTTCCTTTATTAGAGTTCCGTATGCATGAGTTAGAC
>NZ_JAVFHM010000216.1:0-611 GCF_041954005.1 Priestia sp. BR_2 | reverse complement strand
CTGCTGCTTCGCCTCTCGCTTCTGGTGCTCCTGTGTGGTCTGCTGATCCTGTTGCCCCTGTCGCATCCGTTTCTCCTGGCGTTCCAGTCGCTCCTGTGGCTCCCGTTACCCCTGTTGCTCCCGTGGCCCCCGTTGCTCCTGTTGTTCCTGTTGCTCCGGTTGCACCCGTTGCACCCGTGGCTCCTGTTGCACCTGTGGCTCCTGTTGCACCAGTTTCTCCTGTTGTTCCGGTTGCTCCTGTTACTCCTGTCGCTCCTGTTGCCCCTGCTGCACCTGTTGCTCCTGTTGCACCAGTTTCTCCTGTAGTTCCAGTCTCTCCTGTGGCTCCCGTTACCCCTGTTGCTCCCGTGGCCCCCGTTGCTCCTGCCGCTCCTGTGGCTCCTGTTGCTCCTGTTACTCCTGTTACCCCTGTTACTCCTGTTACTCCTGTTACTCCTGTTTCCCCTGTTACTCCTGCCGCCCCAGTTGCTCCTGTCGCTCCAGTTACCCCAGTCACCCCTGTATCTCCGGTTCCTCCCGTTGCACCCGTTGCTCCTGTTCCTTCTGTTTCTCCTCTTTCCCCAGTTGCTCCTGTTGCACCAGTTCCGCCTGTGTCCACTGTTACTCCGTTT
>NZ_JAVFHM010000215.1:0-3443 GCF_041954005.1 Priestia sp. BR_2 | reverse complement strand
CCCCTCATCCTCAAGAGACTAAAAGAAGAGATCATGCTGAGCAGTATCCTACGGAGAATGAAACTCTATTTGATCGCTTTAAAATTGAGGAGACAGTCGATCCAATACCAACTGAAGAGTTAAAGATAGAAAAGCAAGATGAAAGAAATAAAACGAAAACTAAAAATGAATCCTCCACTGAAAATAAATATAAAAAAAATTAATGTTAAATCAATAGCTTGAAAAAGTAGCTCTTCTAATTACTTATTAAGCTAGGTTACTAAAAAGGGGTCAAAAGGAGTGGGAAGAATGATGAAAACAGAATTACAGACGATCTTTGTTTATTTACATCCAGATGTATTAGCACAAGGTGGTATTTATTTTATTGGACTAGATAAACAAGACAGGGAGCTTCCTCCGGCAAGTATCGAACATTTACGTTTAGATATTGCTAAACAAAATTTACCTTGGGATCCTGAGGCTTATCTTGTCGTAGAGGAAGGAAGATTCCAATGGGACGCTGTAAAAAAAGACTATATAGAAATCGTTGCCTAATAAAAAGCTCGACATTTTACTATGCCGGGATTTTTTGTTTAAAATGAGCCGTGAAGAAGCTGGAAGAATGGGCGGAGAAGCTACAGCTAAAAACCAGGATAAAGAATTCTACCAGGAAATCGGTGAAAAGGGTGGCAACTCCAACAATAAACGTAATAATGACTAATTATTTGTAAAATTAAATTTTTGTATTTTTACGCAATATATCATATACATTTTTAGTTAGCATAACCAACTTTAGTAAAAGCCAAATTCTTTATATACAAAGAATTTGGCTTCTATTTTTATGGTAAATAGTTTGATCATCTTTAACGTCTTTCCGCCAGGAATCTTCTTTTACTAATTTGTCTTTTTTTCTTTATTATCAGTTAAATTCTAGGAAATAATGTCAAGTGACGGACGAGCTACCCATGACGCATTGCACTATGGTCACATAACATGTAACGCTGATTAATAAACGAACAATAGATATATATAAGAGCTTTTCTATATATATTGGTTAAACCTTTCACTGTTCTTTAGGAATAGGGAAAGGTTTAAATCCTAAACGCTAAGGCTAAAGGAGAATTACAATACTTATCCAAACAGGAGGATAACCTGAACAAACTCAAAATCACCAACCTAGAATCTAAAGCGAGGTGTATCCTCTTCCAATCTATGAAAATGACAACTATATTAACGTAAGCAAAGTAAAAAGGAAGGGTGGCTTCAATTACCGAAGAGGCAATAATATCGGAAAGGATGTTCCTATTAATCATATGAAAGGAGGATTAGATAATTTTATTGTCTACCTAAATGAACACAGTGATACAAAAGAAAAAATTCCGAATTAAAGAAGGAAGTTCTTTTAGTTACATTAAACCTATTATTTTCGAATTAAAAATTAGATAGGTGTTTATAAATTGTATAGAGGTCGAGATATGACTAAATTAGCAATGATTTCAAAAAAAGAATGGAAAGATAATGAACTTACTTATTTTCATCACTCATTCCAACAGATAACTCCCTATCTAAATGAAGAAGGTCGTGAAATTCACCTTCAAATTATAAAGGAAATTGAATCTAGAGGGGGCCTTGATTCTATTGATTCGGACTATATCCATGATAAAAACAGGAAGTAAACCTCAATACATGGAAAGGTAAAGAAAGTTTATAGAGAAATTTTAGAGGGTGAGGTTTATCTAAAAATCAGGAATAATTGTAATACATGAAGAGAACCATTTATATGATTTACAGATTCCGTTAACATAATGCACCTTCTAGGTAGTTAAAAAATCCAATTTGTTAATATAAATTGGATTTTTTACATGGAATGTATTTATAAAGTCCTTATACCCTCTACAGCTAACATGTACATCGTTAAAGATTGGGCCTCTTGAGCCACCCATTCGCGATATTCCTTTTCTGCCGTCATATATTCTATTTCGGTAATATAACCATCCCTTTCCATTTGAATCCCTCTACTTGAAGCAGTATCTGCCCATATACCAATTTTTGTTTCGAAAGTAAAATCTGTACGGTTGGATACCTCGTGTTGAGAGGTAACAATGATATCTTGAATACCAATTTCTCGAAACATATGAGCAAGATCATCAGCAATTGCATTATTCATACCTGCATCAGAACGCCACTTCAAATATGCAGAGTAAAAGGAAATCATACTTGGAGGAGGCTGTGGTTCCCATGATATCTTCTTATGATTATAATCCGCGACCAAAATACGCCCACCAATTTTGGTCGCATCTTTCATCATTTGCAATGCTTTCAAGGGATCAGACAGCCATATTAAAACACGGGCAGAGGTAACAATGTCAAATTGTCCTTTATAGGTAAGATTATAGATGTCATCTGTTTCAAAGGTTAATCCTGGGGTATCACCATGAGTTTGACGGGCTTTTTCGATTAGAATTGGATTGCTATCAATTCCTATAACACGCCCACTGGGTCCTACTACTTCTGCTATTCCACGTGTAATTGCCCCTGTTCCACAGCCAATATCAAGAACCGTCATCCCTTTCTTAAGTATACTTGCAAGCCTTTTATGAGAGTATGTTAATGACCGGGAATCCAATACGTTTGTTAACTTCCCCGATAATTGAGCTCGATTACGAGCAATATTCCCTTCCATACGGTAGACCTCCTTATTAATAAATCTCTAGTTTTTCTTAATAGCGACAATTCGAATTCGTTTATAATCTGCTATCCATGTATCATCTTTATATAGATTGGTTTTTATTTTATTTTTTATTTTTTCGTAAATTTTCATTTTTTCTTCCTTAGAAAACTCAGGAAAGAAATCATCTGCAAAGCTATCTAACCAGTGATTTAATCCCTTTTCTCCATCTGCTAACGATGTAGGTCGATCGAAATGATGTGCATAGGATACTCGAAATCCATGCTGTTCAAGTAACATGCTATATTGTCCTATGCTTGGAAAATACCAAGGATTTCTTTCTTCTACATTCATTCCATAATCTTGAGATAGAGTCTCTATTATTCCTCTGATGACAGTCTGTACATTTCCTTCCCCTCCGAATTCAGCTACAAAGCGTCCTCCTGGATTTAACGCTAGTTGAACTGATTTAACAACTTTATCAGCCTGTTTCATCCAATGAAGAGCTGCGTTAGAAAAAATAGCATCGTACTTTTTATCTGTTTGAAAATCTTCTCCATTTTCGATAACAAATGGGATTTCAGGATATTTTCTACGAGCTTTTTCAATCATTTCTTCTGAGAAATCACTTCCAGTAACATTCGCGCTTGACTTGGAAATTTCATATGTAAGATCGCCTGTTCCACAACCCAAATCAAGAATTCTTTCTTCTTTTTGTGGATGAAGTAACTCGATTACTCCTTTTCCAAAATTAGATACAAAGCTTAATTTATCATCATATAAATCTGCATTCCAA
>NZ_JAVFHM010000214.1:0-2639 GCF_041954005.1 Priestia sp. BR_2 | reverse complement strand
ATCCTGGTTGTATCCGCAGCTGACGGCCCAATGCCGCAAACTCGCGAGCACATCCTGCTGTCCCGCCAAGTAGGCGTTCCTTACATCGTTGTATTCTTGAACAAATGCGACATGGTTGAAGACGAAGAGCTCTTGGAATTGGTTGAAATGGAAGTTCGCGACCTTCTGAGCGAGTACGACTTCCCAGGCGACGACACTCCGATCACTCGTGGTTCCGCTCGTGAAGCTCTGCAAAACCCAGAAGGCGAATGGGCACAAAAAATCGTTGAAATGTTCAAAACAATCGACGAGTACATCCCATTGCCTGAGCGCGACACTGACAAGCCTTTCTTGATGCCTGTCGAGGACGTATTCTCCATCACTGGTCGTGGTACCGTTGCTACAGGTCGTGTAGAGCGTGGTACGATCAAAGTTGGTGACGAGATCGAAATCGTTGGTATCGCTGAAGAAACTAAGAAATCCGTTGTTACGGGCGTTGAAATGTTCCGTAAATTGCTGGATTCCGCACAAGCTGGTGACAACATCGGTGCATTGCTTCGTGGTGTTGAGCGTACTCAAATCGAGCGCGGTCAAGTACTTGCTAAGCCTGCTTCCGTTAAACCACACACTGAGTTCACAGCTCAAGTATACGTACTGAGCAAAGAAGAAGGCGGACGTCATAAGCCTTTCTTCACTGGCTACCGTCCACAGTTCTACTTCCGTACTACGGACGTAACTGGTGTCATCAACTTGCCAGAAGGTTCTGAAATGGTTATGCCTGGTGATAACATCACTGTAACGGTTAACCTGATCAGCCCAATCGCGATCGAAGAAGGAACTAAGTTCTCCATTCGTGAAGGCGGCCGTACCGTAGGTGCTGGTTCCGTTGCTTCCATCATTAAATAATTAAGGCTTCGAACAGCCTTGCATATAGCAACAGTGTATTGTAACGAGCAACAGTGTGATGTCCTGATAAAAGAGTCTGATCCCTTGGATCGGGCTCTTTTTCTATTTGTAGTGATACCCCTGTGATCTTTGCGGCTAAACTAAAGGCTTAAGTGTAGGATTTGTAGAAAATTAGTCAAGCTTACTGTACAGAATATGCCATATATTCAAGGATTCATTCTATTTATTTGGTTCCTGTATGATTACAATCTTTGATTGAAGTCAGTTAAGGAATTAGAAACTATCTATTATATAGAATGGAGATCACAGCCTGTATGAAATGTCCGTTTGCATGGATGAAGAGGAGTTTGGAAGATGAAGTTCAGCCTGAAGTAGAACTGCGCAATTCAGAAGAGGCCCGTTGTGTGTATCAAGAACCATTAGGCGAGTTGAATGATCAAATGCGGATGATTGGCCTTACCGAGGGGGATCTTCAGCTTTTGAGGCAGCTCCGTCCGCAAATGGAGGAGAGGCTCGAGGAGATAACAGAAGCATTTTATCAATCTGTCGTGGGTGTGGATAAGTTAAGGGAGATTATCGTGGAACACAGTACGATTGAAAGATTAAAGCAGACATTAAAGGATCATCTTCTCGAAATATGGAATGGAGAAATCAATGAAGCTTATGTGGCAAAAAGGCTGCGCATTGCCGAGGTGCATAAGCGCGTGGGGCTTGAGCCTAAATGGTACTTGTCCGCTTTCCAGAACTTACAGAACGAATTCTTCAAGATGATCTATAGAGAGGTTGTAGGAGAAGAACAACAAATACGGCTAGTGTCGACGATTACCAAGTTGCTTAGCCTGGAGCAGCAGCTAGTGCTGGAAGCTTACGAGAGAGAAAACTTAAGTGAGAAGCAGTTCCAGTATGATAGGGTAAGAAAAGAGCTGAAACAGAACATTGCTGCTTTTGTTAGCGAATTATCCGGGCTGACGCTGGATATTAATGAGGCTGTAGAACGCCTGATGACCAGCAGTAGCGAGATGGCTGATACATTTGAACGCACTTCGACCACAACGCAGGGCTCGATATCGGATGCGAGGGCCGGTGAAGCTAAAATAGCAGAGTTAGAGGATCAAATGAATGCGATTGACCAAAGCGCGGCCGGGATGCAGCATGCGGTGCAAGAACTTCAGGAATCCTCCAAGCGGATTTCCGTTATAGCGGTGAATGTTCAGGAAATAGCCTCCCAGATCAAGCTGCTTTCCTTAAATGCCACCATAGAAGCAGCACGCGCCGGAGAGCATGGAAAGGGTTTTGCCGTTGTAGCCCAAGAGGTAAGCCGCCTGTCGGAGGACACGAGGACGACCGTGAACCGAATTGCCGGTATCGTATCCAAGTCGAGATCCATCACGGCGGAAGTGGTAGAATCTATTAACCAGGTTCAAGGGCTAACGATGCAAGGGAAGAGACAGTCCGAGGAATCCAGCAAGCTGTTCTCCAGCATTCTGATGTCCGTACAGTCCGGTGCGGATCGAATGATGAGCGCGGAGAAAGAAATGAAGCTGCTCTCCATGACGATTGGAAGCATCCGGGAAGCCACGTCCGAAGCTGCGGTTTCAGCCGAAAATTTCAAGGAAAGCACGGAGCGAATGTAAATACATATCAAATATGAATTAGTGCTTGCAATGCGCCTATCTTTTATATATAATAGTGAATGTTGTTCTGCGACGTTGCGATGATGTGAGAGGTTACCGACACACCCGGCCCCTTTGCCA
>NZ_JAVFHM010000213.1:0-1123 GCF_041954005.1 Priestia sp. BR_2 | reverse complement strand
CGGCAGCCTGCGTCGTAAAAGGCTTGAGTCGCTTTCTGATAAGCCGCCACAGTATCATGATAAAATTGATCTCTGTTTCCATTGTAATATGTATCTTCTTGAATGCGAGTAAATAACATGTTTGGGATTGGAGTTGAAAATTTAGAGACTTGGCTTCCATCACCATGTCGTTCGACAGCTTCTTTTAAAAACGTGAAATGTTCCACCATATAATGATGATTGAAGTCCACTTTACCTACTACCTTAATTGCGTTATTTTTGGTTTTTGCACCTTTGAATTGGCTGATATATTCTGTCTCAAACTGCTCTACACCTTCTAAGCCTGATAGGAAGTCCAAATGCCACCAAGAACGTCTAAATTCACCGTCCGTGATAGATTTAAGACCTACTTCAATTTGCTTCTGGACAAGCTTTTCAATTTCTTTGTCCTCTACAAATTTTAAATCGTCTTTATTAATTGTACCATTTGCATACGCTTTTCTTGCTTCTTTAAGGGGAGTTGGTCGTAAAAAGCTGCCTACGTGATCAGCTTTAAATGGAGTCTTCACTAGTGTCTTTGTCATGAGTTTGTTTCCTTCTTTCTTTTTAAAATAAAAAACCTCTTCTTAAAAATAAGAAGAGGTTAATAATCGTTATGGGTTCTCTTCTTATCTTCAAGCAAATTGCTACTGGAATTGGCACAGTACTTTAACAGTCTGTTGCCGAGGCTTCCTAGGGCCAGTCCCTCCACCTCTCGAGATAAGAATATTCAATTTATTTAACTAGGGACAATACTACACGTGTTTCTCTAGCTTGTCAATTAAAAGATTAAAAAATCAGAAATATCGGTTAGTACAAATATCTATTTATGTAACACCAAGGAATTTCTACCATTAATTAACTTTTAAGACAGGAAAAAGCACCCTCATCGTTAATGTTTTTGAAGAATAAGGGTGCTCCTTGGGAATTTAGGTTTTCTATACTAAAATGTAAGAAAGATTAGGTCTATAGCTAGTATAACATATTATTTGAAAGATTGTCATACAAATTTTACTGTATAACAGCACCGCCATTTTTTACGACCCTGCTCCTACGATTTATGTAACTAATAACGGAAACACTGCAATTTTCATACACATAATAT
>NZ_JAVFHM010000212.1:0-636 GCF_041954005.1 Priestia sp. BR_2 | reverse complement strand
AACCTTAACAAAGACTATGCTAAGCAGGGTCTTAGGGGATGGTGGGGAGGCATTCAGCATGGTTTGGGTCTAGTAGGTTTATCTGCTCCTTTATCCTTTATTAAGGGTGTGAATAAAATTCATTTTGCTTCCACACCCCTTTTGTCAAATAACAACAAATTATATTCCACATCATGGGGATCACACCCATTAATTGAGAATAATATTAAATGGGGTGAGACGAGGGTTAATTTAGACGGTACGAAGCTAAATAGGTTTGATAAGATACAAATTATCACAGATTATATAAAGAAAAAAGGTTCTAAACTACAATTAAGGGTATGCTGGGAATCAAAAAAAGGACAAAACTGCGGAAAATGTGAAAAATGTGCCCGTACAATGGCCAATCTTCTTGCAGAAGGGGTAAATCCAAGTAATCATGGTTTTACGATGAATGAAAAATTATTACAATATATGAAGAAAAATAAAAGGTCATTCATGAAATTAAATAAAGTTCAATGGAAGATTCTCCAAAAAAAGTTAAGTGTTAAGATGCCAGATGCAAATTCTGAATACTATCATTTTTGTCAATGGATTGTGAAAGTGAATTTTCAGCGTAGAAGAAAAGACTTTTTTAGCTAAGGTGGTTAGTATGCC
>NZ_JAVFHM010000211.1:0-672 GCF_041954005.1 Priestia sp. BR_2 | reverse complement strand
GGACAGCGGAGTGCTGTTGCAGGTAGGACCCTGGACCGGAACAGCTTGCAACGTTAGCATATGCAGTCGGCGCTGGAACAGGCAGTCCAATAGCGGAAGGGATTATCAATGGCGCGACTGCGGCCGAGAGGTCCGTGATCGGTTCCGAGATTACAGACAGATCCATCGAGGAGACAGACCTTGGACCGGATGCTTTTGACAACTTCACCCTGGCCGATGGTTCAGTAACAGGAAGCCAAATTGCTGAAGGGACTTTTACCAGCCCTAACGTGGCCGAGGGATCCATGACCGGGTCCCAAATTGCTGACGCCGCCATCGAGAGCCAGCACCTTGGACCGGATGCTTTTGACACCTTCACCCTGGCCGAGGGGACCGTTGATAGCAAGCCACCCGCACCCGATGCCATTGACAAATACCCCCTGCCCGATGTGTCAGAAACAGGGAGCCAGATCCGTGAAGGCTATATCACGGGGGCGAATGTGGCCGAGGTGGCCTTGAACGGCTCTCAGATGGCCGAGGGATCCATCGAGGGCCGACACCTTGGACCGGATGCCTTTGATAACTTCACCCTGGCTGACGGCTCTGTTACCGGAAGCCAAATTGCTGAAGGGACTATCACCGGCGCGAACGTCGCTGAGGGTTCCTTGAACGGCTCCCTGATCGCCGAAGGTT
>NZ_JAVFHM010000210.1:0-558 GCF_041954005.1 Priestia sp. BR_2 | reverse complement strand
CACGCGAAGCGAAATTATTGCAGTTCACTACTTCTAAAGGTTCGATTAAGTGAATGCGAGGATCATTTCCTAACACTTCATCCGCCAATTCACGAACAACAGGATTTAAATGTACAGGGTAGACTACTTGTACGTCATCATGTTCCTCTACAATTCGTTTGATTGCACGGAACATATTGCGCATTGGTTCACCAAGATTTTCACGGCGGTGAGCAGTTAACAGAATTAAACGATCGTCCCCTACACGATCTAATACCGGATGAGAATATTCTTCTAATACAGTTGTTTTTAGTGCATCAATTGCTGTGTTTCCTGTAATAAATAACGTTTCTTCTTTTTTGTTTTCTTGCAGCAAGTTATGTGCAGATTTTGTAGTAGGAGCAAAATGAAGGTCCGCTAATACACCTGTTAACTGGCGGTTCATTTCTTCCGGGTACGGAGAATATTTATTCCATGTACGAAGTCCCGCTTCTACATGCCCTACTTGTCTTTGATTATAAAAAGCCGCAAGGCCTCCGATGATGGTTGTATTTTTATCCCCTTTCACACGTACGATGC
>NZ_JAVFHM010000209.1:0-2433 GCF_041954005.1 Priestia sp. BR_2 | reverse complement strand
TACGTAACTAAACCAAATAGGATAATTAATAATGGTGTAACAAGTACATAAAAACGAGCAATGCTTCTTAAAGTATCTTTTACAAGATACACGCAAACTCCTAACGTTAAAAGAATTAATATCCAGTTTGGTGTCCTCTGTAGAATCCACGTATCAATTACTTGAATGAAACGAGATAAAACTAAACTTCCTGTCACGATAAAGTAAATGGCATAACAGAAAATAATAATCTTTCCTAACCTTTTTCCTATTAAATGAGGTATTATTTCGTAAATAGTTAAAGACGGAAATTTTCTGCCAAGCCCCCACAAAACCAGAATAATGACTTGCACCATTGCCCCTGCAATTAAAGTTGATATCCATCCATCGTTTTTGGATATTAGTGATACGTCATGAGGTATTGATAAGATACCAACTCCAATTTGAGCTTGAATAATAATAAAAAACAATTGTGTATTTGAAATTCTATTTTCTTTTCGTATCATTGTAGTTCCATCCCCTTAAAGGATCTTGTTGTTCGATATGCTTAGGATGTGAATCTAATGGTCGTGTTTTTAATTTCCAAATGGGCAATCTTAAAAAAGTATCTTTAATATCTTTTATTCTAAGTGGAGCAAATGGAGCGAAGTAGGGCGTACCAAAAGACTCTAACTTACATAGGTGAGCTAAAAGAACAATAAATCCAAAGACTATTCCAACAAATCCAAATGAGGCAGCAAGAAACATAAAAGGAAAGCGTAACAACCGGACCGCGTCACTCATTCCGTGAGATGGAACACAAAAAGAAGAAATAGCAGTTAGAGCGACAACAACAATCATTGTAGTTGAGATAAGTCCTGCCTGAACGACAGCGTCCCCAATAACAAGTCCTCCAACTATACCAATGGTTTGACCAATTCTTGAGGGAAGACGTATTCCAGCCTCTCGAATTAATTCAATGGTTAATTCCAAAATTAATGCTTCAATCAATGGGGGAAAAGGAATCTTATTAATTGAACTTCCAACGGGATTTACAAGTTCATCAGGCAATACTTCAAAGTGAAAGGCGATAACAGCAATATAAAAAGCTGGCAATATAATCGAAATTAAAAAACTGGCATGTCGAATAGAACGTATAAAAGTTCCAATTATCCACCGAGAACTATAATCGTCTGGTGACTGATAAAAAGCGAAAAAGGTAACCGGAAAAAGTAAAGCAGTTGGGCTTCCTTCCATTAATACAGCAACTCTGCCTTCATTTAAATGTCCTGCCACACGATCTACTCTTTCTGTGTTTAATAGTTGAGGAAAAGGTGATAGTGTAGAATCTTCTATTAATTCTTCCAAGAATCCAATGTTTACAACATTATCCATCGATATAGATTTTATCCTATATTCACATTCATGAATTATTTCTTCATCAACAAGGTTATTTAAATAAACAAGTGCTATTTTAGATTTCACTTGTGTACCAGTAGGAAGATACTTCACGGATAGATTAGGACTATGCACTGTTTTTCTAAGTAAGTGAAGGTTTGTCAAAAGGGTTTCAATAAACCCATCATGAGATCCTTGAACAACTTTTTCGTTCTCCGGTTCTGTAATAGAACGTTCTTTTGATAGAGAGACATCAACAATAAACAGCTCTGCATAACCGTCTAAACTTAGAACACAAGAACCCTCTAAAAGCGCAGCCTCAACCTGATTAAAAACAGTCGCAGACTGGAAGTTAGCACCGAGCATATCCGAGATTGGTTCCAAGGGGGATTTTAAACAAGGATTCAAAACGTATTTTTGTATCTTTTCCTTATCTACCATCGTTTCAAGATAAATAATGACACCCTGTACATCCTTCACCTCTAGATTTTTAATAACTAAATCCTCTGTATTTGAAAAAATTTGATTTATTGTGAAGATATTTTCTTTAATTGTTGAGAAAGCAGGGTTAGAGATTTTTTCTCTTTTTTTTGAAGGATTCTTTTCATTTTTATCTTTGTTATACTTTAATAATTTTTTAATGAACTTCATTAAATCTAAGCTCCTATGTTTTTATTTAAGGATATTTTCCCCACTAATTATCGATGTATGTAAAAGATTCCAGTTGTTTAATTTTCTTTTACGTATCTTGTGCAATGTGAGGGAAATCGTCAAGTGACTTAAAATTGGCTGTCTGTAAGTTTAATTACATTAGCGTGCAAGCCGTATAGCTATATAGCTTTTACATTCAAAACTATGTCAAAAATAAGTTGAATGAATGCTCAATAATCTATGGCTATGCTATGTTGTATACACAATTCTGAGGCACTTACCTTTTAGATAGGATAGCTAAGTCCAGTGATCAAATTGGCTGTTTGGAAGGTGTCTAAAAGAATAAAATAAAGCAGTAGCATAGCTATATAATCCTATTCCATTTGAAGAAAAAATTCAGCAAGGAAAAAAGTAACAGGATTAGTG
>NZ_JAVFHM010000208.1:0-858 GCF_041954005.1 Priestia sp. BR_2 | reverse complement strand
AACTAGAAAGACGATGAGTCCAAAAATAAAAAACATTTTACGTCCAAACATATCGGAGAGCTTACCGAATATTGGCATACCTGCCATTTCAGCAACCATATAAGCTGATGTAACCCATACAAACTTATCAAGACCGCCAAGCTCTCCGACTATAGTTCCCATAGCAGTAGCGACAATCGTGTTATCCATAGACGCCATTAAAATTGCTAGCAAAAGACCTGCCAGCACTAGCTTTAAATTGCCTTGTTTTGCATTCATATTTAATCATTTTTCTCCTTTTGTACCATAATGAATTCTGAAATTGTGTAAATTATAAATAATTCAATAAGCATTAGGAAGGGTTAGTCCATTGATTCTTCTTTAGAGGTAAGATATAACGATATCTCGCGTAACCATTCCCAATCCCATTTTAATTTTTCTCCTTGTATATCGTTGATAGTAGCTTGGATCCATTTTAACTCAGCAAGTGACATAGTTCGCTGATATTCCACCTCAAGTAAAAACAAACGTGGAATGCCCCTACTTGTCGCTATTTCCATCTGCTTATCTACGTAAGCTAATGTTTTCTCTAAAGCAAGCACTCTTTTTTGTAGGTGCTCTTTTACGTCTTCCGGTGTTAAAAGAGCAAGAAAGGAAATAGCAGCTGGAAATTCTAAGAATTCCTTTTTGGGGGTAGAAAGCATTTCTCTTATCCACTCGTACGCAGCTTCTCTCCCTTCTTCCGTTACTTCATAAACAATTAAATCTGGTCTCCCTTCGTTCTGCTTTTTCTCTTGAATGACAATCGCTCTATCGCGATGCAAACGATCAATGGTCTGATAGATGCTATTTCGATAACGAACGTTAATAACTTCATCC
>NZ_JAVFHM010000207.1:0-923 GCF_041954005.1 Priestia sp. BR_2 | reverse complement strand
GGAGTTAATATGATTATCCATACTTTCAGTACCTATTGTTATATTATTTGGACTAGCTATAAGGACGATAATTCTCTGTAAGATAAAAAACACAAGCGACAATAATTGAACACTGAATAATTTTTATTCTCACACTAATAATAATTATAGTGTTAGCTTCTAACACTATAATTCAATGTGGAGGGGAAAATCTTGAATAATTTTATTAGCTTATTCTCAGGCGTAATAACTTTAGTCATTAGAGCTACATTCTTAATTAGAAAAACGAACCATAGGTTAACATCCTTATTAAGAATGTCATCTTTAGCATAAGCATTAATTATTCTATAGGTTATCGTCTATTTTCACATTGTTAGGAAAAAGGTGAGCATAATAGTTATGCTCACCTTTTTAGGCTAATCAGTACTTCCCGAAACAATTTGTATATAAACTTTGCGAATTACTAATGTTATTGTACCAGTGAAGTAATTGATTTCCGATAATTTGTTTCATGTCGACTAGCTCTGTATATCCTATACAGCTTAAAAAAACGAAAAACCCACCTGATTTGTCAGAGGTGGGTTTCCTTTAGAAATTCTACATGTAATTAGTTTGCTCAAAATACTATTAATTAATCCTCAGAACTATAGTTAAGTTCGGTAATAAAATTTTCCTTTTAGGAGAACTTAAAATAAAAAAGGATGTTTACTTCAATGGAAAAATATAAGAAGTACCTATTAGCTTTACTAATAGTACCTTGGCTTTCTATTCCGTTATTAGGGCAGCAAACTTTAAAGAAATTTTTTCTTTCTTCATTAATTGTAAATCTAATTGTTCTCGCAGAATGTTTTTTGGCTAGAAAGAAAACATGGTGGTATTTTTATAAAAGTCTTCATCCCAAAGTTCTAGGAGAGATGCCCATTGTTTTTGGCCCATTTCTAGTA
>NZ_JAVFHM010000206.1:0-1797 GCF_041954005.1 Priestia sp. BR_2 | reverse complement strand
AACTAGCCTTATCCTTTTCTTATTTATGGTGCTTATTTATCAAATTATCACGGTCGCATTTCATACGAAAGATCAATTCTCTACATACATTTGTACCGGCGTTATTTCAATTATTTTCTTTCATGTTTTAGAAAATGTGGGCATGTGTATAGGACTTCTTCCGATAACGGGAATACCACTGCCGTTTATAAGCTACGGAGGAAGTGCGTTAATGAGTACGATGTTTTTGATGGGACTAGTATTAAATATAAGCTTTCGATCAAAGGCTTATATGTTTGATCAGGATGTGAGGTAATACAATGACTAGTAAAAAAATAGCTAAAGAAATAAATTCAGACCTAAAGATTCGTATGAAAATATTGAAATATATGTTTATTTTTTTATTTTCTCTCTTGTATATAGCCGTTATTAGGTGGTTTTTTTAGGAGGAGTTTTTATGTTCAAAAAAATTCTAAAGTGTTACGATTACAAATTTATTACTGCGTTAATTGTTCTAAGCCTGATCGGTTTAATTATGGTTTATAGTGCTAGCATGGTAACAGCAATTAGTCGTTATGGCGTATCTGGGGATTATTTTTATAAAAAACAAAAGCTTGCTCTTATAGCAGGCTTTATCATTTTCACATTAGCGGCTATCGTTCCGTATAAAATTTATCAGGAAAAAGCAGTATTAAAAGTTTTATTAGGTGTCGCTGTTGCACTCCTTATTTTAGTTTTAGCTTTTGGACACACAGCAGGTAATGCACAAAGTTGGTTTAAAATTGGGCCTATTGCTATCCAGCCGTTAGAAATAACAAAATTAACGCTCATTATCTATTTAGCCGCTGTTTTTGCAAACAAACAAGAGTATATCAATGATTTAAAAAGGTCGATTCTTCCACCTATGCTGGTTGTGCTTTTAATTTGTTTTTTAATTATTTTACAGCCTGATTATGGCGGAGCCTTGCTTATTTTAGGAACAGTTGCAGCTATTGTGTTATGTTCAGGCCTTTCAAAAAAATCTATTTTGAAAATTAGTTTACTAGGTGTAATTGGCACACTCATTATGTTAGCCGTGTTATTAATAACTGGAAACATGGATCTTTTGTTTTCTCCTGGGCGTTTAGCTCGCTTCACTGGATTCTTACATCCTTTTGAAAATCAACAAGGAGATGGATATCAGCTTGTTAATTCTTATGTAGCTATAGGAAATGGAGGAATATTAGGTATGGGGCTGGGCCAAGGCATTCAAAAAACGGGCTACTTGCCTGAATCACATACGGATTTTATTATGGCCATTATTGCAGAAGAGCTGGGATTTTGGGGTGTACTTCTTGTATTAGGGCTACTGTTTTTTATTATTTTTGAAGGATTAAAAACAGCTATTAAGTGTCGCGATCCTTTTGTAGCACTGTTAGCTATCGGTATTTCTGTTATGATGGCTGTTTAAGTATTTGTAAATCTTTGAGCTGTCACGGGTCTTCTTCCGATTATTGGTGTCACTCTTCCTTTTATAAGCTTTGGAGGTTCTTCGCTTACATTGTTAATGCTTGCTGCAGGAATACTTACCAATGTTTCGATGTTTACCACATACACTCAAACCTATCATAGCCAGTCAATGGAACGAGCTTATATAAGGAATGTTTAACGTTTGAATGACTAAGTGATGTATGTTAGCTATTGTGATTGTTATTAACAAGCTTCTACAGGAAACATATAGCTAATTTTTCAAGCAAGCTCAACCTTTATATTAAGACCATTGTTCGCTGCTATAATAAAAAGTACTGACGATATATCAGAACTTTTTACTTTATTTAA
>NZ_JAVFHM010000205.1:0-1323 GCF_041954005.1 Priestia sp. BR_2 | reverse complement strand
CACTCAGCTTTTCTAAAATCTCAGGAAACGTTTCTGTTTCGCCTTCTGTTACGTAGTTTGAGTCTGACCGCGGATAAGAAACAATTCCTTTCTGGTACAGCCCTTGCAGCACATCAAGCGTCTTTTTAGGAGAAAACTTAAACGCTTTATTCGCGGTTGCTTGAAGTGAGGATAGGTTAAATAATAAAGGCGGCTGGAACTCTTTTCGCTCCGTTACAAGTTCATGAACTTGTGCGTCTTTTCCTTCGCAAAACTGAGCAATTTTATACGCCATTTCTTTTTCTTTGAGGCGTGATTCTCCGTCTTGATGCCATTTACCTTCATACTTCTTTCCTTCAATATCAAACTTAGCAAGCACTTCCCAAAAAGGCTCTGATTTAAAATTATCAATTTCTTTTTCACGCTTCACGATCAAAGCAAGAGTGGGAGTTTGAACTCGTCCTGCTGAAAAAACATCTGACATGCCATGCTTTTTCAATAAAATGCTATACACGCGTGATGCATTCATTCCAACGACCCAATCCGCACATGCTCTTGTATATGCTTCATAATAAAGGTTGCGCGTATCGCTTTCATCTTTTAACTGTTGAAACCCATCATAAATGGCTTTTGGCGTTAAAGAAGAAATCCACAATCGCTTCATGGGCTTGTGCACACCTGAGAGCTGGATGATATTACGGACGATTAATTCTCCTTCGCGCCCCGCATCTCCCGCATGTATAATTTCTGTGACCGTCGGCTTTTTAAGCAGTTTTTTTACCACTTGAAACTGCTTCGCTTTTGAGCGCGTCACTTCATATTGAAAACGGTCTGGAATCATCGGCAGCGTGTCAATTGACCACTTTTTCCACTCCGGCTTATAATCTTCCGGACTTACAAGCTGACATAAATGCCCCACTGCCCACGTTACATATGCTCCGTCTGTAAACACTTCATTCGGTGGAATCTCTAAATAGCCCTCGTGACGCTTTGGCTTAAACTGTGAAGCGAGCGTCGACCCTTGATTCGGCTTTTCTTCAATAATTAACTTCATGTATCTAATCACCTTACATTTCAAGTTTCCATGTGAAACTTAGTTAGTTTTATTATTTTATCATAGAAAGAGCTGTTGGAGTATGAATAGGAAGAAAAGTAGTTTCAAGGAGAAAGGGACATAGTTCAATTCGAATATATCTCGTTTTTTTATTATATACTTCCGCTAAAAAAGCTGCAGATGACATTTTCTGCAGCTTTCATATACTTCAATAGTATATAAAATGAGCCGAAAGTAATTCTCCCGGCTCCTCTGACTTTACTTATTACTTGCCTGCACATAACAAATAC